>DASPRR010000490.1:0-9637 GCA_035624375.1 Thermodesulfobacteriota bacterium | reverse complement strand
TTTTCCGATTCTTTATTTTCGCCTTCCTGGTTTCACTCGTAACCCTGGTCCTGCCCAGCCCGACCTCGGCCCAGGATTATCCGTCCAAGCCCATCACCATCTACTGCGGGTACGAGGCAGGGGCTACCACCGATTTGACGGCCCGGGCACTGGGCGCCGGTCTGGAGAAACTCCTCGGTGTCCCGGTGGTGGTGGAAAACAAGGCCGGGGGGGGAGCCACGGTGGCGGCCGGCTTGGTGGCCAGCAGGAAGCCCGACGGGTATACCCTGGGAGTTGTCTCCACAGGAGTCATTACCGTCCGGCCGCATATTTTCAAAGTGTCCTACGACCCCTTCAAGGATTTTACTTTGATCGCCCAGTACAGCCGCTACATCGGCGGCCTCTGCGTCCTGAATGATTCTCCGCTCAAGACCATCGACGATTTCATCGCTTACGCCAAGTCCAAGTTGGGACTTTCCTACGGGTCTTCCGGAGCCTACACCCAGCAGCATTTAGCCGTGGAGCTCTTCTCTCAGTGCAAGGGATTGAACCTCAAGCACGTGCCCTACAAGGGCGGGGCTCCGGCCAACACGGCCCTGATGGGCAAGCACACGGATTTTGTCGCCGGGGCAGGGCAGCACATGCAGTACGTCAGACAGGGGGTCTTCCGCATGCTCATGGTTTACAACACGGACAAACGGGACCCCGACTATCCCGATATCCCCACGCTGAAGGAGCTGGGCTGCCCGGATGCTCCGGCCCTGGGGTATATTCTGGTCGCGCCCAAAGGCATTCCGGAACCCGTCTATGAAAAACTCCTGACGGCTACCCGGAAAATAGTCGAGGGGGCGGAATTTCAGAATCTGCTGAAACATTTGGACCTTCCCTATGATTTTAAAGACGGGAAGTCCATGGAAAAAGATGTAGCCGCTGAATCTGCATGGTATAAAGAATTCCTCCCCAAGATGGGGGCCAAGGTGATCAATTGATGAAGAGGGAATTCTTTTACCCTGGGGGAAATTGATGGTCTCGTAAGAAGTCTGTTTGGTCGTCACCCCGGCGAAAGCCGGGGTCCAGAACATCTTGAAATAACTAGATTCCGGCTTTCGCCGGAATGACGAATTCTATGGAATTCCGACTTTTTACGAATTCATCAGAACTGGAAAGGAGATTTTGGGTCATGAGTCAGAATGATTCCCTGAAGAAGGTCCGAGAGGAAAAGGAAAAATGGGAGGGGAAAACCCTCAAACCGGCCCTCCAGCGGTTCAAGCTGAAAGAGTCCCCCACCCGTTTTTACTCTCCCCTCGATACAGGGGAAGATTTCAAATTCCTGGAGAAGGTTGGGTTTCCGGGTCAGTACCCTTTCACCGCCGGGACTTTTCCCACCTTTCCCTACCGGACGGGGGAGAGGGGTTCGGGTTCCATTGCCCAGGCTCCGGGGCTGGCCCGCGCAGGCCGTTATTCAGGATACGGCTCTGCGGAGGATACGCGGGATTACTATCTGCATATGAAAAAACTGGGCCAGAAAGCCGGCCCCAACATCGCCTTCGACCTTCCCACCCAGATCGGCTACGACTCGGACAACCCCCTGGCTGCCGGAGAGGTGGGAAAGGTTGGGGTGGCCGTGGACACTCTCCGGGACATGGAGATCATCTTCGAGGCCTTCTCCGGGGAAACTGACCTTGACCGGACTGCTTCCAACTTCACCATCAACGCCCCGGCCAACATCATCATGGCCATGTACCTGGCCCTGGCCGACCAGCGGGGCATCTCCTGGGACAAGCTCCGGGCCACGCCCCAGAATGAAATCCTGAAAGAGTACGTCGCCCGGGCGACTTACATCTTTCCCCCCCGCCATGCCATGCGCATGTTCCGGGACAGTCTGGTGTTCTTTGTGAAACATGTTCCCAACGTGAACATCACCAGCATGGGCGGGTTCCACATCCGCGAAGCCGGCGCCACCCGGGAGCAGGACCTTGCTTACAGCATGGCCATTGGCGCAGCCTATCTCCAGGAAGGGGTGAACGCGGGACTGGATGTGGACGACTTCGCCCCCCGATTCAGCTTCAATGCCTTCGGCGGGTCCATGGATTTCTTCAAAGAAATCGCCTTCCACCGGGCGGCCCGGAGGATGTGGGCCAAGGTGGTGAAGGAAAAATTCGGGGCCAAGAACGAACGGTCCATGCTTCTCCGCATGGCCTCCACCGCTCACTGTGGCCGGGTCAACTGCTCCATCCAGCGCCCCCTCAACAACCTGACCCGCTCCATCGTTGGGGGAATCGCCGCCGCCCTGTCCGGAGGACCTCCAAATTGCAATCCTCCCTTCGATGAGCCCCTGGGCTTGGGCTGGAGCTTGGAAGCGATTCAACTGAGTGAAGACGCGGCCCGTATCCTCCAGAACGAGGCTCGCCTTACCGAGGTCATGGACCCTCTGGCAGGATCTTACTATGTCGAATCGCTGACCGACCAGGTCGAGAACGCCGCCTGGGCGGAATTCGACAAGATCCAGTCCATGGGAGGGGTGGTCAAAGCCATCGAGAGCGGATACCTGCAGCGGGAAGTGGCCCGCAGCGCCTACGATCGCCAGAAGAGGCTGGAAGAGGGGCAAGACCTCATTATCGGGGTCAACTGCTATACGGGAGAGAGCGAGCTGGAGGTGCAGACCACCCGCCTGGTCGCCCACCCCTATGACCCGGACCGGCGGGAGAACGCGGAGAAAGTGCAGATCGAGAGGTTGAAGGAGGTCAAAAGGACCCGGGATTCCAAAAAGGTGACAGAACTGCTCAAGAAGCTAAAGGGCGAAGCGGCTAGGGAGGAAGTCAACCTTTTTCCCACTCTAATCGAATGCGTGAAGGCTTATGCAACCCTGCAGGAAATGTGCGATGTCCTGCGGGAAATTTTCGGAGAATATCAGCCGGCAGCCTTATAAACAGGTCACAGGTTTCAAGTTTCAGGTTGCAGGTTAATAGCTTTAAGTCAGCGAAACCCGAAACTTGAAACTTGAAACTCATAATACGGGAGAGGAGAAAGAGCGAACATGGCGGATGGGAAAAAAGAGAGCAGCGGCCCCTTGAAAGGGGTCCGGATTATTGACCTGAGCATGATGCTGGCCGGGCCTTCCGGGTCCATGTTGATGGGCGACCTGGGGGCTGAGATCATAAAAGTTGAACCCCTGGACGGGGACGAGACGCGGGTGGGCCCTCCTTATTTTTATGCGGAGAATATGAGTGCTTATTACTGGTCCATCAACCGCAATAAGAAAAGCATCGTGATCAACCTGAAGTCCCCGGAAGGACGTCAGGTTCTTTATGATCTGGTGGCCAAGTCCGACGTGGTCTATGACAACTACCGCCCGGGGGTTTTGGAGCGCCTTCAGATCGACTATGAAACCCTGAAAAAATACAATCCGAAGATTATCTGCTGTTCCATTTCCACCTATGGGTACAATGGTCCTTATCGCGACCGCCCGGGGTATGACCTCATCGTCCAGGCAGTGAGCGGAGGAATGTCCATTACCGGAGAGCCGGGAGGCTCGCCGGTCCGCGCCGGAATCCCCCTTGGCGACCTGGTAGGAGGTCTGCTGGGCGTCCACGGGGTTTTGGCTGCTTACATACACCGGCAAAAGACGGGGGAGGGCCAGCGTCTGGAGGTCTCTCTCCTGGACGGTCAGGTGTATCTATTGACCTATATCGCCCAGTACTATTTTCACTCTGGCCGGGTCCCCGGCCCCATTGGAGCCGGCCATCAGTCGCTCGTCGTCTATCAGGCCTTTAAGACCAAGGATATCCAGATCGTTATCGTAGCCCACCAGGACCACCATTTCCAGAGGCTCTGCAAGGCCATCGGGAAGCCCGAATGGGCCGAGGACCCGCGGTTCAACACCCGCACCAAACGCCTGGAGAATAAATCCCAGCTGATCCCCATGATGGAGGCTCATCTGATGACCCGGCCCGGAGACGAGTGGCTAAAATCGATCCATCAAGCCGGGGTTCCCGCCGGCCCTATCAATACCTTAGACCGGGTTCTGTCGGACCCTCAGGTTTTGAGCCGGGACATGATCCAAGAGACGGATGGTCCTGGAAAGGAAAAAATCAAAATTCTGGGAAATCCGCTGAAATTTGATAAAACCCCGGTGGATACCTTCACCCGCCCGCCGAGGCTGGGAGAAAATACGCGCGGGATTCTCTCGACCATCCTGGGATACTCGGCGGAAAAGATTGTAGGGTTGGAAAAGAAAGAAGCGATTAAATCGGGTGATTAAGCACCAAATCCCCCTGTAAGAAGGATTGTTTTGGTCTTTGAACATTAGGGTTTGGAATGTATTTGGTATTTGGTATTTGGTATTTGGTATTTGGTATTTGGGATTGGGGATTGGGTGCTTGGGATTTGGGATTTGATTCTCTTTAGTGGGGTGCAGCTATGGAAGTGACCAAAAAGCTCTCTGAATTCATCATAAATACCGACCTGGGCGTTATTCCTCCAGAGGCAAGGGAAATGGGGAAACGAGTGATCCTCGATCTGTTGGGGGTGGCCCTGGCCGGCTCTCGGGACCCCATGGCCCGGATTATGACCGATTATATTAAGGATACGGGCGGCCGCCCGCAGGCCAGTGTCTGGGGGAAAAAGTTTAAGACCTCCTCCTCCCTTGCCGCTCTGGCCAACGGCACCTTCGGCCATGCCCTGGACTACGATGATATCAACCGGAACATGCGGGGCCACCCCACCGTCCCCGTCCTTCCCGCGGCTATGGCCGCCGGCGAAGAAGGGAAAACCTCCGGGAAAGAGGTGTTGGAGGCCTTCATCATCGGCCTGGAGGTGGAAACCAAGCTTGGATCGGGCATGAATCCCTATCTCTTCGAGAACGGGTGGCATCCCACCGCCATCCTGGGGGCTATGGGGGCGGCTGCCGCCGCGGCCAAGCTTTTCAAGCTGCCCGGGGATAAAGTTTGCATGGCCCTGGGCATTGCCGGCTCTCTGGCCTCCGGGCTGCGGCAGAATTTCGGGACCATGACCAAGCCCCTCCATGCCGGCCGAGCGGCTCAGAACGGAGTGACGGCTGCGCAACTGGCTCGGCGGGGATACACCGCAGACCCGGGAATCGTGGAGGCCAAGTTGGGGTACGCCAATGCTTTCTCCGGCGCGGGAAAATTTGATTTGAACAAAATCATAGCCAATCTGGGGCGCCCCTTTGACATCGTATCTCCCGGCGTGGGGCTCAAGCGATATCCCAGCTGTGCCCGGACCCATCCGGCCATCGACGCCATGCTGGACCTGGCGGTACAGAATGACCTCCGCCCCGAAGACGTGGAGTCCGTTGCCTGCGCCGGAACCTATACAACTCCCACGATGCTCATCCACTCCCGCCCTCGCACCGCGCTGGAAGGAAAATTCAGCATGGAATTCTGCATGGCTTTGGCCCTGATGGAAAGGAAAGTCACTCTTCCCGATTTCAGGGACCAGAAAGTCCAGGACCCCGGGATTCAGGACCTGATCCGGAAAGTTACCTTTTCTATCCGTCCGGACTTGAACACCATAGAACACTCCGGCAATCCCTCCACCACTGTGAAGGTCACCCTGAAAGATGGAAGGGAATTCGCCAAGACAGTGGACGAAGCCCGGGGCACCCCGGGGAATCCCTTGACTGCCGGGGAGGTGAAGGATAAATACCGGCAGTGTGTGAAGGGGATCCAGTCCAAAAAGGATATGGAAAAGACCATCGAGCTGGTGGAGGACCTGGAGAACCTGAAAAAGACCTCCACCCTGGCTGACCTTTTAAGGGGACAGAAAAAGTAGTTTCGGGTTTCGGGTTTGGGGTTTCGTCTTAAACCTGAAACTTGCAACCTGCAACTTGAAACTTTTTTAGATGTTATGGGCATGACTTTGGCCGAAAAAATTCTCGCCCGGGCATCGGGCCGTTCAACGGTTAAGGCCGGGGATTATGTCGTGGCCTCAATCGACCTGGCCATGATTCACGAAGGGATGCGGGGGGTTTACCCTATCCTGAAAGAGGCCGGAGTCAAAAAACTCTGGGACCCTGAGAAGGTGGTCAGCATCATCGACCACTGGGTTCCGGCCCCCACCGTGGAGGCGGCGGTTCACCACCAGACGGTCCGGAAGGCAGTTGAGGAATACGGCATTCGTCACGCCTACGGGGAGAAGGCCGGAATCTGCCACCAGGTTCTTCCGGAGAAAGGCCATGTAGTCCCCGGTGACCTCATTGTTGGAACGGATTCCCACACCGTGACCTACGGGGCATTCGGAGCCGCGGCCACGGGCATCGGTTATTCGGAGATGGCTTATGTCCTGGCCACCGGCAAACTCTGGTTCCGGGTTCCCGAGACCCTCCGGTTCCAGATGGATGGAGCGCTGCCGAAAGGAGTCATGTCCAAAGACCTCCTCCTCTACATCGCCGGGCGGTATTCCGCGGAGGTTGCCCAGTACAAGGCCATCGAGTTTACCGGCTCGACAGCCCGGGAGATGTCTGTCGCCTCCCGGATGACCATGAGTAACATGTCCGTGGAACTGGGGGCCAAGTTCGGGTTTTTCGAGCCGGATGACAAGGTCGTAGACTTCCTCAATGGACGGGCGAAAAAAGCGTATTCCCTGATCCAGCCAGACCTGGATGCGATCTACGAAAGCGTACATCGGTTGGATGCCTCCATCCTGGAACCGCAAGTGGCCTTTCCTCACAACATCGACAACGTGAAGTCCATCTACGGTGTTGAGCGAGTGAAGATCGACCAGGCCTTCATCGGCTCCTGCACCAATGGGAGGATCGAAGACCTCCGGGTTGCGGCTCAAATTTTGAAAGGTAAGAAAGTCCACCCGCAGGTCCGCCTAATCGTCGTCCCGGCCTCGTGGGAGGTTTACCGGGAGGCGCTTGGGACGGGAATCCTGGAAACGCTGGTGGATGCCGGCGCGCTCATCTGCAATTCCACTTGCGGCCCTTGCTTTGGGGGGCACATGGGGCTCCTCGCCCCGGGAGAGAGGTGCATCGCCTCAATCAACCGGAACTTCCAGGGCCGGATGGGCAGCCCCGAATCCGAGGTCTACCTGGGCTCTCCAGCCACGGTCGCCGCTTCGGCGGTCGAAGGGGTGATAGCCGATCCTCGGAACTACCTGTGAGAAAAAAATTGCGGATTGCGGAATAGAAATCCAAGCCCGCGAAAAGGGAAATCGTCCTGATCCGGGGAAGATGGAACCAAAAAAGAATATTGTGGGGGCGGCCCCCTGTGGCCGCCCGCAGGAAGTGCAACCACAGGGGGTTGCCCCTACGATTTGTTTGCGGCCGCGCGGCACTGTGTTCCCTGCGCCTTTGTGGTGAAAAAAAAAGGGAAAGAATGAATAATATCCGAGGTCGGGTTTGGAAAGTGGGGGATCAGATCAACACCGACTTGATTACCCCCGGACAATACCTTACCGCCCCCATCGAGGAAGTGAAGAAGCACGTTCTGGAAGCTGTAAACCCCCTCTTGGCCAAAGAAGTCCGGCAGGGAGATATCCTGGTAGCCGGGAAAAATTTCGGCTGCGGCTCCAGCCGGGAATCTGCTCCGCGGGCACTGAAGGCCCTTGGAATCTCCGCGGTGGTAGCCGAATCCTTCGCCCGCATCTTCTTCCGCAATGCCGTGGCCATCGGCCTGGCGGTAGTCCCCTGTCCCGGAGTTTCCCAATCTTTGGAAGATGGAGAGATGCTGGAGTTGGACCTCGAAAGCGCCCGGGTGAAAAATTTGAACCGGAAAATCCAACTTCTGGGGAATCCGCTCCCGAAGGAGATGCTCGATGTCCTGAATAAAGGAGGGATCACTCCCCTATTGAAAGAGATGTTTGGGAAAAGCTAATCATGGGTCGGAGTAGCCCAAAGTGAATATACGCAAATAATCTCAAATATCCATCCTGCTCCAGGAAAATTTTCATTCATAGGACCTGTATCCGGCTTCCAAAAATAACGACTCCGCCAACTCGATACGCGGAACCGTGATGAAAAGGTGAATATTATCGATTGAAGGCGTCAACGATGGCGGTGAACCGCGCCGCGTTAGCAGCGTAGGGTTCCACCGCCCAGTTAGGCATTTTCGTTCCTTGATCGGTTGTACGAGTAGCGATAGATATCGTCGCGTTTCTTCCATCCACGCCGCGCCCAGTAAGCGTTGGCGATATCGTTTGTGCGGAAAACGTCAATATGCGTCTTGCAAATGCCTATCGCCTCCAGTTGGTCCAAACACCGAGTAACTAGTTGATGAGCAATTCCTTGACCTCGAAACGCGGGTTCCACTATCACGTGCTGTAAGTATCCTCTCCGCCCATCGTGGCCACACATGGCGCATCCAATAACCCTTCCATTCTCTGTCGCGACAAAACTCAGCGAAGGATTGCGCTCCAGATATCTCCGTGTAGCTTCGCGCGAGTCAGCATCTCGGATCGTCACTCCCGGGGTTCGACCCATAAGCGCTAGAACCTCTTCGTAATGCTCAATAGTCATTTCTACGATGTTCATAGTTCATTCGCCCAACAAGGATTATACAGTTTTCATAAAACCGCAGAGACAATTAATTTCGGTCAAGCAGTCGCTGTCCTTTGGCCTGCTGTTTGTCGTGGCCGCCTCGCGAGTTGCCTTGTATAGCTAGCGTTCAACGCTGCCTTCCAGCGCCTTCTTTACACGGAGCGCGCCTTAAGAATGTTCAATGTTGCGATGGGATTACTGCTCGCAGGCCCTTCATTCTGTTCCTCTGGTAGCTCAAGCCGCTCCACCTGGAAGTTACATTCCACTGGAGAAGGAGTGGACGGCCGCGTTCCGAATATCGTCTGGAACAAGCGCTGCTTGCCTATTCTCAAGATTAAGTAGGACACATTTGAACTCCGTGCTCATTACAATGTCATCGGTCGCTGCGTTCTTGAGCCTGTGATGAAAGGTGGCTGACTTCTTACCGACTTTCAAGATCGTGGATTCCAATGCGATTACGTCGCCAGCGTAGAGTTCATGATGAAATTCCGTTTCCGCTCGCACGACTGCGAATGACAGCTTACGGCGACGGATCGCCTCCGGAGTCAGCCCTATTCGCGCCATCGCAGCGAACATGCCGTCTCCTACGGCACGAAAGTAGTGTTGAACGTTCATGTGGCCAAGATGGTCGCAGTCGGCTGGGGCGACAGTGGCTCGGAAGGTCTCCACGTAGATCGGCATGGCCGTCCCCTTCGTGGAATCTAACATAATAATAATTTATGCAGCGACTGTTTTCTCCGTGATTTTATCAAGAGGCATGGGGCGAATCAAGGAGAAACCCGGGCTTGCCCACCCCCAGTTTTTCATGCTTGTCGGGGTTCAGGGTGGAGGAATTTGGAGCATCAGGCTCGGCGGGTGCTTATCCTTCCATGAAACTCCTCCCCATGTTCCGCAGGCAGAGGCCTGAGACGGGATACCTCCAAGCAGAAAAGAGAGCCAAAGCATTTTTCCGTTTCAATCCCCCCAGGCCAGGCCCGATCCCATGGAAGAACCACCGCCTCAGGATGATGATCCAAATTTCTCCACCCTGAACCCCAAGAGATCCCCCCTCCTTTCCGGAGATCTTATTTTCGGAGGACTCTTTTTTAAGAACTGGGGGTGGGCAAGGAAATCCGGGTTTTAGCATGGTTTTCCCCCTTAAAGCCGTGTTATTTGCCG
>DASPRR010000485.1:0-5608 GCA_035624375.1 Thermodesulfobacteriota bacterium | reverse complement strand
TGGGAAATTGGAGCTCATCAGCGGGTCGTGTCCGGGGAAAAGGAGGTCAGGGGAAGACGCCTTTTTGCGGAGTTTGTCGTAGGACTTCATCCAGCCCACCAGGTCCACAATGAGGCAACTGGGCCAGTCTTCCCGGTAGTTCTGAAAAGTATGGGCACAGTCGGAGCCGACGATCGCCGTACCCTTGGAGGTTTTTACGGCCACGGCCTGGAGAGCGACCGTATGACCGGGAGCCAGAAGGCATTCAATCCCGGGAAGGATTTCCCGGTCTCCCCTTATGAGGACTAGGCGTTTCGTCCCTTCGAGGGAAGCGATATAAGCCTTGGACTTTGGGTCAGCGGTGGCGGCGAAAACGGGACGGTTGGCGATGGGGTTCTTGATGGCGAAGTTGAACTCTTCTTCCTGGACATACACAGTTGCGTTGGGAAAAAGCCCGACTCCGCTGGAATGATCCCAGTGAATGTGGGTAAGGAGGAGATGACGGACCTCCTCGGCCTTCACCCCGATTCGGGAAAGAACTACCACCGGGCTCACGTATCCGTTTAGATTCTTCTGTTTGGCCAAATCGGGAGGAACCCCGGCATCCACGATCACCATGTCCTTTTCCCCCCGGACGCACCAGAGATAATAGTTCCTCTGGACCTGCTTTTCCCAGTCTTTCCTCCACATTAGGAAAGCACCGGAACTGGTGAACGGTCCGGCATACTTCAGGGCATAGATTTCATATTCCGGCATGAATCCTCCTCATTCCGTCCGATTCAGAGACGGCTACGGAATTCAAATCCGTTTCCTTTTTATACTATGAGAAAAAGGGAGAAGCTACAACTTTCCCAAAAGGGCATTCTTCTTGACACCCTGTTCCGGCCAATTATATGATTCATCTCGGAGGATGAAAAAAGAAAAAATTCATGAAAGGGAAAGAGGATCGCCGTCAAACGGGTGCCCGTGTGGATTGGCCTTTTCTCCGTGCCCGAAATCTTTGAAATGATTCGGAGCTAAAGCTAGAAGGAGTGAGCATGCGTGAAAATAATTCGCCGCATCTAGAAAAAATCCCCTATGGCAGTGGAGAACTAGAGGTCAAGATTCCCCGGAAAAATTATGTAGCCACCTTGATGCCCCATTTCAAGCCGGGACTAAAAGACGAAGCCGGGGAGGTAAAGAAAGCCCTGGAAAATCCGATCGGGACGAAAAGGCTCAAGGAAATAGCCAAGGGTAGAAAAAGCGCCGTCATCGTGGTCAACGATATTACCCGTCCCACGGCCACTTACAAGCTTCTGCCTCCTCTCATCCAGGAATTGAAGAATGGGGGGATGAAAGAGGACCAAATCCAGTTACTGGTGGCCACCGGCACCCATCGCGATAACACCCGGGAAGAGCTAGAAGCGATGCTGGGAAAGGACGTGGTGCAGCGGTTCAAGGTGGTGAACCATCACTGTCAGGACGACAAGATCATGGTAGATTTGGGCAAGACCAGCGGTGGGATCCCGGTGGTGATCAACCGTCTCTTCTGGGAAGCGGAAGTGAAAATCACCACGGCGACCATTGCTCCTCACCAGGGAGCGGGATTTTCCGGGGGGAGAAAGAGCGTTCTTCCTGGAATCGCCAGCCTGTCCACCCTGAAACAGCACCACGGCTTCAGCATGCGTTCGGACAAGCCAGCCATGGGATGGGTGGAGGGGAATAAGTTCCACGAGAACGCCCTGGAAGCCGCCAAGATGGCCAAGACGGACTTCATTCTCAACACGGTCCAGAACCACCTCAAGAAGATCACCCAGGTCGTGGCCGGGGACGTGGAAAAAGCCTGGCTGGAAGGGGTGAAGGCCAGTCGGGAGGTTTTCGAAGTCCGAGTCCCCCAACCGGCCGATATCGTCATCACCACCCCGGGGGGGTTCCCCAAAGACATCGACCTGTACCAATCCCAGAAGTCCATGGCCTCCGCCGAACTGGTGGTCAAGGAGGGGGGAACGGTCATCCTCCTGGCGGAGTGCAAGGACGGAGTGGGGGCGCGGGGGTTCTATGAATGGATGTCCGCGGCCACCTGCCCCCAAGAGGTGATCGACCGATTCATCCGGGAAGGGTACAGCATTGGGGCTTCCAAGGCCTGGTTGTTTTCCCGCTGCCTGAAAAGGTCGGACTTGATCGTGGTGAGCAAGCATATGGATGATAAGACCCTGAAAGAAATGTTCAGCCAGAGAGCCGATACCTTTGACCAGGCCATCCAGATGGCCCTGGCCAAGCACGGAGAGAATGCCAAGGTCATTCTCCTGAAAAATGGGTCCGATATGATCCCTCGGTTTGGAGGAAAATGATGAAATGTATAAAGTAATGGTATTGACCAAGAAATTTTCGGAGTTCTCACGGGAACCCTTTCAAGTCATGAAACAGGCGGGATTGGAGGTGGTGGAAAAGGACTACGACCGGGCATCCCCGGCCCAAGAAGACGAGCTCTGCCAGGCGATCCAGGGGGCGGATGCCATCATCGTGACCGCCATGTTTCCCGCGACCCGCAAGTTCATCATGAGCGCCGACCGCCTGAAGATGATCGCTATCCGCAGCGCCGGGTTTGAAGGGAGCGATCTGAAAGCGGCAACCGAGAAAGGGGTGGTGGTGACCAACAACCCGGGGGCCAATGCGGAGTCCGTCGCCGACATGGCGATTGGATTGATGCTATCCGTTTCCAAGCAGATCACCCAAAAAGACCGGGAAATGCGCAAGGGATTATACCCCCGCGGCAGCGGAAGCGAGGACCTCTTCCGGAAGACCGTGGGGATCATCGGCCTGGGAAACATCGGCAAACGGGTGGCCAAACGCCTTCAGGGCTTTGAAGCCAAGGTAATCGCTAACGACATCGCGGAATACCCGGATTTCCAGAAGCAATACAATATCCCCTATTTTTCCAAGGAAGAGCTTCTACAGCGGGCCGATTTTGTGACCCTCCACGTCCCTTTGGACCCTGCCACCCGAAGGATGATCAATGAAGAGCGCTTGCGGCTCATGAAGAAAACCGCCTTTCTGATCAACACTGCCCGGGGGGCCATCGTGGATGAGAAAGCCCTCTACAAGGCTTTGAAAGAAGGCTGGATCGCCGGGGCGGGACTCGACGTTTTTGAGACCGAACCACCGGTCTTCCGGGACCACATCCTGCTGGACAACGTGGTCTCCACCCCCCATAGCGCCGGTTTGAGCAACCAAGCGACCCATGCTATGGCCATGGAGACGGTGAAGAAGGTTATCATCCTCCTCGAAGGAAGGGTTCCAGAGAACGTGCTGAATCCGGAGGTGCTCAAAAAGCTAAGGCTAAGCGCATAGGGGTTGTAGGGGCGATTCACCTTCGGCCCGAGCTCAGGTCGAGGGCTGAATCGCCCCTACAACCCACAAGTTGTGACTCAAAACGAGTTGCCATTCTCCACCCTTTATCCCTCAAAATACATTTTTCTCGTTTTATTGACAGGTTTTGCAAAATTTAATATAGTTCCCTTACCAATTCCAGGTGCAGGCCTATGGGCCCTTCCGGTCAAACCCATGCCCTTCCTTGCAGCCAGAGGCGAAAGTTATGTGGTTAAGCGGGATGAAAGACCTCATTTCTTGAAGGGAGATGGGGTCTTTTTGCATTTCTTTTATCGGTAAGCATATTTAAAAAAAGGAGGGCCGGAAATGAAAAGAATTGGAAATTTATCCAACGCCGGTAATGAGTTATCCGGAGCGAAAAAAATCCTCCGTCATCCATACGTCCTGGGGATGATTCTTCTATCCCTGGGTATCGGGCTTCTCCCGGCCGTGCCCTCTGCCGCCCAAGAGCTGAAGTTCGGGTTTACCCCAGTCCTGAGCGAGGCGGATATGAAAGCCGAGTTCGAACCGCTCATGGCTTATTTGTCCAACGCCGTTGGGCAGAAGGTTGTCCTCTACGTCGCCAAGAGCTATGGAGACCTCCGTACCCAAATGGAAGCGGGAATCGTAGACATCGGGAGCTTCTCTCCCTTTGCCTATGTGGACGCGGCGCGGGGCGGAAAGATTCGGATCATCGCCCAGTCCATCCTCGATGGGGCGGCCACCTATCGTGGCCTCATCGTGGCCCGCAAGGACAGCGGGCTAAAGACTCTGGACGACCTGCAGGGCAAACGTTTCGCCTTCGTGGACCCCAAATCGGCCTCCGGTTATGTATACCCGCGCGCCATGCTCATCGAGAAGGGTTTCACCCCGGAGCGATATTTCAGGGAGACGATCTTTGCAGGCGGCCACGACAAAGTGATCGCCGCTGTCCTGGAGGGGCGGGCAGATGCCGGGGCGATTTATGACGGTGCCCTCGGTGTCGCGAAGGCCATGGGCATGTCCACCGAGAATCTGACCACCCTGGCCAGCACCGATCCAATCCCCCACGACGCCATCGCTGTCCGGATCAGCATGGACGAGGCCTTAAGCAAGAAAATTCAGGCTGCCCTGGTGGACCTCGATAAATCCGAGGCCGGGCGCCAGGCCGTCGCCAAGAGCAAAAAGAAGCTGACGGGACATGTAATCGCTGAGGACAGCCTGTTCGACGTGGTCCGACGCACGGCGAAGATCGCCGGCATGTAGAAAAAGGGGAAGGAATGGCCGTCGAATGATCACGTACACCAATCTCTTTGCTTGATTCAACCGGAGAATCGGGAAGGATCATGGAATGAATGCAGGGGAGCATAAATACTCAAAGAAGGAGGTAGCGGATGCCGATTGTGACGATTCGAGGACCCTTGGGAAGCGGGGCGCCGGAAATCGGGAAGGCAATCGCCGAATTTCTTCACGCCGACTACGTCGACCGGGAGATCATTGCCGGAGTGGCAGCGCGACTTCATCGTCAAGAGCATGACGTAGCGGCGAAAGAGATGCCCCCCAGCACCCTCGTTGGGCGGATTGCCGAAGCATTGGATCGGGGTTTACCCTTCGGCGTAGGGTTTGAGGGTACCTATCTACCCACCTGGGAAATCCCCCTGGATGATAAACGCTACTTGCAAGCCCTTGAGTCGGTGATTAAGGAGCTGGCTCGAGCCCCCTCCCTTGTGATTCAAGGACGGGGCAGCCAGTTCATTTTAAAAAACTTTCCCAGGACCCTTCACATTCTGACGGTCGCACCTTTCGAAGTGCGGTTGAAACGCGTCCGGGAGGAGCTCAAAGTGGGTGAGGAAGCGGCCAAGCAGGAGATGGCGCGCTTTGACAACGGCAGTCGCGAGTTCATCAAAAGATATTATCATGCAGGGTGGGAAGACCCGGTACACTATGACCTGTCCCTGAATACAGAGCGTCTCAGCTTTAAGGCCGCGGTTTCCATCGTCATTCAAGCTCTCTCGGTGAAGGATTGATTCCCAGAAGCTGGTCAGATTACGATTGGCCGATTCCTTGGCCCAATGGGAAGCCGCCTTTTTTTCAGGACGGCCAAGCCCAAAGAAAACCCAACCCCGGCGGCTGCCGAGACCCCCAAAAGCCAGGAAGCTGATTTCCCGCCTTCACCCATGGAAACCATAAGGGCGAAGACCGGCGGACCGATGACCTGCCCTAGTTGGCCTCCCTGCATGATCAAACCGAACAGAAAAGGCTCATCCCGAGTTCCGAACGGATCGAGAGCAGCATGGGAGGA
>DASPRR010000476.1:0-3137 GCA_035624375.1 Thermodesulfobacteriota bacterium | reverse complement strand
CCCTCCCCCCTCGGAGACTGTGTCGTAATTCGTCATGCCAGCGAAAGCTGGCATCCAGGATATCGAAAAATTGAATAAAATCAAAAACTGGATTCCGGCTTTCGCCGGAATGACGACTCTTTTCCCCAATTGCGACACAGTCTCTCGAGGGGGAGGGAGAGGGTGGGGGGGATTGCTCCGTCGTTCCTCTCCTCGCAAAGACAAATTACTTTTTGCGTTTGTATTAGATACTGGATTCTGGATATTTAATTTTTTTATCCAGCATCGAGTATCCAGTATCTAGCATCTGGTATTTCGCTAGATTCCCAGATAGGACCTACGAATGTGGTCATTCCCGGCCAGGTCCCGGGCGTTCTTCTCCATGACGATCCGGCCGTTTTCGATGACATAGCCCCGGTCGATGGCTTTGAGGCACTGGCGCACATTCTGCTCGGCGATGAGCAGGGAGACTTTCTCTTTGATCTCCTTCAGCCGGTGAAAGAGGTCGGAAACCAGGGACGGCTGCAGCCCGCCGGAGGGTTCATCGAGGATCAGCAGCTTTGGGCCGGCCATCAGCGCCCGGCCGATGGCCAGCATCCGCTGTCCTCCCCCGCTTAGCGTCCCGGCCAGCTGTTTCAGCCGGCCCTTCAGCGCGGGGAAGATTCCCAAGACCAAATCCAGGTTCTCCTGGACCTTCTCCTTGGCTTCGGGAATATAAGTCGCCCCGGACCGCAAGTTCTCCAGGACGGTCATCAGCGGAAAGAGCTCCCTCTCCTGGGGGACCACGGAGATCCCCCGGCGGATCCTCTGGAAGGTCTCCAGGGGAAGAAGGGCCTCACCGTTAAACTGTACCTCCCCGCTCACCGGTTTCACCAGCCCCAGGACGGCATTGATCAGGGTGGTCTTACCGGCCCCGTTCGGCCCGAACAGGCCGACGGACTCTTTCCCTACCTCCAGGGAAAGATCCCACAGGATGTGCAATTTGCCGTAAAAGATGTTGATGTTCTTTACCCCCAGCATCACGCTTCCTCGCCCAGGTAGGCCGAGATCACCTTCGGGTCATTGGAGACGTCCCCGTAGGGTCCTTCGGCGATAAGCTCTCCCCAGTCCAGGACGACCACCCGGTCGGTCAACTCCCGGATGACCCTCATTACGTGCTCCACGATCCCGATGGTGATGCCCTGGCGGTGAATCCTTCGCACCAGGTCGATCATCAGCATGGTCTCCTCACTGTTCAGCCCGGCCATGACCTCATCCAGGAAAAGAAGCTTGGGCTGGGTGGCCAGGGCACGAGCGATCTCCATCTTCTTGACTTCCAAAGCGGTCATCCGGGTGATCTCCCGGCCAAGGTCGGAAAGCCCCAGGAACCCGCACAGCTCTTCCGCCTTCCGCCGGGCTTCTTTCTGGGTCATCCCCTTCCCGAAGAGCCCTCCCACCATGACGTTTTCCACCAAGCTGAGCCCTGGCAGCGGCCTCACGAGCTGGAAGGTCCGCGCGATGCCCAGGTGGCATCTTTGGTGGGCCGGAAGCTCGCTCACATCCTGGTTTTCAAAAAAGACTTTCCCCTCTGTGGGAAGGTAGATCCCGGCGATGACGTTGATGAAGGTCGTCTTCCCCGCCCCGTTCGGGCCGATGATCCCCAGGACCTCGTTGTCCCGGAACTCGATACTAACCCCGGACAGAGCGGCCAAGCCGCCGAAATGCCTGGCTAACTTTTCGGTCCTTAAAATGGCCATAGGATGTACCTTCTAGGGACTGCCCGTTTTATTCATTTTTTGTCCCAGGGTTCCCACGATTCCCTGAGGGAAAAACAGGATGGCCACCACGATGATGATCCCGTACACCATGAGATGGCCGTAGGGAATCTGCAGCTTCAGGAACTCGGAGACCACCCCCAGCACCACCGCCCCCACCACCGGGCCCCAGGTGGAATGCATTCCCCCCAGGAGGGCCATGGCAATGGGCAGAAGCGTGAAATCCACCGAAAAACTCCCCTCCGGCGAAACGAACCCGTAAATGTGGGCATAGGCTCCCCCGGTGATTCCCTGGATGGCGGAGGTCACCGCAAAGAGGAACACCAGGAATTTGAAAACGTCGATCCCGCTCGACTTGGCCACGATTTCATCGTTGCGGATAGAGGTGAGGGCAAAATGAATCCGGCTGTGCCGGAAAACTTCGGAGACGACTACGCTCAGCGCGGCTGCGGCAAGAACCAGCCAGTAGGTGTAGGTCGAATTCCCGGCGAAAATCGCCTGGGAAAGAACGGTCCCCTCCGGCCCCCCCGTGAGGTCAGGAAGGTTCCTCACGATCACCCGGAAGATCTCCGCCAGGGCCAGGGTCACGATGGCAAAGTACATCCCCCGGAGCTGGAGCACCGCCGAACCGATGAGCCAGGCAAGGACTCCGGCGGCCAGACCGCCCAGGACGATGCTGAGCAGAGGATGCACCCCCGTGTTTAGAAACAGGAGCACGGCCGCATATCCCCCCACCCCGAAAAAGCCGGCCATGCCGAAGGAGATCTGCCCCGACCGGAGCAGCATGTCCCAGCTCAGGGCCAGGGCCATATAGATCAGGATGATGTCCATGACGTTGAGGACATAGACCCCTGTGTAGAAAGGCAGGGTGAAAAGAATCGCGAGAACGACGAGGTAAAGAAGGGGGCGCGATTTTTTCATTTCACCTCCCTCTGGTGGGAGCGGACCATGATCACTAGAACAATGAGGGCAAAGAAGAGAATGTCCGCCCAGCCTGCGTACCCCCGGAAGGAGAGGACGAAGTTTTCCGCCAGCCCCAGAATCAGGCTGCACCACAGGATCCCCGTGAGATTTCCGATCCCCGCCATGGCGATGAGACAGAAGGATTTCATGGTGAAGGGCGCCCCCACCAGGGGGAAGATGGAATGGCGGGTCATGAAGATCGCGCCCAGGGCTCCGATCAGGGCGATGGAAAGGCTGAAGATCAAAAGGTACGTCCGGTCCACGTGGATCCCCACCAGCTTGGCCCCCCGAGGGTTCTGTCCCACCGCCAGGGCGGCCTGGCCTGTGGGGGTACGCTTCAGGAAGAGAAGGAGTCCGGCCAGGACGAGGATGGCAGCGCCCACATAAATGAATTCGTATGTCCCGAAGCTGAAAGAACCGATCGTGGCCGAAGAAGAGACA
>DASPRR010000475.1:0-14789 GCA_035624375.1 Thermodesulfobacteriota bacterium | reverse complement strand
CGATCATAGAACCCTTTTGTGGAATGGACGGAAGGATTCATTCTTCCCTCTTGCCTGAAGGTGTGAAAAATTACCTAAAATCACCCCCACCCTCGCCCTCCCCCGTCGAGGGGGAGGGAATTCTTAAAAACTATTTCAATAAGGTTACCCTCTCCCCTCGCGGGAGAGGGTAGGGTGAGGGGGAATATTTCAATTTTTTCACAGCTTCCCTGTGCAGGGGGAAGAATGGCTCCCTACTCAAACAGCCAAGGAAATTACTTCATAGCCCTTTGTCCCCACAAGGGCATGGGGAGCATCAGCTCGCTTTTGGCGAATTCTGGGGGATAAACCAGATGACCGACGCTTCCTTTTTGCCACTGAAATACATTGGGGTAGCCGATCAGATTCGCGCCTGCATTCTTGTGTCCTTGGGGAGCCGCCTGATAGCCAAAGGTTGTCACGTTCTCTCCTGGTTTGAGGACCAGGCTGCGCATACTTTTCTCTACATCATCCGGATTGAGAGATTTGGCCCGGGGAAGACCAAAGTGAAAGAAGGTCCAGGCGCCCTGAAACCCGTGATAGGCATCGTTCGTGGGAGGTTTCTTGAACTCTTTGTTATATCGATCGGCGAACTCCTGCAGGGCCTCCCATGCCTCCGGCTTGAAAGCTTCCTTACGGACGTCATGGGAAGCGCACGTGGTAACGAGCATGTAGTTCATATCGTCGCCCAGCTTTTCCCCGAACACATCGTTGGCCAGAGGGCCCCCGGGGCAGATGAGAACCTTCGGACTTAACCCGGCATCCTTAGCCTGCTGCAAGAAGAGGATTCCATCCCGAACATAGGGCGTAAGCGCTAAGACATCGGGGTTAGCCTGCTTGATCCTTAGCACCACAGAAGAAAGGTCGAGGGCCGAAAGGCTATAAGGCTCCTGGGCCACGATATTCATCTGATACTCCTTGGCCTTCCGGGCAAAAGCGACGCTGATGCTGGTGCCAAAGTCGGAATCTTCGTAGGCGATGGCGACTCGGAGGTCGCCGGGTTTCTTACCCAGTTTGGGAGCCGCTGCTTTGCCAATAAATTCGGCGGACAACTCGCCCCAGAGGGTGGCTCTTCCCTGCGGCTGAAAAACGTATTTATAGCCTCTTTCAGTAATATCATCCGCCACGGCGATGACCACACAGAAAATGGCGCCGTATTTCTCCGTGACGGTCGTCGCCACCTTGGCCCGCGAACTAGAGTATTCCCCGCAGAAGAGCTTGATCCCCTCATTGATCAATCTTTCCGTCTCCGACACTGCGGATTTCAACGTCTCCGAATCGCCTTTGACCAATACGATTTTTTTCCCCAGAACTCCCCCTCTTTTGTTCTGCATATCCGCGGCGATCTGGGTTCCTCGAAACGTCTCCTGCCCTTGCCAAGCTAGGGCCCCTGTATAAGGCAGGACGCATCCGATCTTCACGTTGTCTTGGGCCATCGCCTGCAACGGAAGGATGGTCAGGATCAGCACGAAGGAAAGAAAAAAGAATCGCTTCATACCCTTCTCCTTTCTGGTTTTATTTAGAGCTTATCCTTAAATTAGCTGCGGGCTTCAAATCCCCCCTTTGAAAAAGGGGGAAATAGGAGGATTTACTTTGAGACGCCTTGGGGAAATGCCCCCTCCCCCCCTTTTACAAAGGAGGAAATATTATTTAGGTACAGGCTTTTAATTTCATTCAGGCTAAACCCCCATCTCTGCCGAGGAACCCAAAGTTTGACATTTTTCCGGGAAGCTTGGGTTGTAGCCTAAGGGCGAGGAGCTTCTGGGCAAAAAGCATCGGCCTTCCCATTTCGGATTTCGAATTGCGGATTTCGGATTTTGGGGTTTTCTTTTTCAATCCGCATTCCGCAATCGACATTCCGCAATTCCGAGGCCCGCCCGTTCCATGGAATCAAAGATGCCGCATGGTTTTTGCCCAGAAGGTCCTTGCCCCCAGGCCTAGCACCCGGTGGAAGGCCACCTTTAGTGCGGGCGGTTATCGCCCCGCCGGCAAATACTGGGACGCCCATTCGATATTCAATTCTATGAGCCTTGCGCGAGTGGGGACACCGTTCTCGTCCCACCCCATCATTTGATAATAGACCTTCTGGGCCGAGGAAAGCTTCTCCGGGTCCACTCCCACTCCTTTCAAATTACTGTCCGCCGGGGAAGAGGCAAACCTCCTTGGCAGTGTATCATCCCGGTGTGTGAACCCCTCTCGGAGGTTGAAGACCCGGGCCAGGGTGATGGACCGCTCGGCGGTCTTCATGAGCTTCCAGAAGCTAATGGGCCAGCCGGTGATCGCTTCGACCGCCTGGGTAACCTGCTCGTTGCTCCAGGGCACAAAGAGACAAAGACCGATAGAATTGGCCACATGTCGCCACAGGCCCACCTCGTAAACCATCCGGGCTTTGCGCCCGCTCATTTCATACACCGGTATGGACTCGGCCAGGCCGATCCGGTCCCATTCCGGCAGTTTCTTGTTGACCACATCATCATGAGGCCCCGAACAGTGGTCGGCCCCGGTGGCATGGACGCTGTAGTGCAGCCCCATCCCCTGCTTATACCGCGGCTCATGCATGGGGATTTCCTCGCCTTTGACGTGCATGGCCCATTCCGCCGACCCTTTGCCGATGACCTCAGCGGCCCTCTTCGTCCCTTCGGCCAGGAGATTTCCCAGGCCTTTCCGCAACGCAATCCGCTCCACCATCTCCACCATGGCCGAGGCATTGCCGAAGGTGAGCTCCAGACCATCCGTATCCTTCAGAGTCAGGACTCCTTTCTCAAAGCACTCCATGGCGAAAGAAATCGTGACCCCCGCCGAGATTGTGTCCATCCCATACCGGCAGCAAAGCTCATTGGCCTTCATAATGGCCTCGACCTGGCCGATCCCGCAGCAGGACCCGAAAGCCCCCAGGGTCTCGTACTCGGGGCCTCCATAGATCGGGTCCACCTTCCAAGGCTGCTCCAGCTTTACCCTCTTCTTACAGCGCACTGGGCATCCATAGCAGCTTTCCATCTTCTCTACGTAGCCCTTCTTGTACATGCTCTGGGAGGTAATGTCTTCCACTTCCGGGAACCGGCCGGCGGCAAAATTCCGGATGGGCAGATTTCCAGAGGCTTCGTAATAATCCATCATGGCTCCGGTACCATACTGCCAGAAATTGGTCTTAGTTTTGAAGTTCTGCCCCATCCACCGCGAGAGTTCCAGGACCTTTTCCCGGTTTCCCATCTCCGGAGGAGTATTCCCCCTGACGGCAACCGCCTTAAGCTTCTTGGAGCCCATGACCGCCCCCATTCCCGTCCTCCCGGCCACGTGGGAGATGTCGTTGCAAATGGAGGCAAACCGCACCAGTTTCTCCCCCGCTACCCCGATCGTGGCCGTACGCACCCTACCGTCTTGGAGCTCTTCCTGAATGGCTTTCTCGGTCTCGGCCACATCCAACCCCCAGAGATTACGGGCATCGCGTATTTCCGTCTGTCCGTCCTTGATCCAAAGGTAAACCGGTTTATCCGCCTTCCCTTCCACGATAATGGCGTCGTAGCCAGACCTTTTCAATTCCGCGCCCCAGAAGCCCCCGGCCTCGCTTTCCCCGAATCCCCCGCTGAGGGGCGATTTGGCTCCTACGCTGTTCCTGCCGCTCCCCGGAAAAGGATGGCCGGTAATGGGACCGAGAGCAAAAATGAGCTTGTTCTCCGGCCCCAGCGGGTCCGCCCCCCGGGGAACTTCTTTCAAAAGGGTATGGACGATGAATCCACGCCCACCCAGGTAGGTTTTATAGTACTCTTCAGTCGGCGCCTCCGTTGAAACCTGGCGGGTGCTCAGGTTTACGCGCAGAATTTTTCCGTTGTACCCTTTCATGGACTCTCTCCTTTTTCAGACTTGATTACTCCTTATAATGCAGGCCTGGCGTTAGAACCATTTACACCATACACCTTGCATCTTTCAAACCTAAAATATTTCCCGTCTTTCCTTACTTTGCTTCCATGATTTTGGAAGCCTTGATAAGCGGTAGGATGGAGGCTTCACTCGCCTTCATGGCCTTTTCATAATCTTCCGGAGGAAGATAGGAGGCCGGGCACTGTATCTTTTCCAGGCTGGCCAGGACTTCCTTATCTTGAAAGATCTTTTTGAACGCCTCAGCCAGGAACTTGACTCGTTCCGGGGGAACCCCTTTGGGCACTACGACCCAGCGCCAGAGGTCGACAGCTACATCTATTCCAAACTCTTTGAAGGTCGGAATATTCGGGAGAAAGGCCTTGTCCCGCTCCGCCCCGAACTGGACCAGACACTTAAACTTCCCGGATGCGACATGGGGTTGAAATGCGATGGGATTCCCGGCACCGGCGGTCACATGCCCCCCCATAAGGGCGGCGATGTTTTCGGCATCCCCCTTGGTGGGAATATGCTTTAACGAGAGCCCCTTGGCCACGGCAAACCCCTCCATGGGCAGGTGGGAAGACCCCCCCGTGCCGGCGGTGGTGTACTTGATCTTTCCCGGGTTCTGCATGGCGTAATCGATGAACTTCTCAAGGGTGTTGTAAGAAGCATCCCCCGGTACGTATAAAGCATCCGAGCCCAGCATGGTTTGGGCAACGCCAATGAAATCCCTCCAACTGAAGTTGGTCTTGTTGATCACCGGGGCGATCATCATGCTCGCGGTGGAGGTGGAGTAGAGGGTGTAGCCGTCATTTCGGTTATCCAGGACATAACGGGAACCGATCACGGTCCCCCCTCCGGGTTTGTTCACCACCATGACCGGCTGGTTGTTAAAGAAGGGGAGAGCCCGGGCCACAATGGTGCGGCACATCACGTCCGTCGACCCTCCAGCGACGTAGGGAACCACGAGCTCAAGAGGTTTCGCCGGGAAATTATCCGCCCCCCGGACTTGTGTGCCCATAGCCAGGCAAGCCAGCAGAACGACAACCAAGGAAATCATTCTGCTACTCTTCATGTTCCTCTCCTTTCTAAAATTATTCCCAATTCCCTTTCCCCGTCTAGTCGGGAATCATCAAAAACCAGTCCCGCGACCGACGGCAAAGCTTTAAGCCGGCGGTTTTCCCGAAGAGAATTAAAACAGGATAGGTTCTCAACAAGTTCATTTCTGGTTGCGGATCTTTTCCAGGACCGGAAGGATGTAACGACGGAAAGCGACGGGATTCTCGGACATGGGAAAGTGGCCCATCTCTTTCATGATCATCACTTCGGAGCCCGGGATATAGGCTCCTGTGCGCTGCGTATCCTCCGGCGTACAGGAATAGTCGTACTCGCCGGCCAAAAGATAAACCGGACAGGCTTTCGTGTCAATACGGGCCATATAATTTAGGAAATCCGATTCGGCCCGCTGGAAATAAAAGTAGAGGTCTCCCTTGAAAACGCCCGGCCCGCTCTGCATGTACCCCCAGAGCGTTTCCCAGCGCGTTTCCTCCGGGCTTTGCGGGGCCATTAATCCGGAGACCCGGGCAGCACAAATTTCACCGCCGTGTACATCCGGATGGTGCAGCCAGGTGTTGTCGAACCAGGGCTGCACTTGATAGCCTGCCTCAAGGCCGATGACCGCGCGCAATTCCTTCCCGTACTCAGCCGCAAGGGGAATGACGATGCGCCCCCCCATCGAACAACCCATCACCACCGGGCGATTAAGTTCCAGAGCTCCACAAAAGCCCATGGTCGCTTCGAGATAGGCCTCAGTGGTCAGGCGGTATTCCTCCTCGTGCCAACCGGGCGGCGGATTCGATTTGCCATGCCAGGGCAAGTCAAAGGCCAGCACCCGGAAATGTTCGGTCACCGCCGGGTCGACCATCAGGTGCCGGTACTGCCGGGTGTCGGAACCGGCGGTGTGCAGGCAAACCAGGGGGATTCCCTTGCCGGTCTCCTCAAAATAGATTCGACAGGCCCTCCCGCCCAATCTTAGTTGAATATAGCGACCGACGATTGGCTCAATCTGAGCAGCCATGTCAACAACCTCCCTTCAGCCGTCGCGGTGTAACCAGGACTTCTTTGACGTAACGAAGATTGGCTACGAGCGGCTGCAAATCGCCTTCGATGCGCGCCTCGCCGCGCCTCATTAAGCCTAGAATGTCCGTGTATCCGGGACGGGGCATCGGCTCCCATAGCTTTTCCCAGGCTGTGGCCGATGCCCGAACTGCAAAACGCCATGGCCGCATGTAAAAGGGACCCTGTTCCACGGACACGATACGTCCCGCCTGGATGGAGACCAGGTAAGAAACATCGCCTACCTCAATCAGAAAGTCAACCGTAAGAAACCGCCCCCGCCATACAAGCCGTTCATTGCCGTTGACCAATTCCGGCAGCTTTTCGATCATGTTCATGCTCGCCTCTCCCTATTCAGAATCACTTCACAGTGCATTCTACCTGAACTTCACAGAAAAAACCTAGCCAAAGATATGTAAGATTTCATTCCGGTTCCCTCTCCCTTCGACGGGAGAGGGTCAGGGCGGGGGTGATGGAGGATAAGGCCTTCTTACCAATAGGTTGATTAATGAGTCGCTAAGCGCCTAAATTTCGACTCCCACCTGATAGCCTTCGTGGACGGCTTCGATAAGCTTTCGGGGGGCCGAAGCATCCCCGACCCGCCGGAAGGGGATTCGTGACCTTTTCAATCCCGGAATCTCTTCATCCTGGGAGGCCGTTCCCACGGCGATGATGATGGAATCCGCCCCTTTGATTTTTTCCCTCAGGCCGGCCCGTTCGAAGGTCAGGTCCCCCTTCTCCACCGAAAGGGCCTTTGCCTCGGTCAAGACCTCCGCCCCGCCCTGGACCAATTTTTCTAGGATCAGCTTTCTCGCCCGGGGACTCATATCCTGCCCCGCGCTTTTTAACATCTCCAGGACAGTGACGTCTTTTCCCTTTTCCAGGAAAAAGTGGGCGGTCTCCAGGCCAACCTGGCCCCCGCCGACAATCACGACTCGTCTCCCGACCGGCTTTTTGCCCGATAGCGCATCCCATGCGGAGATCACCTTCCGGTCATCGAAACCTAGCCCTTCCATTACTTTGGGCTTCCCGCCTACCGCAACCACCACCAGATCGGGGGAGATTTTCTTCAAGGTTCTGGCGTCCGGCTTTGCATGCACCACTTTGATCGGCAGACCTTTTACTTCGCGGATGAGGAATTCTTTGAATTCCCGGATCTTCTCCTTGGCCGGGGGAACCGCGGCGATGTTGAGCTGGCCGCCCAGCTCTTTTTCCTTTTCATAAAGATGGACCGTGTGTCCCCTCCGGGCCGCAACCAGGGCCACCTCCAATCCCGCCGGGCCCCCGCCAAGGACGAGAACCTTCTTTTTCTTCCGGGCCGGTTCCACCGGGAAAGTCCCTTCCCGGCCTACGGCCGGGTTCACCGTACAGCTGATATCCCGGTGGAGATACATCCGGTCGCCGCACCCCTGATTGCAGGAGATGCAGGGGCGGATCGTTTCCGGCCGGCCTTCCTGTGCCTTTTTCGGCCAGTCGGGATCGGCGATGAGACCGCGGCCGACGGCGATCAGGTCGGCCTTCCCCTGCCGCAGAAGGTCTTCCGCCACCTCCGGGGTGTGAATCCTCCCGACGGCCCCGACGGGAATGTTCACCTCTTTCCGGATGGCTTCGGATAGGGGAGACAGAAAACCCATGGGGTAATAAGGAGGGGCGGTTATGACATAGCCGGTTTCATGGGCCCCGGCGGATACTTCAATGGCATTGACTCCGTTGGCCTCCAGCATCTTCGCCACCCGGATGCTCTGGCTCAGGTCGAACCCCTCTTTCAGGAATTCATCGCCGCAGAGCCGGCAGGTAATCGGATAATCCTTCCCCACTTCCCGCCGGACGCCCTTGACGACCTCGAGGGGAAATCTGGCGCGCCCCTCCAGGTCCCCGCCGTAGCGGTCCGTCCGGACGTTACTGAAGGGAGAAAGGAATTGCTGGAGGAGGTACGCGTGGGCCATATGGATCATGACCCCGTCAAACCCCGCCTTCTTCGCCCGTCTCGCAGCCAGGATGAAAGCCTGGATCAGGTCCTCGATTCCGGCCGGGCTCAATTCCTTGGGGGTCTCCCCGTTCAGCCGGGGGATGGAGGAAGGGCCCACTATGGTCGCCCCGGTGATGTCGGAATGACCCCTTCTCCCGCCGTGGGCAATTTGAACGATAACCTTGGCTCCGCCTTGATGGATGGCGTCGGTTAACCTGCGGAGGCCGGGAATCAACTTGTCATCGTAGATTCCCAGCATGTGCTCGAAGACCTTGCCGGCGGGATGGACATAGGAGAATTCAACGTCGATCAATCCAACCCCTCCGCGGGCTCTGGTCGCATAATATTCGATCAATCGATCGTTCACCGCTCCGCCGATGGTCGCATAGTCGGTGCACATGGGGGGCATGACGACCCGGTTCTTCAGGGTCATGGTATGGATAGTTACGGGCGAAAAAAGGTGAGGGTATTTTTCAGCCATTTCTTCTTAACTCCTTTCCAAGAATGCAATGACTGGGGATTCAATCGAGATATTAAGCCAGGAAAAGGGACATTTGCAAGTATATATCCCCTCTTGCCCCCCCCGCCACTTTTCCACGAATAGGCGTAGGCCTATTGAATTTCAGGCATTGCCCGGCCCGGAAGGAAGGACGTTGCGCGGAAAAACCATGAGGCACGCCTCCCTTTCTTGGACCGGGCGGGCAAGCCGTTCTTTCCCTAAGAACAGAGGTATTCCGATGTAGGGGCGTCCGAATGGGAGCTTGATGGGCCCGCCCCATTCTGCGGAAGCACGGGAGAACCTCCGAGCGGGACTTTTCCCGCCGATGCTTTTTCCGCGCAACATCCTTCCTCCCGGGCCGTAAGCCTATTTTTTTAGCAGAAAAGAGGATCGTAAAAGGGAAGTGGGGGCAGGCCAGTCCCCTTTCTTCGCTCCTCGGGCTTCCGTTGAAAGGGAAAGACCTTCTGACATTCTTGGCTAGTCCGGGAGGGAATGGGAGGTGAGATACTCCTGCAGGGGCATGCGGCCGGTGACCATGGACTTGGCTTCGGGCCAGTTCTTTTTGATGAAGAGGGCGAAATAGATGTGGCCGATCAGGCTGGCGAAAAGGGTGGCGGAGAAGAAACCGTGAAGAATGCGCGTGAAATAGATGAAATCCCACCCCAGGCCGAAGAGCGATAGGGGAAGAAAACCCCGGAGAGGCTTCCAGAGGACCATCCCGGTCAGGATTAGGAGGAACAGGTTCCCAGCCACGGCCCAGTGGAAGATCAATTGGCCGGTATGATACTTTCCGGCCAGGGGATAGTTCTTCGAAAGGCCGAAGAAGTTTTTGAAGATGGATAGAATCCTTCGCACCTCGGCACGGTCGAACACCATGGGGTTCGCCTCTTGGGCGAGAAACGCCTCGCGGATGATATGGGCCGCGATTCCCGCCAGAAGGAAAGCGACTCCCCAACGGTGCCAGAGGAACCATTCCGATGGGGGTCCTTCCATCAAAGGGATTCGGCCGGGTTGATAGATCATCCATCCTGATCCGGCCAGGATAAAAATGGCAATCGCATTGGCCCAGTGAAAAATCCTCTGGAAAAGGGTATGTCGCTCCATCTGCTCTTCGTTGCCTGAGGTGGATTTGAGGGAAGGGACCTCCGTGGGCTTAGGCTGGCGGAAGGCCCGGCGGGCGGCATGGATAAGGCAGAAGGCCAGAGCGGCAAGGATGAACACATAGAAAATCCGGTCGTCCACCCGGTACAGGTTGTAGTCGGTCATAGTGAAGGCCGGAAGAGAATAAGTCTCGCTCATCTGTGGTATTTCCTACAAGGGCGCGCGCCGCGCGCCCCTACATTTTCCATTCCGATATTAAGAGCTCATCCTTAAATTATTTGTGGGGTTCAAATCCCCCTTTGAAAAAGGGGGAAATAGGGGGATTTGCTTTGAGCCGTCTTGAGGAAATCCCCCCTGCCCCCCTTTTACAAAGGGGGGGAATTTCATTTTTTCCCCAGGAGTCCCCTTTTCTCCAGCCCCTCCGCTACTTCTTTCAGCCCCAGCTTTTCGAGCGTCCCTGCCGTGGGGACCCCCGCTTTCGCATCCCACCCCATAAGTTGGTAATACTCGCTCTTGGCCCGTTCCACGTCTTCCCGTTTGTATTTCCGCCCCCCGGCATCTTCCTTCTCGAAATAAATGTCGTGCAGGATATCATCCTTACGGGCACGTCCGTCCCGCGCTGCCAGCGACCTTTCCAGCGTGCTGAGCATCTCTCCCATTTTGTAGGACTCTTCTAGGTTCAGCTCCCTTCCGGTAACGGCGGAGAAAATGCGGGATTCGAGAGTCAGGTCGCCCACATGGTCGGGGGTGTTGGCATCGAAGAGGAAGGGAAAGAGGATATCGCATAGAATGTAAGAGTCTTTTAGGAGGGAATGCTCGTGATACCGCTTGACCACGGGGGCGGCCCATTTCCAATTGAGGCCTTTCCCGTCCGGTCGCACGAATTCAGCGGCTTCCGCCGATCCGTAGGCGGCTTTCATCACGGGTTTCAGGACAGGGATAATTTTTTCGGGAACAGCCGTAAGGGCGTTTTGGCCGACGGTAAAGGCCGCTCCCCAAAGCGCAGAGATATAGCTGTGGGATACCATGGCATCCCGGTTGTCCAGCACCCACATCAGAGCCAATTGGGGGACCGCATAACCGGTCGGGAATCCCCCCAGGTAAACCCAATGCTCCCGGTATCCAGCGAACTTTCCCGCCCGCGGATAATACATGTGGGAAAGCTTCTCCGCCTTTCCGCCCAGCTTGGCCGCGGCCCGCTGGCCTCCTTCGGCGAGAAGGTCTCCAATTCCTTCCCGGTTGGCCATCTTGTACAGGAGCTTGGAGATAAAATCCCAGGAGCCGATCTCTTTCAACGGAAGTCCAACTTCTTCCTCCTTGATCAATTTCTCCCGGAAGCAATCAGACAGCCAGGGGATAATGGCCATGAGTTCGTAAGCGTTGATCCCGTAAAGGTCGCCCAGCTTGGCCGCCTGCCAGGTGACCTTGCTGTAGCCCTTTTCCGGCTGATGGACCATGGACTCCAGGTACATGTAGGACTGGGCGCAAAAGGCTACGCCCGGGGTGATGTCCGGGCCCTTCACCCGGGAACGGCAGGAGACCGGGCAGGCGAAACACCCGTCCGGAGTTTGGGAGTAGCCCGAAGAAGGGGAGTTGCAGAGGTCCAGCAGTTCTCCGGGAAGGAGGGACAGACTTCCCCGCCCATACCCCCCGCCCCAGATATTGTACTTGAAATTTTTCTCTTCCGGCTGGTAAGGGTCGCTTTTCAGGGACTTGCGGGAAAAGAGGCTGTGGATGTGGCGGGTGATTTCCATTAAATCTTTGGGCCGGGCCACATTCACCGTACCGGTTCCGCGAACCGCTATGGCCTTCAGGTTCTTGGAGCCCATGACCCCGCCGTAGCCACCCTGGCCCGATGCGTCCCCGGTGTCGGTCAGAATGCAGGCAATCCGGGATTTGGTTTCTCCGGCCCGCCCGATGACCATTACCCGGGTCTTGGGACCGTGGAGCTTCCAGATCATTTGCTGGGTTTGGTAAGTGTCGAGCCCCCACAGGCGGGTGGCATCCAGGATTTCGGCCTTGTGGTCGGTGATCCAAAGGTAAACCGGTTTCGGGGCTTTCCCCTGGATGATGACCGCATCATACCCCGCCCACTTCAGTTCAGGGGCGAAGTGCCCTCCCACGCCGGAGCGGCAGAAGGATTCGATGGGGCCGGTCTGGGGGGCTTTGCCCAGGACCATGAACCTTCCGGAGGTGGGTGCCAGGGTTCCCTGGAGTGGCCCAGTGGCCAGGATAAGCCGGTTTTCCGGGTCGAAGGCTCCAACCTCAGGAGGGACCTCATCCCAGCAGACCTTGGCTCCCAGGCCGCGCCCGCCCATAAACTTGGGGACGTAATCATAGGTGGACTGCTCAGAAGTCTTTCCTGAAGTCAGGTCAACCCGAAGAATTTTTCCGACCCATCCGCCTTTAGGATTCATAAAAAAATGTTTTCACCACAGAGGCACAGAGAACACAGAGAAAAGAATTTCAGTTGGCTAATGAATAAAAAAGAAAGCTTTTGTATATTTTGGCTCTTACCTTATCAAGGTTTTATTCCTCTGTGTCCTCTGTGCCTCTGTGGTGAATGAGATTTTAGTCTTCCTGGATCACCGGGTATCCGACCATCAAACCTTTTTCCGACCTTTCCAGCCGCAGAACCCCCAGAGGACAGAACTTCACGCACTGGGGGTCTCCGAAACAAAGATGGCACTTCACCGACCGGTGGCGTTGCGCATCATATCTCGGGCGGGCGGGCCGAAAGTGCTGCAGGCAGGCTTCCACGCACTTCTGGCAGCCGATACAGACACGTTCGTCGATAACCCGGGCGTAGGTTCCCCTCTGCTTGTCCACCTGGAGGGCAGTGACCGGACATGCCTTGAGGCAGGGCGGGTCCACGCACTGGTGGCAGACTTTAGGCTGATAATCACCGCCCATGATTTCCTTTTCCAGGATGATGCGGGAAAGGGACGGGGAGTTGCGGCCTCCGCTGTTGTAATTGGCGCAGACGATCTCGCAGACGCGACATCCGGAACAGAGGGATTTGTCCACTAGGATCACCCCCTTAGCAAGGGCCACCCTCTGACCGTTGGGAAAGGTCAGAACCTCCAGCAGGTTCCCCACGGCCACCACGCTTCCCAGGCCGAAAGCGCCGAGGGTGATGCCTTTCAAGACCGTGCGCCGGTTTACTTCTTGGGGCATTGACCGTATTCTCCCATTTTCTCAGCCTTCAAAAGGGAAGGGGCGACCGGCCGGTCGCCCCTACAAAGAGGATGAACTTGGATTCCGCATTGCCCAATCCGCATTTTTAGGTTGCCGGAGGAGAGAAGAACGGCCTCGTGGGTTTGGGGCCCATGGATTCATTCGTCTCCTTGATAATCAGCTTGTAATAATATTTGGCTTCAGCGCCCATGCTCTTGTCAATATATTCGTAGCTGCTCTTTCCCGGGGTAATCTTGACCACCCCGACTTCCTGGTAGGGGCCCTCTTCGAAAGTATCCGCCCGCATGATCTGCACGGACATTTCAGCTTTCGGGTCTCCGGCTGTCTTCCAGGATACTTTCGCTGCCCGGTAGAGGGCATCTACTTTAAATTCGGCAAAGGTTGAACTCTGGGAGGGGGATTCCCCCGGAACGATCAAAAAAACAGTGAATATCAGGATGGCAAAAAGGGTAGCTGTTTTCATCATCAGGAAATCTCCGTTTTCTCTTTGATATAAAGGTCAGAGGTCTTGCAATCTTCAATTCCAGTCTCGGATCAGTCAATTAACTTTGTAGGGGCGAACCCGCGAAACGCACGACAAGTCGCCCCTACAAACTTGCCTTCATCCCAGGACGAGCTTGACGTCCTCCTCCTTTTTCGCATATCCCACACCGATTTTCACCGCCTGGCGAACCTGCTTCTGGTACCAGGGGTAAGTGGTAATCTTGTTCTGGGCCAGATTCGGATACCACTCCTGAAGGATGTTGATACCCGTTACATCGCAGGCCACCTGGTCCCCGGAAACGACAATCATCCCCGGTTTCACCAGCTCGCCGTGGGATGGACCGCCGCTGATGAAAGACCTTCTCCCATCCATGATGATCAGGTCCGGCCGGAGCGGCAGGTTGATCTCTGCCGCCGCCTGGGGGACGAAGAGATGGTTGAAAGTATGGAGCTGGGCGGGGCGGTCTGGGCGATACAGCATCCCCACGGAGAGCTTCAAGCTCATGGTGATACCCCCAAGGTAATGGGTCTTCATTACCGGAGTGTAGATGATCTTGTCGTAATTTCTCAGGTCTTCGGGATAAGCCACGGTGCCATCGCCCCCGCCGAATTTCCCGAGGAACTCAGCCTTGGCGTTGCGAATGTTCATCCATTTCGTCTTTTCCCAGTCTCGCAGGGTCGTTTTTGTGCTGTTGCAAACCGCCTCGATACCCAGTGACTTCGCTACCCGGGCCGTCGGTCCCCAGGGCCCGCAGGTGTCGGCTACGGTAAGGTTTTCAAATCCCTCATCTTTGAGATTGAAGATCAGGGCTTCCAGGAAGGCTGCATCAGTCCCGCCTCCCGGCCATTCGTGTACCGAGTTCATATTGGGCTTGATGAGGATTTTGTCGGTCTTTTTCAGGGATTTCTGGAAGCCTCCGACGAGCCTGACCGCCTTGCGGATGTCTCCCTTGAGGTCCTTGTCCAGCTGGGTGGCCATGATGAGGCCAACCAAAGATTTGTCCCCTTCCGCATACCAATTTTCATGGAGGTGAGACCATTCAACTGCCTTCCCGTCGTTGATGAAGTGCTCCGGCTTCCGGTCGAAATAATCCGGGGGGATGGGCGCATTTTTTCTCCACTCGCCGCTTTGCATGACAGCAGAATCCCGCATCCGCCAAACCCCGTCGTGGGCCGGGGAGTCCAAGTCCGCGACCCCATGAGCTTTCCCGGGGCCCATTAGGCCAAAGGCCGCAATACCCGCTCCGCAGTACTTGGCCACATTCTCGATGAATTTTCTTCTGGTGATTTCTTCAGAACCCATAGTCCTTTCTCCTCCGCCTTCAAAATTCCCCCCTAGGTCGAGGGTTGGCAACCAATTAGGTAAACCTCCATAAACATTGCACCCGTCATTGAATCCTGGGCAGATTCAAGCATTTTCCAGCTTTTCTTTCGAATTTGTCAAGGTTGAAAATCAGGCGTCTTGCTCTTTCTGAGAATTTTTGGGAAGAGGGAAGGGAAATCCCCCCTCCTCACGGAAGGGGGATTTCCGTCAGGATGGATTTAACC
>DASPRR010000466.1:0-4431 GCA_035624375.1 Thermodesulfobacteriota bacterium | reverse complement strand
ATTTCCGGCCATGAACCCCGGGACTCCACATCCGTCGATCTTCCGGTTCCGGACTACACCCGAGTGCTCGGGGATGATGTAAGAGGAATGGTCTTGGGAGTTCCCCAGGAGACATTTGGCAAAGGAATCGACCCCGAAGTGGCCGGTTCGGTCAGGGAAGCGATTGAAGTCTTGAGAAAATTGGGCGCCAAGACCGTTGACGTCTCTCTCCCCCACAGCGATTACGCCCTGGCCGTGTATTATATCATTGCTCCCTGTGAAGCCAGCTCCAACCTGGCCCGCTACGACGGAGTGAAATACGGTTTTCGTGCAGGGGGGGGGGAGGACCTTCTGGATATGTACCAAGAGACCCGCTGGCAGGGATTCGGGGCAGAGGTCAAGCGGCGGATCATGCTCGGCACCTATGCCCTTTCGGCCGGCTACTATGATGCCTATTACCTCAAAGCCTCCCGCGTGCGAACCCTGATCCGTAAGGATTTCGAAGAGGCCTTCCGGAGGTGCGACGCCTTGATCCTTCCCACGGCCCCCACGCCGGCTTTTCGACTCGGAGAAAAAGTGGATGATCCTTTGCAGATGTACCTTTCGGACATTTTCACCATTCCCTGCAACCTGGCCGGCCTTCCCGGTCTGTCCCTTCCTTGCGGTTTCACCGGGGAGGGACTGCCCATCGGCCTTCAGATTCTCGGCAATTTCTTCCAAGAGGAAAAGATTCTGCGGGTTGCCTGGGCTTTTGAACAGAACACGGAACACCATCTGCGAAAACCCATCTTGTGAACGGAGTCGGTCATGGAATATGAACCGGTCATCGGCCTGGAAGTTCACGCCCAGCTTCTGACCCGAAGTAAGATTTTCTGTGGTTGTTCCACTCTCTTTGGAGCCGAGGCCAATACCCATACCTGCCCGGTTTGCACCGGGCTCCCCGGAAGTCTTCCGGTCCTCAATCAAAAGGTCGTCGAATTTACGGTGCGCGCCGCGCTGGCCACGCGCTGCAAGATTGCCCCCTACAGCCAGTTCGCCAGGAAAAATTATTTTTACCCGGACCTTCCCAAGGGCTACCAAATTTCCCAGTATGAACTTCCCCTGTCCACGGACGGGTACGTGGAGGTTCAGGTGGACAGCCAGAAGAAAAAGATCGGGCTCATCCGCATTCACATGGAAGAAGACGCCGGCAAACTCCTCCACGACCTTTCTTCGGAACGGGGCGCCTCCAGCTACGTGGATTTCAACCGCACCGGCGTCCCCCTCATCGAAATCGTAAGCGCTCCCGACATTCGGTCCCCGGAGGAGGCTGCCGCTTACCTGAGGAAGCTTCGGGCTATCCTCATGTTCCTGGACATCTGCGACGGGAACATGGAGGAAGGAAGTTTCCGGTGCGACGCCAACATTTCCCTCCGTCCCAAGGGGCAGAAGGCCTTCGGTGTGAAGACCGAACTGAAGAACATGAATTCCTTCCGCAATGTCCAGAAGGCATTGGATTATGAGGTCCGGAGACAGACCGCCCTTTTGGACCAGGGAGACCGAGTCATCCAGGAAACCCGTCTCTGGGATGCCGCACGGGGGGTGACCGCTTCCATGCGAGGGAAGGAAGAGGCCCACGACTATCGGTACTTCCCCGATCCCGATCTGGTTCCTCTGGTCATCGACCCCCAGTGGGTGGAAAAAATTCGGGCCGGCCTTCCCGAGCTCCCGGACCAGAAAAAGGGACGTTTCATTCGCGACTATGGAATCCCGGAGTACGACGCCGAAATCCTCACTTCCTCCAAGGCCCTGGCGAATTACTACGAGGAATGCCTGCGCACCTACAACCAGCCCAAGATCGTCAGCAACTGGATCATGTCCGAGCTCCTCCGGGAGCTGAAACGCGACGAGCGAGAAATCGAAGAATGCCCGGTCCCGGCGGGGAATCTCGCCGAAATGTTGAAGATGATCGAAGAAGGGGTGATCAGCGGGAAGATCGCCAAATCCGTCTTCGAGGAGATGTACCGGACCGGCAACCGGGCTCAAGAGATCGTCAAAGAGAAAGGGCTGGTTCAAGTAAGCGACACATCGACCATCGAGAAGGCCATCGACCAGGTCCTGGCGGCCAATCCCGGGGAAGTAGAAGCGTACCGCAAGGGGAAGGACAAGGTTTTCGGCTTTTTCGTGGGTCAGGTCATGAAGGCAACCCAGGGCAAGGCAAACCCAGCCCTGGTCAATGAACTGCTGAAGAAGAAGTTATAAAAACAGGGTCAGTGGTTCGTGTTAGTATGAAGTTTCTTCTGGTTTTTCTCCAGACACGGACACAAATCGCCAGACTCTATCACTTTAGCACTTCTAACTTGAGGCACTTAAGTACACTTAAGCACACTTAAGGCACTTCCCTTGACCCTTCTCCCCCAACGCTATCTAATACTCATCATCCTCAACGCCGTCTACTTCTTCGTCTATTTCCACCGGATTTCAACCGGAGTCCTGGCTCCCTACCTGATGGAAGCCTTCCACGCCTCGGGGGCCAGCCTGGGCGGAATGTCGTCAGCCTATTTTTATCCCTACGCCCTAAGCCAGCCGGTGGTGGGGATCCTCACCGACCGCTTCGGGGCGCGAAAAGTGGTAACCGTCTGCACCCTTATCGAGTTTCTGGGGGCCCTGATTTTTGCTCTAGCCCCCACTCTACTGATCGCCGCTCTGGGAAGGGGATTGATCGGGCTGGGAGCCGCGGGGGTTTTCGTTCCGGCGTTGAAACTCTTCCTTCCCTGGTTCGGTACCCGGTCTTTCGGCCGGATGAACGTGATTCTCCTCGCTGTGGGCAATGTAGGGGCCATCGTGGCGACCACTCCCTTCGCTTGGTTCATCCAGCAGGCGGGCTGGCGGTCTTCCTTTTTTATCATTTCCGGCATCCTCCTTCTTCTGGCCTTCCTTTCCCGGGCGTACCTCCAGGATAACCCCCCTGAATATGACCCCCCTTCCGGAGCCCAGATGCAGTCGCAATCTCCAAAGGCCGGCGGGTTTGTAGATATCTTGAAAAGCCGCTTCTTCTGGATCATGGCCGCCCTCTTCTTCGCTTACGGCGGCCCCCTCAGCACCTTCCAGGGATTATGGGGGTACCCTTACTTGATCGATGTCTTCGGCTACAGCAGGCTGGAAGCGGGCAACCTGATCATGGTCATCGCTTTTGGGGTCATCGCCGGCGGACAGGTGATGGGGTACCTGACGGACAAGACCTTCGCCGGGAAAAAGCGTCAACTCCTTTCGGCCTGCATCGCCCTACAAGCCCTGAATTGGGGATTGATCGCTTTTGTGAGCCCCCGATTTGGATCATGGGTTCTGGGTCTGGTTTTCTTTATCATGGGAATGATGTTGGCGGGGACGCTCGCCGCCGTCTGGGCCATTGTTCGGGAGGAGTCGCCGCCGGAAAGATTGGGTACCGCCATGGGCCTTATCAACCCCGCCCCTTTCCTGGGCGTAGCCGCCCTCCAGCCACTCACCGGGTACCTCATGGATCGGGTCGGAAAAACCGGTGGGACCTTTCCAGTGCAGGCTTACCAGAATGCCTTCACCCTGTGCCTGTTTTCCGTTTTGGTCGCCATGGTGATCTCCTTTTTTCTTATGAAAATGAAGAAGGCGGAGTGAGTTTCCATGAGAAAAATTTCATCCCTGGGCGTTATTCTTCTTCTGTCTCTTTGGGCGATTTTCCCTTTTCACGACCCGGAAATCCGGGGTAAAGACCCGGGCCGGGAACGGATCGAGGATTTTATCCAGCGCGGTGTGGAAAAAGGCCTCAACCTTGATGGCCCGGGAGCCGTTGCCGAGCTGATGAGGGCCATCGAGGTGGACCGGGAAAATCCCCTGGGCTATGCGTTCCTGGCCATGGCTCATCTCTTCCTCTACGAAACCGCTTTTGACGAGGGGGAGAAGAAGAAGTGCGAATCCTCCATGTTGCTGGCCGTCGAGGATACCCAGAACCGGGCTGAAAAGCGGATGGGAAAAGACCCTAAAAATGCCGAGGCTTGCTTCTCCCTGGCCATATCCCGGATGGTCAAGAACCGCTGGGAAATCATCCGCAAGAATTATTTCCGCGCCTTCCGGGAAGCCCAAGGGGTCTGGGACTTGTTGGAAAAAACCCAGGAGCTGGACCCGCAAAATTTTGATGTCTATTACCCCATGGGGGTCCTCCACTATCACCTGGCCCAGCTCAGCGGGATCGCCCGGTGGATCACTTCCTTATTCATTGCCTCCGGCGACCGGGAGAAAGGATTGAAGGAGTTTGACATTGCCTATCAAAAAGGCCGTCTCATGAAGGACTTAGCCGCATCCAGCCTGTTGTCTGCCTACTCCGGTTATGAGAAGCAACCTGCCCGCGCTCTGCCCCTGGCCAAAGCGCTGAAAGAAAAATACCCGGACAATTATAACTTCTCCTTTGCCTTGATCAATATTCTTTCGGACCTGGGACGA
>DASPRR010000464.1:0-3204 GCA_035624375.1 Thermodesulfobacteriota bacterium | reverse complement strand
AGTTAAGAAAAGATAGGCCTGCATCTATCCCTTCAGGAGGTTGTACCGGTCCGCGTTCACCGACCCGGTACGACGGTAAGAGGTAACAATCAGCGCCAGACCCACTGCCACCTCGGCGGCGGCGAGGGTCAGGATGAAGATGACGAAAGCCTGGCCCTCCAGGTGTTCCCAACGGAGGGAGGCCCCTACGAAAACCAGGCCAGCGGCGTTCAGCATAATCTCCACCCCGATGAGGATCATGATAAGGTTGCGCCGGGCGACGGCGCAGGCCGCCCCCAGAAGGAAAAGAATCGCGGCCAGAAAAAGAACATGGCTGAAGGGGACGATCATGATCCCTCCTGGCGGGTAGTTTTTCCGGCCTTCTTCTCCTGCCGACCAAGGAAGAGAGCTCCCACCAGGGCAATGAGCAGGAGGAAAGAAGCGATCTCCACCGGGAACCAGTACTTCTGGAAAAGGAACCGGCCGAGCTCTCGGGGTCCGGCCGTGAGGGTCTTCAAGGCCGGGCTGCTGGCCGGGTCGGCTGGGATCGTGACCGCGGCCAGAATCAACGAGAGTCCGCCCAGAACGATGGCCGGAGCCCACTGGGACAGGGCGGCCTTCCAGGTCCTCCGGGAAGGGGTTAACCTCAGCATCATCACGATAAAGATGAAAAGGACCATGATGGCCCCGGCATAGACGATGATCTCCAGAAGGGCGAGGAACGGGGCCCCCAGCAAATAAAAGATCAGGCCGGTGGCGATAAAGGAAATGATGAGGTAAACCACCGCATGGATGGCATCCCGCCGGGTAACGGCCACCACCGTAGATGCCAGGAGGATCACTGAAAGAAGATAGAATATGGCGGCGTATAGATTCATGGAGAATCTCCAAAGGGTTTCGAGTTTCGGGTTTCAAGTTAAATACTCGATAAAAAAAATAGGCTAAGACCTGGAACTCGAAACCCGAAACTTCTTACGGCAAGTTACTCTTTATATCCACCGGCGCCTCTTCGTTGATATGGGTTCCTTTGTCCCCGACGACGGCCACGCCTGCGTGGCGGTAAAAGTTGTATTCCCGGTTCTTTCCCCCGTGATCGACCAGGAGGTCCTCTTTCTCATACACCAGCTTCAGGATCTCATCCCTGGAGATCTCAAAATCCGGGGTGAGCTGAATGGCCAGGGTCGGGCAAGCCTCCTCGCAGAACCCGCAGAATATGCACCGGGAAAAATTGATGCGAAACCAGCGGGCGTACCTCCGCCCACCTTCCCGTTCGGCGGACTCCATGGAAATGCAGCTGACCGGGCACACGGCGGAACATAGGTAACAGGCAACGCAGCGCTCGCCCCCGTCCGGGTCCCGGGTGAGGATGATCCTGGCGCGGGAACGCTCCGGAAGTTTCCGCTTGTATTCCGGGTACTGCTCGGTGACCGGGCGCCGGAAAAGGTGATGGAGGACGGTCCCGAAGCCCTCAATTAACCCTCTTAGACCCTCAAGAAGTTCAGACATCTATTCTTTGACCTCTTACAGTTTCGAGTTTCGGGTTTCGAGTTCTAGGTAGGAGGTTAACCCGAAACTCGAAACTTGAAACTCGAAACTATCAGCTTTTAATCGCCAACATCACCATCCCGGTAAGGACGATGTTCAGCAGGGCCACAGGGATTAGTACCTTCCAGCCCAGTTTCATCAGCTGGTCGTAGCGCAGCCGGGGGAGAGTCGCCCGCATCCAGATCATGACGAAAACCACCGCCAGGACTTTCAGGGCGAACCAGGCCAGGGGCGGGAAGAAAGGCCCTCGCCACCCGCCCAAAAAGAAAACGGTTACCAGGGAGCCCAAAACGATCAGGCTGATATATTCCCCGAGAAAGAAGAGACCGAAGCGCATGCCGCTGTACTCCGTGTGGTAACCGGCCACCAGTTCATTTTCGGCCTCAGGCAGATCGAAGGGAATGCGTTTAATCTCCGCCGCGGCACTGAAGAAAAAGAGAAGGAAAGAAACCGGCTGCACCAGGATGAAAGGATAGCGGGCCTGAGCCTTCACCATATCCACCAAGCTGAATGAGCCGGCGAGCATGATAATCGGTACCAGGGAAAGGACCAGGGGAAGTTCATAGCTGATCATCTGGGCGGCTCCCCGCAGTCCTCCGATCAAACTGTACTTCGAGTTGGAGGACCACCCTCCCAGGGCCACGCTGTAAACCCCGAGAGAGAACAGCGCGAAAAGGAAAAGAAGACCTACATCCAGGTCAGCAACCACCAGGGGAATCGGCCGGTCCCGGAAAGTGAGGCTCTCTCCGAAGGGAACCACAGCAAACAGGAGAAGGGTGGTTAGAGCGATGATCGCCGGGGCGAACAGAAAAATGAATCGGTCGGCTTCTGCCGGCACCGTATCTTCCTTAGTAAGGAGCTTGATCACATCCGCCAGGGGCTGCAAGATTCCGAACTTTCCCGCTCGGTTCGGGCCGAGGCGGACCTGGAGCCGGGCCAGGAGTTTCCGTTCGGCAAGGACCAGGTACATGGCGATCCCCAAAAGGACACCCAGCACCACAACCAACTTGATGATCAGAAGGATGAGTCCAGCGATCCAGGTTCCCATTTAGAATTCGTCGCTCTTTGCTTGTTGCTCGATGCTCGTTGCGGGGCGCTTCCCCTTCTTTTAGGGGACAGCAAAAAATCCGTGGCCAGCAACAAGTGACTAGATTTTCTTAATCTTGTCCGCTGTCACTCTGGCTGGCAACTCGGGCATCACCTGCCAGGAAAGCGCCCGGTGCCGCGGCAATATCATCACTCCTGGGGCCATATTCTCCGCGGTGGAGACTTCCACTTCCAAATACCCCCTCTCCAATTCGATCCGAATCCGGTCCTTATCACCCAACCCCAGCCGGGCGGCGTCCCCCGCATGGAGAAACAGGCAGGGGCTCTTTTCCGCCTGCTGGGTAAAGGTCGAATAACTGGAAAGCTCCTCCGTTCCAAAGGTCCATTCGACGCAGAAGAGGTTAAGACCATCCTCCGCAAAAGAGGATGCGGGCGCGCCAACCCGGAAAGGGGAAAAATCCCCGCCCTTTCTTTCCCCAAGGAGACGGAATCCCTCCGGAGAGTTGAAGGGTTTGACCCCGGCCAAAAGGGGAATTTCCCCGGCCATCCATTCCCATAGACCTTGCGGAGTTGGTTCGAATGGCTCGGTTCCTTGGCCGGACAGGCACTTTTCCAGCTCGGCCAAAATCCTCC
>DASPRR010000242.1:0-6503 GCA_035624375.1 Thermodesulfobacteriota bacterium | reverse complement strand
TTATTTCCTTTAATGGGTAACCAGCAACCAGTAACCAGGAACTGGCAACCCGCAACGAGCCGGGGAAGTTAATATTTGGTAATAGTAAATTAATTTTCATCAGGCTAAAATTTTCTTGACAGGGAAGATGGGATGTAATATGGTAAGGTGACTGCAAAAAGGCCGGCCGTAATTTCTCTTTCTGCTCCCCCGGCGGGGAGGAGGGAAGATGTCGCGGGCGTTATTCTTCTGCGGATTCAACATCGTTCTTTCTCCTCCATCTTTTCCTCCCGGAATCTATCTCTCCGAAGATTCTCTCCAACCAAAAGGCTTTCCAAGAAATCACGAGACATCCCGTCCTAACTCGGGCGGGGCAGGGCCGGAAAGGATTTTGCCATGCTGAGTCCGGATGTTCTACCGAAATTCATATCCATCGTCGGCCCGGAGCGGTGCAAGACTTCCCCGGAAGACCTCCTGGCGTATTCCTACGACGCCTACGTCAATGAATTTCTTCCCGATGCGGTGCTCCTGCCGAAAGACACCGCCGAAGTCGCGGCGATCATGAAGTTGGCCTCAGCCCAAAGCGTCTTTGTCACCCCCCGGGGCGCCGGGTCGGGTCTGGGATCGGGTTCGCTGGCCAAACAGGGAGGGGTCGTACTCAGCTTTTCCATGATGAACCGCATCCTGGAGATCAACACGGCCAACCGGTATGCCGTCGTGGAGCCGGGGGTGGTCATCGGCGAATTCCAGAGGGCAGTGGAAAAATTGAACCTCTTCTATCCTCCGGACCCGGGCAGTGCCAACGTGGCCACCATGGGAGGATCGGTGGTGATGAATGCCGGGGGAATGCGGGGGGTCAAATATGGGGTCACCCGGGATTATGTCCTGGGGCTGGAGGTCGTTCTCCCCTCGGGGGAGGTGATGCAGACCGGCGCCATTACCGCGAAAGATGTGACCGGTTACGATCTCACTCGCCTGATTTGCGGGTCCGAGGGTACTCTGGCGCTGGTGACCAAAGTCATCGTGCGCCTCCTGCCCAAACCGAAGACCAAGCGGACGCTTCAGGCCATTTACAACAGCCTGGACGAGGCGGGAAACACGGTGGCCCGGATCATCGAAGCGGGCATCCTTCCCGCCACCCTGGAACTCATGGATAAGACCATTATCAAGTCCCTGGAGGATTTCCTCCACCTGGGCCTGCCCCTGGATGCCGCGGCAGTTCTGCTGATCGACGTGGACGGAGAGCCGGAAACGGTGGAAAAACTGGCCAACCTGGTGGCCGATTTCTGCAAGGGCCAGGGGGCCCGGGATGTTCGCGTCTCCCAGTCGGAGAAGGAAAACGAACAACTGTGGGTCGCCCGGCGGGCCGCCTTCGGGGCCATCGCCCGGGTACGGCCCACGTGCATCATCGAGGATGCCACCGTTCCGGTGAGCCTCCTGGCTTCGGCCATTAAGAAGATCCTGGAGGTGGGCGAGCGGAACCGGGTCCAGATTGCCGTCCTGGCCCATGCCGGGGACGGGAACCTTCACCCCTTCTTCCTCTGCGACCATAGAGACAAGGAGGAAATGGCCAGGGTGGAGAAGGCCATGGATGAGCTGGTGGACTACGCCATGTCCGTGGGCGGGACGCTCTCCGGGGAGCACGGGATCGGGATCGCCAAATCGAAATATCTTCCCCGGCAGCTCAGCCCGGCCAGTCTGAGTCTCATGCGGGGCATCAAAAAAACCTTCGACCCCCAGGGCATTCTGAATCCGGGGAGTTTTCTGGAGCATCGCGCATGATCGCCAAGGAATTGAAAGAAGAAGTCTACAAGTGCATCAAGTGCGGGATTTGCCTGACGCCCTGCCCGGTGTACAACCTGCTTCGATTCGAAGGGGCCTCTCCGCGGGGACGGGTGCAGTTGATCAAGAAGATTCTGGAGGGGAAGACGGAGCTTTCCGAGAATTTTCAAAGCCTCCTCTTTACCTGCCTGCTCTGCGAAACCTGCACGGCCAATTGTCCCAGCGGACTGAAAACGGACCGGTTGATGAAAACCATGCGATCGGTGATCCAGGAACGGCTGGGGACCGACCGGGCGAAAAAAATGTTGGGGAACTTCCTTCGCGATAGGCGCCGTCCGCCCTTCTTCCTGTTCTGCGAGCGCACCCGGGAAAATCTCATTTCCTCCCGGAAAGGAAGGTCAGAACTTCTCGCGGACTCCGGAATTCCCCGGCCAAGTTCCAAAACTCTGCGCCAGCAGGTCCCCGAGGTCAACGCGGCGCCGGAACCGAGGGGGAAAGTTCTCTATTTCACCGGTTGCGCGACGGACTATGTTTACCCTAACGTCGGGAAATCGGTGATCAAGGTCCTGAATCGGTTGGGAATGGAAGTTATTCTCCCCCCGGGGCAGATGTGCTGCGGCTTACCGCTCTTCCAGGCCGGAGGGCGAAAGGAGGCCTTAAAGAATATCCGCGAGAACCTGAAGCTCTTCAACCGCGAGGATGTGGATACGGTTGTGGTGGATTGCGCCGCCTGCGGGGCCGCCCTGAAGAAAGAGTATTTCCTCCTCCTGGAGGAGATGGGAGAGGATGCGAAGCCGGCGGAAGAGCTGGCCAAGAAGGTGGTGGACATCTCCCAAATCCTGGTCCCCTCGGACCTGGGGGGGTTACTGAAGCCCGTTCCGGTTCGGGTGACCTACCACGATCCCTGCCATCTGGGGCGAAGCCAGGGGGTCAGGGAGGAACCCCGCAACCTGCTCAAGCGGGTTCCCCAACTGGAGCTGGTGGAAATGGCGGGTGCCGAGGCATGCTGCGGCGGCGGGGCAGCCTTACCATGGGAGCATCCCGAGGTGGCCTCCGGCATCAGCCGGAACAAGGTTCAGTCCATCAGGGAAACCCGCGCCACCGTGGTGGCCTCGGGTTGCCCCTGGTGCCGACGGCAGATTGGGGAGAACCTGGGCCAGGATTCGATCCGGGTTCTTCATCCGGTGGAGTTGCTTGCCGAGGCCCTTGGGGATACCTAATGCGGAATTCGGAATGAAGACTGAAAGAACGTTGCTGGTTGCTTGTTGCTGGTTAAAGGATCAGGATGGATTGCAGTTCATCGTCATTTTTTTTCTATTCTCTGTGCTCTTTGCACTATGCGCTTTTTTTAGGCCGACAGGATGAACGTGGAGATTGAAGTCAAAAGATTAAAGCTCGGGGAAAAGGTGCGGGAGTTGCGCCTGAAGAGGCAGAATACCCTTCGCCAAGTGGCCGAGAAGACAGGTCTCTCCATTCCCCTCCTTTCCCAGGTGGAGAACAATGCCGTCTCTCCCCCGGTGGCCACCCTGCTGCGGATTGCCAAAGCCCTGGGGGTCGGCATCGGGCACTTTTTCCGGGAGGAAGAATCGAAAGAAAAGGCTGTGGTGGTGCGCAAGCACGAGCGCAAGAAGACCTTCCGGCCCATCCATGATCAAAAGCGGAACAGCGGATACACCTATGAAGCCCTGGCCTACACGAAGAACTCGAAACACATGGAGCCCTTCCTGGTGGAATTCGAGCCCAAGAAGAAAGAGTCGGTTACCTACCTGAAGCACCGGGGAGAAGAGTTTATCTTTCTTTTCCGGGGTCGTCTGGCTTTTCATTACGACCAGCAGGAGATCATTCTGGAGCCGGGGGACAGCCTGTATTTTGAATCCGATTTGCCCCACGGTTTTCGGTCCCTGCGGGGCAATAAGGCCCAGGCCATTGTGGTGGTGTTTCCGGAAGAATGAGAAAGACAGCGATCAGCCGTCAGCCTCCAGCGATCAGCAAAAATCATTTATTTGTTTAAGCTGACCGCTGATAGCTGAAAGCTGAGCGCTGCTTTTGAAGGGAGTTTGACATGATCGAAATCCGCATCCATGGTCGGGGAGGGCAGGGGGCGGTAATCGCTTCAGAGGTTTTGGCCTCGGCCTTTTTTAAAGAAGGGAAATACGTGCAGGCCTTCCCTGCCTTCGGGGTAGAGCGCCGGGGGGCTCCAGTCACGGCCTTCACCCGGGTGGACGAACAGCCGATCCGCATCCGCCACTTTATCTACGAGCCGGACCATATCATTATCCTCGACCCCACTTTGATCGAGAACACCCAGGTGGATGGAGGACTGAAGGAAAACGGGTGGATTGTCATCAATACGGATAAGGCCCCCAAATCTTTCGGGCGTTTCTCCCGGTTCCGGGTGGCCACGGTGGACGCCAACCGGATTGCCATCGAGCACCGGCTGGGCTCTCCGACGGCCCCCATCGTCAACACGGCCATCCTTGGGGCATTCGCCAAAATCACCGGGATGGTCGCGGTAGATTCGCTGGTGGAAGCCATGGCCGAATTCGTCCCGGCCAATAAAGCGGGCAATGCCGCGGCGATCAAAGAGGCGTATGAGAAGGCCATAGCCTAACCCAGCGATAAGCCGTCAGCGCTCAGCAATCAGCCAAACTGAAAAAATCAAGGCTGAACGCTGATAGCTGAAGGCTGAAAGCTTGAAGGAGTATCTATGCCCAAACAGATTCCTTTGCTGCGTGAAGGGGAGATGCCCTATCAGCCCATCTCCCTTGCTTCCATGGAGTGGAACAAGACCGGCAGCTGGCGTTATCTCCGTCCCCGGTTCGAAAATAAGGTTCCTCCCTGCAATGAAGGGTGCCCCGCCGGCCAGGACATCGAAGGGGCCTTGGTCCTGATCGGGAAGGGAAGATATTTGGAAGCCTGGGACCTGTTCAAAGAAGAAAATCCTTTCCCGGCGGTCTGCGGGCGGGTCTGTTACCATCCCTGCGAATCCTCCTGCAACCGGGGAGATTTCGACGAGCCCCTCTCCATCAATGCCCTGGAACGGTTCATGGCCGACATGGCGTCCAAACATGGCCGGAAGCCCTCGCTGAAAAGAAGGGAGAAACGGCCGGAAAAAGTGGCCATCATCGGTTCAGGTCCGGCCGGTCTGACCTGCGCCTACCACCTGGTGCGGCTGGGATACGGAGTGACGGTCTATGAAGCCCTGCCGGTGCTGGGGGGGATGCTCCGGGTGGGGATTCCGGAGTATCGGCTCCCGAAGAAAGTGCTGGGGCAGGAAATCGACCAGGTTTTGGAACTGGGAGTCAAAGTGGAAGTCAACGCCCGCTTGGGAAACGGTCTATCTCTGGACGACTTGAAAGAATACCAGGCCGTCTTTCTGGCCCTGGGGAACCACAAGAGCAGGAGCCTGGGGATTTCTGGAGAAGAAACCCAGGGAGTCATGAGTGGGGTCGAATTCCTCAAGGACGTGAACCTGGGGAAGAAAATCCCCCTGGGAAAACGGGTGGCGGTGATCGGCGGGGGAAACACGGCGATCGATGCGGCCCGCGCAGCCCTGCGTCTAGGGTCCAAACCCATAATCCTCTACCGCCGGACCCGGGAGGAGATGCCAGCCTTCGCCGGGGAGGTTCACGAGGCCGAAGAAGAGGGGATTGAAATCTCCCTGCTCACCTCCCCGGCCCAGGTGATCTCTCGCGATGGGAGGGTCACCCAGCTGGAATGCGTGAAGAATCGCCTTGGCCCGCCGGATGAGGACGGCCGCAGGCGGCCCGTGGAGATCAAGGGTTCCAACTATATGATTGAAGTAGACCAGATCATCTCGGCCATCGGAGAAGAGGCCGACCTTGTTTCTCTGCCGAAGAAACTGGGGATCAAGGACAACACGGTTCCCACGGACGAGCGGGGGGCGACCAAACAGGCGGGGGTCTTCGCTGGGGGAGATATCACCCCGCAACCCCACACGGTGGTCCACGCCATCGCCTCGGGAAAGCGGGCGGCGATCTTCATCGACTCGCACCTGAGAAAACAGAAGTGGGAAGGTCTCTTCGAGGCGCTTCGAGTCGGCGAAAAGGGAAGCCTGTCCATGAAACGGTACCTCCAAGAAGAGGAGGAACGGGTTCCCTTGAGCGGCAGGACGGTTCTCCTGAAAGACCTGAACCTGGATTACTTCGAATACCAGAAGCGCCTCAAGATGCCCAAGGCCAAGGTGTCCCGCCGCGCGGGGTCCTTTGAAGAAGTCAACCTGGGCTTCAACGAAGAGGCGGCCGTCGAGGAGGCCCGGCGCTGCTTCAACTGCGGGGTCTGCAATCTATGCGACAACTGCTATATCTTCTGCCCGGACGTGGCCATCCAAAAAGGGAAAGAAGGGGAGCTGAACATCATCGATTATGACCATTGCAAGGGCTGTGGAATCTGCATGGAAGAGTGCCCCCGGGATGTGATCGTCATGGAGGTGGAGGGAAGATGAAGAAGATCATGGTGGGCAATCACGCGGTCTCCTGGGGGGTCATGCTGGCCCGGGCGGAGGTGATCTCCGCCTATCCGATTACCCCCCAGACCACGATCGTGGAGGAGCTTTCAGTCCTGTGCGCCGACGGAAGGCTTAAGGCCAGGTTCATCCCGGTGGAATCCGAGCACTCTGCCATGGCCTGCTGCATCGGGTCTTCGGCGGCGGGGGTCCGGACATTCACTGCCACCTCCTCCCAGGGGCTGGCGTTGATGCACGAGATGCTCCACTGGGCCAC
>DASPRR010000413.1:0-2001 GCA_035624375.1 Thermodesulfobacteriota bacterium | reverse complement strand
CGATGCGGTAGATAATAATTTGATCGTCCCGGGGCAACCCCAGGTCCATGTCTGCGATGTTAACATTCACCGTGGCATTATAATTTTTCCGAAAATGGTCAGTCAGCCAGGTGAGTGCGGCTGACAAGCCATGGTCTTCCAGAAGATAGGGGCTTAGATCCCGGGAAATCCGGTAAACATTATCAATCATTCCGTCCAGATATTTTAGGGTATCACCGCACTCCTCCTTCAGCTTCCCCTGGTCCTGGTGGAGCCCTTTGGCCATGGAGTTCAGCCGGAGTTTAAAGACGGCCAAGCCTCCCCCAAGCTCATCATGTAATTCCCGACAAATCCTCCTTCGCTCGGTTTCTTGAACCTTCAGGCGCTGCCTCAGCAGTTCTTGAAGCTGAGCCTCCGATTCCCGGAGCGCCTCCTCAGCCCGTTTCCTCTCGAGGTTGTCCTGGAGCAATTGCTCGTTCGCCTTCTCCAGCTCGGCCGTTCGTTCCTGAACCGAATGCTCCAGCTGTTCATTCTGTCTCCTCACCTCTTCTTCTGCCCACTGGCGCCTTTTTTCGCTCTGCCGGAGCCGGTGGGTCCAGAAACTGATGCCGGCCAAACCGAGGAGCCAGATCAGCCCGTGGGCGATAGAAAAGTGCAGAATATGGGAATGCTGCACCGCACGGAGGGGGGCCATCGGTATCGAGACTCTGATCCCCCCCCGAACCTGCCCTTCCCGATATCCCTGCTTGGCATGGCATTTCAGACAGGGCTTTTCAATGATCAGGGGGCGCATCAGGCTCAGGTACTCACGGCCCTTGATCTGTTCCAGGGAACTGATTTCCTTCTCGCCACGCTCGAACGCCTGGAGGGCCGCCGTTTCCCACAGCGTGGGGGCGTTCTCGGAACGAAGGGGCTTCAAACTGGTGATATGCCCGTAGACCCCGGATTCTTTTTCAGCCAGCTCATAAGCCTGGCGGGTCATATAGGTAGGATGCATCAGGGTGAGTAATCGTCCGCAGGGCGTCTTGATATCCCTCTCCGGCAAATCGGAAAGGTAGGGGTCAGGCCGCGTCTTCTCCGTAACCGGGACATAGACTGTACCATGCCCGGCGTTCCAGCGCCGGTACAGCATGTCTTTCTCGTAGGCGATCCGGGCCTGAATTCTTGCATCCTCCAGGGTCCCGTAGTTTTCCTGGGTCAAATTCCAGACCAAAGAGCCAACGATGATGATTGTCCCGGCCAGGAGCAAGACCCAAAACTGGTGTTTGGCCCCAAGAAGATAATTTCTTTTCTCTTGCAGAGTCCTTAAGGGAGGAGATCTTTTTTGGAGGGAATTGGGCTCTCTCACGATTACCTCGGTTCAACCGGACCCGCAATGGGGTGGTGAGCCCTTACATGAGGGAAGTTTTTACGTATATCCTCGTTCTAAAAAATTTCTTGTATCCAGGGCCAAGGCTCTGTAGAAGCAGCAATCAGCACCATCCTCCAGGTCGGTGGTGAATTGGGGGGATCCACCGTTCCAGGTGATTTCTCCGAAATTTCCAGGCAGCTTCACGGAAGTTCTCATCACCCAGGCGAATCTTTTCTCCCATAAGAGCGGCGAAATTCAACTCCGGCCCGGTATGGTCGGCCATAATCTGCGGACTATTCACCGCCAGGCCCATTTGCCCATAACCCTCGATGACTTGGCCATAGGCTCCCTGCATCAGGAGTCGATTGGGCGAGATGTATACCGACTCCCAGGGGGAGCAGACCAGCCGGTAAGGCCCAATAAACAGGCGGTAAATCCCCAGCATTTTTTCCATAATCCTTTCTCCTTGCCTTTCGTTTGTACCTTATTCAATGCTGCAATACCGGGGATTTGAAGTTTGGATACCACATTGTGGTATTTCTGTCAACAAAAAAAGCAGAAATTAAGAATTTGCCTTTGACATTTCCCGGACGAAGTTATTACAATATCGCCGGCTGAGAAACATTCGTTTCCTAGAACTCTTTGAAATCTTAAGACCTCTGCTATTCCAA
>DASPRR010000227.1:0-2062 GCA_035624375.1 Thermodesulfobacteriota bacterium | reverse complement strand
GGACTCGCGGACGAAGAATTCGGTCAAATTCAGGGCCGCTCCCACCAGACAGGTCTTGCGGTCGAAGACGATCACCCCCCCCGTGCCAAGGCGGTTGCCGATCGCCTTCAGAGGAGGGTAATCCATCATAATGTTGGAATGCTCCTTCGGCAGGAAACGGGTCGAAGCCCCTCCGGGCAAGCAGGTCCGGTACTCCGAACCGGAAAGCATGCCGCCCCCGTGGTCTTCGATGATCTCGTTCAGCGGGGTTCCCATGGGGAGCTCGTAGCATCCGGGATTTCTCACCTTGCCGCTCACGCAGTAGAGCTTGGTCCCTGCTGCTTCTTTGGTCTTGCCGAGGTTGCGGAACCATTCGGCCCCATGCCGAAGAATATGGGGAACGCAGGCGACGGTCTCCATGTTGTTCAGGACCGTGGGGAGGGACCAAAGGCCGCTATCCGTAGGGTGGGGGGGGACCCCCCGGGGATTCGGCCTCTTTCCCTCGATGGCGTTCAACTGGGCGGTGCCCTCACCGCAAATGTAGCGGCCCCCGCTCCGGTGGACAACCGCTTCCAGGGAAAAGCCGCTTCCCAGAATGTTCTTGCCCAGAAACCCGGCTTCCCGGGCGACCCGGAGCTCGCGTTCGAAGATCAGGGCGCTGGTTTCGTAGGAGGGGCGGATGAAGAGGAAAGCCTTTTGGGCCGAGACGGCATAAGCGGCGATGATTGTCCCCTCTATGATCATGTGGGGGTCGGCGTGGGCCATGACTCGGTCCTTGAAGGTGCCCGGCTCCATCTCGTCGATATTGGTGACCAGATAACGGGGGAAGGGAGCATGGTCGGCCACGGCCATCCACTTTTTCCCGGCCGGGAAGCCTGCGCCCCCCCGCCCCAGGAGGTTGGCGTCAAGGACGATCTGCTGCACTTCCTTGGGGGACTTTTTTTTCAGGACATCGGCCAGGGCCTCGTAACCGCCGCTCTTCCGGTATTCATCCAGAGTGGCGATCCGGTCGGGTTTTCGATTCTGGAGGAGCACCTGGGGATACATCGGTTTCTTATACCTTTTGTAGGGGCGATTCATGAATCGCCCCTTCGGATGCTTGGTTACGATAATGTGGGACCTGATCCCCGATCAGGCCGCCAAACGGTGCGTTCGGGGAACGCACCCTACTTGATCCGCGCTGCCCGCGGAGGAGGTTGTCTCCTCAGTTCCTCCAGAATGGAATTAACCTTCTCCGGATTGAGAGGGCCGTAGGGCCTGCGGTTCACCAGCATGGCCGGAGACAGGTCGCAATACCCCAGGCAAGCGGTGGGCAGGATGGTGAACATCCCGTCCGGGGTCGTCTCTCCCACCCGGATGCCTAATTTTTCGCACAGGTAGTCGCGGATCCCCCCATACCCATTCACCCAGCAGACAATGCCGTCGCAAACGTGGAGAACATAACGGCCGACTGGCTGGCGGTAGATGAAGTCGTAGAAGGTGGCGAGCTCTTCCATCTCCAGCGGAGTCATCCCCAGGAGAGCGGCCCCCTCCTCCAGGGCTTCATCGGAAAGATATCCATAGAAATTCTGCAACGCCACCATAACATCCACAGCCATCTCCCGGGGATGCTGCGCCTCAACAATCTTTTTTTGCAGGTCAGCCCGTAATTCGTCCGGCAACATAATTAATCCCAGCTCTGACGCCAACCCGAAACTCGAAACCCGAAACTATATTTTTATCGGTCTATATCCGGCAGTATATAATCGACGGAGCCGGCGATAGCCACCAGGTCGGAGATCGTACCCCCCACGGCCATGAGAGGAAGGACTTGCACGTTGGCAAAGTCGGGAGTCCGGATGCGCATCCGGTAGGCCGTGCTCAGGCCGTCACTGACTACATAATAAGATTGTTCCCCCCGAGGGGCTTCCGTCGAAGCATACGCCTCTCCCCTGGGAATCTTGGGGCCCCGGGTGACGTGGATAAAGTGGTGGATCAGGCTTTCAATGACCTTCAGGGTGTCGGCCTTGTCCGGCACCACGTACCGGTAGTCGTCCGTGATGTGTCTGCCGGCGGGCATCTGGGCCGCAACCTGTTCGAGAAT
>DASPRR010000388.1:0-5047 GCA_035624375.1 Thermodesulfobacteriota bacterium | reverse complement strand
GGAAGGGCAAACTCAAGTAACCTTGCCCACCTTCACTTTTTGGCAAGTAGGCGTATGATCGATTGAATTTCAGGCATTGCCCGGCCCGAAAGCGAGGGCGTTGCGCGCCACAAGCTTGCTTTTTAGCAGAAAAGAGACTCGCAAAAGTGAAGGTGGGCAAGCTCAAGTAACCCATTGTTTTCCCCGGGGAATCAGTGTATATTAAAAAAGAATATTGTCAGTGTAGGTGATTAGGGTCAGTATACGGTTTTTACTAAGACTAGAACCAAGACTGACCCTGACACGAATCTATGGCGCCATTTTCCCATGTCCCTGAAAGAGATCGCCAGCGCTCTGGAAAATCTGCGGAAAGACATGCGAGCCTTGCAGGTAGATTTTTCTTCCTTCAAGGAAAAGCGGGAGGGGTTTTCTGAACTTAAGGGGGTATTGCGCCGCAGGGGTCTGGACCTTTTCCGGCAAAATCCGACTCAGCACCTCTGCTTTCCGCCGGTTTTTTCTCCCGAAAAAAAGGAGAAATTCTACGAGCTCTTTAAAAGGTACTCCTTTCGCCTCTTCCTCCGGGAGATTTTGATCCGCAAAGGGGTTTTCCGAGTCTCCGAAGTGGTCCGCTTCTCCACCCCGGAAACGGGCCGAAAGTACGTTCATATTTTGATGGAATTGGGACTGGCTGAGGCCCTGGGGGATTCCCAATACCGTTTGCCCTACGCTCCTCCGGCGAGTCTCGGTCCCACTCTGGAGTGGTTCATGGCCGAGGTTCTGCGGCGAGAATTTTCCTGCCCGGCCCTTTATGGCTTGCGCTGCCGGGGTAGCCGGTACGGAGGGGACTACGACGTAGTGGCCCTGCTGGAGGGTTCGCTCCTTTACCTGGAAGTCAAATCCTCCCCCCCGAAAAACATCGAGGGAGACGAAATCCATGCCTTTCTGGCCCGTTTGAAAGACCTCATCCCACATTTGGCGCTCTTCTTTGTGGATACGGAACTCCGGCTGAAAGACAAGATCGTTTCCTTTTTCGAGACCGAGCTTTTCGCCCTGGGACTCCGGGACAACGGGAACCCGATCCGGATTCAGAAGATCGGCGACGAAATTTTCTTCGCTCCTCCATGGGTCTACATTCTGGGAAGCAAGAGGTCCATCGTAAAGAACCTGGGCGTCTGCTTCCACCATCACTTCACCCATCCCCTTTCTTTTTTGGCTGGAGAGGGGTTTGGTGAACTTGGGAAAGGCTGATCCTTGTTCCGCTTTTTCATCTTTCTTCTGACCGCTTTTCTTCTGACCCTGCTTGAATCCACCCTGGTCAGCTTGATTTTTCCTTCCTATCTGAAGCCGGACCTCATGATCCTTTTGGTCGTCTTTCTGGGAATCTCCTTCCCCCTCCTTCCCGGGGCCCTTCTGGTTTTTTTCTGCGGTCTTCTCTACGACACCTTCTCGGGCGGGCCTTTGGGCCTCTTTGCCTTTGTGTACCTCTGCATTTTCTTTTCCCTGAAGGTTCTGGCGAAAATCCTGATTTTGGGAGAAACCCTGGTCTTCCGGATCATTCTGGTGGCGGTGTTGATGAGCCTTCAATCCGTCCTTCTGATGGTTCTCCCCATGTTTCTGGGGATCGCCTCTCATCTCGCCCGGCGCCCATCGATCTGGGTTCTGCCCCAAATGTTGATCACTTGCGCAGCCATCTGGCCGCTTTTCTATCTGTTCCGCCGAGTGGATATCCCACCGGCCGAAGAATCCTTTCCCGCGGTTCCGTAGCGATGCGGCTTAAACTGGATAAAAACGAAACCCCCGAGATCAGCAAGGCTTTCCTTCTGGCCAACATCGCCATCATCGTAGCCTTCTCTCTCATCTTCTCCCGCCTCTGGTATCTCCAGGTCCTGAAGGGAGGATATTACCGAGCTCTCTCGGAGAACAACCGCATCCGAATTCAAGAGATCGCCGCGCCCCGGGGAACCCTTTTCGATCGAAATGGGGTGCCTCTGGTGGACAGTTTCCCATCCTTCGATGTATCTCTCTACCGGCAGGACGTTCCGGACATGGAAGCCCTGATTCGGTCCCTCAGCCGTATCCTCTCCACACCCGAGGAAAAGATAAGGTCCAGACTGGAGGGAGCCCGGGGCATTCCGCTCCACCAGCCGCTGAAGATCAAGACCAACATCACTCGGGAAGAGCTGGCTATGGTGGAGACTCGGCGCCTTGACCTGCCGGGCGTAGTCGTAGACGTGGTCATCCGCCGGAACTATCCCTATAAGAATCTGGCCTCCCATCTGATCGGCTATTTGGGCGAAATTAGCCAGGAAGAACTTGTGCAGGAAGAATTCTTGAATCACAAGCTGGGGTACCTTGTGGGGAAATACGGGATCGAAAGGAAATTCGAGCTGGACCTGATGGGCGAAAACGGGGGCCGCCAGATCGAAGTGAATGCCAGTGGACAGAAAATCCGGGTTCTGGGACAGGTTGAACCCAATCCGGGAAATAACCTTTATCTCACCCTGGACTTGGAGCTCCAGAGGGCTGCCGAAGAAGCCATGGCCGGAAAGCGAGGAGCCATCGTGGCCATGAATCCCCGCAACGGCGACATTCTGGCCTTGGTCAGCAAACCGGACTTTGACCCCAATCTCTTTGCCAGGGGAATCTCCGCCGAAAACTGGAAGAGTATCGTGGATAACCCGGCCCATCCCTTGCAGAACCGGACCATCCAGGGCCAGTATCCCCCTGGATCGGTCTTCAAAATCCTGGTGGCCATGGCCGGTCTGGAAGAGAAAATGATTACCCCGGAAACCGCTTTCCAGTGCACTGGAGTATATCCTTTCGGAAATAGGGAATATCGATGTTGGAATAAGGAAGGGCATGGATGGATCACCCTGCGTAGAGCCATCGTGGAATCCTGCGACGTGTATTTCTACCAGCTGGGCATGCGGTTGGGAGTGAATCGGATTGCCAAATACGCCTCCGCGGCAGGCCTGGGAGACCCCACGGGTTTCCCCCTGGGCCTGGAAAAACCAGGTTTGGTTCCCACCTCCTCCTGGAAAATGAAGAGGTTCGGAACTCCTTGGCAGGCCGGGGAAAATCTAACGGTCGCCATCGGCCAGGGTTATAACCTGGCCACTCCCCTTCAGATGGCCTGCACCCTCTCGGCTCTCTTCAACGGAGGAAATTACTTTCAGCCGCGCATCGTCCAGACCATCCTGGCGCCCCATGGGGAGAGCTTGAAGGAGTTTCCCCCCCTGGTCTTAAGAAATATTCCCATCTCCTCCGAGACCATCGAGTTTGTCCGGGAGGCCCTCTGGGGGGTGGTTAATTCTCCCACCGGTACAGGAGCCAGAGCTCGGGTCGAGGGATTCAACGTGGCCGGAAAGACGGGGACCTCTCAAGTTGTTCAAAGAAAGGAGGGGAAGAGCGAGTCCACCTCTCTGGAGCTGCAGGATCATGCCTGGTTTGCCTGCTTCGCTCCCGCCTACAATCCGGAGATCACTGTAGTGGTTTTGGTGGAACACGGCGGGGGAGGCGGGGCGGCCGCCGCTCCGGTGGCCCGGCAGGTTTTAGAATACTATTACCAAAAAATGAAAAACCTTCCTTCGGCCCCTGCCCGAATCGCTGCTCAACCGACAGCCGCCAGGTCTGATGAGGGATAAATCATGCTCGACCGGCGTCTGATCATTAACTTTGACTGGCCTACCCTGGTCACCGCCTTCATCATATCTTGCCTGGGGATTCTGAATATCTACAGTTCCACCTTTCCCCACACCGGCGCAGCCACCCCGCTCTTTATCAAACAGACCTACTGGTTGATTCTGGGGCTCGGGCTGGCCATTTTGGTTCTCGGCTTTGACTATCGTACTTTTGTCCGCTTTTCCTACCCCTTCTACCTTCTGTGCCTTCTTCTTCTCATCCTGGTCATGGCCTTCGGGCGGACTACTTCCGGTTCCCAGAGGTGGCTTCCCATGGGCTTTTTCTCCTTTCAGCCTTCGGAGCTGACCAAGATTGCCCTGATTCTGGCCATGACCCGCTTCTTCACAGAGAAGGAAAACCCCAGGGGGTATGGCCTCCGCGAACTGGGGATTCCTTTTATCCTGGTTGGGCTGCCGATCCTCTTCATCTTCAAACAGCCCGACTTGGGTACCGTGCTTCTTCTTCTATTGATCTTTACCTCCATTCTTCTTTTTGTCGGGGTGCGGTTTAAGACCTGGGCGTTCCTGGGAGCGGGAGTTTCGGCAGCGATCCCCCTCTTCTGGATTTTCCTCAAGGAATACCAGAAGAACCGCCTGCTCACCTTCATCAATCCTGACCTGGATCCTCTGAAAACCGGCTATCACATCAGCCAATCTAAGATCGCCGTGGGTTCGGGGACCATCTTCGGCAAGGGATTTCTTAAGGGGACCCAGAGCCAGCTCCATTTCTTGCCGGAGCAGCATACAGACTTCATCTTCTCGGTGCTCGGCGAAGAATGGGGCTTCGCAGGTTGTATTGTCCTTCTCTTCCTTCTTCTCTTCCTCATCTCCCGGGGGCTAAAGATCGCCAAAACCTCAAAGGATCGGGCGGGAGCAACCCTGGCCATCGGGGTAACGGCCATGCTCTTCTGGCAGAGTTTTATCAACGTGGGAATGGTGGTGGGGATTCTTCCGGTAGTAGGGGTTCCCCTCCCCCTGGTGAGCTACGGGGGCACAGCGATGGTGACCAACCTGATCGGGATCGCCCTGCTGATGAACGTCAGTATGCGCCGTTTCATGCTTAGCCCTTAACCAAAAAGTTTCGGGTTCCAAGTTTCGGGTTCCAAGTTGAAAGCAGAACCGTAGCTCGGGGGTTTCTAACTCGAAACACGGAACCCGAAACTCGAAACTTTTATTTCAATAGTTCCCGAGCGATGATGATCCTCTGGATTTGATTGGTACCTTCCACGATCTGGCCGATTTTGGCCTCCCGCATATAACGCTCCACCCGGTAATCCTGCATGACCCCGTAACCCCCGAGGATTTGCACCGCATCCACGGTCACTTTCATGGCCATATCCGTGGCATATCGTTTGGCCATGGAAGCGGCCAGGGTCACCGGCCGCCCC
>DASPRR010000372.1:0-7251 GCA_035624375.1 Thermodesulfobacteriota bacterium | reverse complement strand
CACCAGGAGCATCTCGATCCCCATATGGTTGTCCACCGCGCCCATGAGGCCTAGCATCACCCCGGCCAGGCCCGCCAAGCCGCAGCTAAGAAGCCAGGTCCAAACGACCACCTTTTCCGTGCGGATCCCCCGAATCCGCGCCAGGTCTATATTGTCGGAAGTGGCGCGGATCATCTTTCCCAGCTTGGTGTGCTGGAGGAGGAGATAGATCAGGACCATGATCAGCACAGAGATTCCGATGGCCATGAGCTGGAGGGGGGTGATCAGGAAGGGGCCTAGGTTCATGGCCTCCTGGGTTGCCACGTTGTACATCTTGGGTTCCGGGCCCCAGATGATCAAGATGGCGTTGCGGATGATGAAGGCCGTGCCCATTGTGGCGATGAGCAGGGTCAAGGGCCCGGCTTTGACCCCTTCGCGGAGCGGCTTGACCACCGCCTTGTGGATGATCACCCCCACGATTCCGGTGGAGACCATCCCCAGGAGGGCGGAAAGCACCAGGGGCAGCCCCAGGGTGAAATTGAAGAAAAAGGTCAGATAGGCTCCCAGGGCCAAAACATCACCATAGGCGAAGTTGATGAACTTCACCGTCCGGAAGAGGAGGGACAAACCCAGGGCGGCCAGAGCCAGAACCCCTCCGGTGATGATTCCGAAGCCGATGGATAGAGCCAGCATTCGCTATTTTGAGGGGTGAGGGCTTGCCCGAAGCCCTCACCCGCCATCCCTTCCTATTTCTTCTGCTGGGCGGTGGCGTAAAGCTGCCTGACTTTGCCCAGCAGTTCTCCGAAGTCGTTCTCATCCAGGAACCCGATGGCTTTGCGCTGGTTGTCCTCGATCTTGAAGACTCCCAGCGAGGTCACCACGTTTCCGTATTCGTCGAAGTTCTGCGGGCCGGCCAGACCCTCATAGTCGATCTTCTGGCCCTGGCGGAGGAGTTTGACTCCCTCGGCAAAACTGTAGACCTTGGTCCCCGGGGGGTTGGCCACCTTGCGGATATTCTCCGCAAGGGACTCCCCGTCCGTTTTTTTGGCGAACTCCATGGCCAGAGCCATAATGATCATGGCATCGTAAGCATTCACGGTGAAGACCGGGATTCCCGGCTTGCCCCTGCGCTTCTCCACTTCCTTGGCGAAGGCATCCAGGCGAGGGCTCGTTTTGGCCGCCGGCTGCACCGCCCCCACCCCCTTGCTGTAGGGCCAGGTGGCCTGCAGGAACTGATCGCTCACGAAGTCGGTCCCGATCCAGTCCCCCGCCATCTTCAACTCGGTCACCTGCTTGAAGATCACCGCGCTGGTCTGCGGGTCGGCCTCGAAGAAGATGACCTGGGGCTTGTTCTTCAGGGCGGAGAGGAGCTCGGAACGGTAGGAGGTCTGGCGCTGGGTGAAAGTCACATCGCCCACGATCTCGATTCCGGCGGCTTTGCAGGCCGGCACCAGAACCCCGCGGATGGACTGGGCGCTCTCATCATCCCCGAAGAAGAGGGCCGCCTTTTGGTACTTCCGTTTGGCTGCCTCAAAAACCATTCCGGTTCCCATGACCACATCCGAGGATACCGTGCGAAAAACGTATTTTTCCTTCACAAAATCCAGGGCTGTCGTCCCGGCGGTGGGGGAAATCTGCACCACCTTGTTTTTTATGGCGATGGGCATGACCGAACGGAAAGTGACCGAAGTAGGACCGATGATGGCCGGAGCTTTGTTGATGTTGATGAGCTTTTCTTCTCCGGCAATGGCGCTGTCGCTCTTGCCTTCGTCGTCGGCGACGAAAAACTGGACCTGCCGCCCCAGGACCCCTCCTGCGGCGTTGATCTCATCCCGGGCGATGTCGGCCCCGGTCTGGCAGGCAGCCACCCATCCCAGGGGGCCGGTGTATGGGAGCAGGATCCCGATGGGAATGGAGTCGGCAGCCATTCCCTTTCCGGGAATCAGAACCGCCGCGATGCCCAGGAAAAGAGCGAAAAAGACCCAAGCCTGAAAATTCCTTCTCTGGTTCATGGTTATTCTCCTTTCGGTTTCAGGGGGGCAGAAACTCTCCTGCCCCCCAAAAAATCCCGGGAAAGAACTCCCTCCCTTTTCCTGCGAAGGGATTGATCCGACGGACACTCCCGTTTGCTTGTTTGTTTGCCAGCAATGCGTAGATCGACCTGGAAGCCGGTCCTCTTCAATTGTTCACCCCTTCTTCTGAACCCGCGACGGAATAGGCTGCCATGATCGAAAACGTAAAAGAATTTACCCCTCTTTACCAAAAATCGACGGGGCTTGTCAATTCAAATTTCGTCTCGGCCTAAACGGAGTTGCGGCCAAAAATTTCTTGACAGAGCCCCTACAGTATAATACTTTGGCTGCAATTCTAAGGGGAAGGAGGAAGAAGATGAAAACAGGAATCATAATCGGATTCTGCTGTCTCCTGGCTGTTTGTGCCCTAGGGGGTGAATTCTCGGACGCTTCGGCGGCGGGAGAGATTCTCATCGGCAACGTCTCTTGTTTGACCGGCACGGCCGCCCAATACGGGATCTCCACCTATGAGGGCCTCGAAGTGGCCATGGATGAGATCAATGCGGCCGGCGGGGTCCTGGGCAAAAAGATCTCTATCTTAAAGGGGGACGACTCGGCAGACCCCCGGCAGGCGGTCAACGTGGTCCAGAAGTTCATTACCAAAGATAAGGTTTTAGTCATCATCGGCGCCGAGTTGACCGGGACCACCCGGGTGACCGCTCCCGTCTCCAACCAGGCCCAGATGGTCCAATTCACGGCTTCGGCCACCGGCGCCGGGTTGACGGACAACCTACCCTATGTTTTCCGCAATGCCCTGCCCGAAGCCTACGCCATCCCCTTTGTGGTGGAGGCGGCCAAGAAGAAGTTCAAGACCAGCAGCGTGGTGATCATCACTTCCTACAACCTGGACTACTCAGTGGATTTGACCAAGATTTACGAGAAGGCGCTGGCCGCGGAGGGGATCAAGGTCCAGGACAAGATCAGCTACGCCGAAGGGGACATCGACTTCTCCGCCCAGGTGAGCAAGCTGAAAGCCCTCAAGCCCGAGACGGTGGTAATGACCGGGTACTACCAGGAGAGCGCCCAGCTGATGATCGAGATGCGCAAGCAGGGGATCAACTGTCCCATCCTGGGCTCCAACGGGTTCAATGATCCGAAGATCCTTGATTTGGCGGGAAAGGCCATGGAAGGGGCGATCTGGGCCTCGGGCTTCTTCCCGGACAACCCGGACCCCAAGGTCAAGAAATTCGTGGCCCGGGTCCAGGAAAAGTACAAAAAGAAACCCAACCAGTTTCACGCCCAGGCTTACGATGCCCTGTACATCATCGCCGAGGCGATCAAAAAGGCAGGGGTGACGGAGAGCACGCCGGAAAACCGCACCAAGATTCGAGACGCCTTGGCGAGCATCACCAATTTCCCCGGGATTTCGGGTGTGCACACATTTAAGCCGGGAAAGGGGGATGCGGAAAAATCGGTCTTCATCCTGACCCTCCGGGATGGAAAATACGCACTCCTGGATTAAATTCGCCAGGATGAAATTCCACCCGACATGCTTGCCCAGCAACTCGTAAACGGGCTGACTCTGGGGTCTACCTATGCCCTCGTGGCTTTGGGGTATACCCTGGTGTTCGGTATCCTGGGGATGATCAACTTCGCCCACGGGGAGGTCTTCATGCTGGGGGCCTACATCGCCCTCCTCCTCGTGACCATCGGGCACCTGGACATCTTCTGGTCGCTCATCGGAGCGATGGCTGGGGCGGCCGTTCTCGGCATGATCATCGAGCGGGTCTCCTTCCGGCCCCTGCGCAAGGTGTCCATCCTCGCTCCCCTGATCAGCACCATCGGGCTCTCCATCTTCCTGCGAAGCCTGGCCCAGGTTATCTTCGGGGCCGAATCCACGCGCTTTCCGGTGAGCATTAAAACCGAATTCTACCAGTTGGGCCCCTTCCAGATTTCCCTTCTCCAGATCGTGATTCTGGGCATCAGCTTCGGGATCATGGCCGTCTTCCAGGTCTTTATCATGAAGACCAAGATCGGAAAGGCCATGCGGGCCACCTCGGAAAGCCTGTACACCGCGGGACTCCTGGGAATCCCGGTGGACCGGATCATCTTTCTTTCCTTCGCCGTGGCATCGGCCCTGGGAGGGGTGGCCGGGGTTCTTCTGGGGCTGAATTTCAACGCCGTCTCTCCGCTCATGGGGAAAATGGTCGGACTGAAGGGTTTGACCATCATCATCCTGGGGGGAATGGGAAATATCACCGGGGCCATGGTGGGCGGCCTGTTTCTGGGGTTCGTGGAGGTTTTGAGTGTGGGTTACTTAACTTCTTCCTACCGGGACGCCGTGGCCTTCGCCCTCATGTTCGTGGTCCTCCTGATCCGGCCGAGCGGCCTGTTCGGGAGAGTCGTCAAGTAAATTTGAAATACGGAATGCGGAATGGAAAAGTGCCGAGAATCACACTCACACTCACAATGACACTGTGTTTTCATGTTTGACGCTTACACCAGCCAAGTACTGACCTTCATCGGGATCAACAGCATCCTGGCGCTGAGCCTCTATATTACCGCCCTGGCCGGGCAGCTCTCCGTGGGGCACGCAGCCTTCATGGGCATCGGGGCCTACACTTCCACCCTGCTCATGACCAAGCTGGGATGGCCTTTCTTTCTTGCCACGGCCTCGGGAGCCCTGGTGGGAGGCTTTTTCGGTTTCTGTATCGGTCTGCCAACGCTCCGCCTTCGGGACCTCTACCTGGCCATCGCCACCCTGGCCTTCAACATCATCTGGGTTGTGGTGGTGATGAACATCGAGGCCTTCGGCGGAGCGCTGGGAATTTTCAACGTTCCCAAGGCCACCAACAACACCATCGTGTATCTTTCCCTGGCCCTTTTGCTCCTCTTCTTCTACCGCCTGAAGGACTCCAGGCTGGGAAGGGCATTCCGGGCGATCGAAGAGAATGAAGAGGCAGCGAGAGCCATGGGGGTAAATGCCGTCTATTACAAGGTGTATGCCTTTACCTTGGGAGCTCTTCTGGCCGCCTATGCCGGGGCGCTGTACGCTCATTTCGTCACCTTCATCTCCCCCCATGATTTCGAGGTGGACCGTTCCATCGAAATCCTCCTCTTCGTGGTTCTGGGGGGCGCCCAGACTTTCATCGGGCCGGTCATCGGCGCGGTGCTGCTCACCCTGGCCCCCGAGTTTCTGCGTTTTCTGGCTGAATACCGCCTTTTGGTCTACGGGCTCATGTTTGTGGGGATCATGTTGGTCCGCCACGAAGGGCTGATTGAGGAAAATACCTTTTCGTGGAAGCGATGGTCCAAAATCTTCCGGAGGGAAAATCGTGTCCCCGCTCCTTGAGGTGTACCAGGCCAGCAGGGTCTTCGGCGGGCTAAGAGCGCTGGACGGGGTCAGCCTGGAGGTGCGTGAAGGGGAGGTCTTTGGCCTAATCGGCCCGAACGGGGCGGGAAAGACGACCCTCTTCAACCTTGTTTCCGGGGCGCTTCCTGTTTCTGCGGGGCGCATATTCTTCAGGCAGAACGAAATTTCCCTCCTCCCCGACTACCGCATCTGTCAGCTCGGGATCGCCCGTACGTACCAGAATATCCGCCTCTTCGGAAAAATGACGGTCCTGGAGAACGTCATGGTGGGCCGGCACAGCCGGACGCGGGGCGGGCTGTGGTCGGCCGCCCTCCGCCTTCCCGGGGATCGGGCGGAGAATGCACGATCCAGGAAGATCGCGGAGGAATGGCTGGGGTTTTTCCACCTCCTGGCGAAAAAGGAGGAGAAGGCCTCCAATCTGGCTTACGGGGAAGAGCGAAGGCTGGAGATGGCCCGGGCCCTCGCGACCGAGCCTTCTCTCCTCTTGCTGGACGAACCCTCCGCCGGCATGAACCCGCAGGAAGTGCGTGACCTCAACGATCTGATCCTTCAAATCCGGAGACAGGGGAAGACGATCTTTATTATCGAACACAACATGCGGGTGATCATGGATATCTGCGACCGCATCGCGGTCCTTGATTTCGGGCAGAAGATCGCCGAAGGGTCTCCGGCGGAGGTCCGGGCCAATCCACGGGTCATCGAAGCGTACCTTGGGCGGGAGGCATGAATGCTCGAAGTTCGTAACCTCCATGTCCACTATGGTTCGATCCGAGCCCTCAAGGGGATTTCCCTGGAAGTCAAGAAAGGGGAGATGGTCGCTTTGATCGGGGCCAACGGGGCGGGGAAAACCACGCTGTTGAACACCCTTTCCGGTTTTAACCGCCCAAAGCAGGGGGAGATTCTTTTCCGCGGCAGGGAGATCCGCGGGCTTGCCCCCAATGAAATTGTCGCCCAGGGCATGGTCCAGGTGCCGGAAGGCAGGTCCATCCTAACCCAGATGACGGTGCTGGAGAACCTGGAAATGGGAGCCTACATCCGCAAGGACAGCCAGGAGGTTCGGAGAGACCTGGATAAAACCCTGGAAAGATTCCCCCGACTCCAGGAGAGAAGAGCCCAGCTCGGCGGGACCCTCAGCGGGGGCGAACAGCAGATGCTGGCCATCGGGCGGGCCCTCATGGGCAGGCCGCAGATTCTCCTCCTGGACGAACCCTCCATGGGCCTCAGCCCGGTTCTGGTCCGAGAGGTTTTTCGGATCATCCGGGAGATCAAGGCCGCCGGGACCACCCTCCTCCTCGTGGAGCAAAACGCCCGGATGGCCCTGCGGGAGGCCGACCGGGGGTACGTGCTGGAAAATGGATCGATCGTTTTCCAGGAATCGGCCGGGGAGCTCTTGAAGAGCCGTCTGGTCCAGGAGGCCTACCTGGGGGCTTGAAATCGTTGCTGGTTCTTGGTTGCTTGTTTCTTGTTTCCCAGGATGGGCTGGGTCGGGCCAATTCCAGAAGGATTTATTTCCTTTAACGGGTAACCAGCAACCAGTAACCAGGAACTGGCAACCCGCAACGAGGCGGGGGAGTTAATATTTGGTAATAGTAAATGAATTTTCATTAGGCTAAAATTTTCTTGACAGGGAAGGTGGGATGTAATATGGTAAGGTGACTTTAAAAAGGCCGGCCGTAATTTCTCTTTTTGCTCACCGGCGGGGAGGAGGGAAGATGTCGCGGACGTCATTCTTCTGCGGAATCAGCATCGTTCTTTCTCCTCTACCTTTTTCTCCCGGAATCCTTCTCTCCGAAGATCCTCTCCAACAAAAAGGCTTTCCAAGAAATCACGAGACATCCCGTCCAGACTCGGGCGGGGCAGGGCCGGAAAGGATTTTGCCATGCTGAG
>DASPRR010000365.1:0-3344 GCA_035624375.1 Thermodesulfobacteriota bacterium | reverse complement strand
TTTTCGATAAGCCAGGCGGTGTTGAAGATCGTAACCTCGGGGACCATGGAACCCTCCAGGCATTGGGCGAAGAACTCTTTCTTGGCCCTTTCCTCAAAGTGATTGAACGGTCCCTCTGCCGGGCTTTTTGCGGGGGACAGGTCTATGGGGGATCCTTTCTTCAGGCCTGAAAGAATCTTTTCGATCATTTCTATATGTTTTTCTTCTTCCTGGATGAGACGTCGAAAGGCGCTCACCGCCGACCCCCATCCCATCCTTTGAAGGGAGCTCTTGAAGAAGTCTCTCCCCGTAAATTCCTGTTGAAGTGCGTGCTCGAAGATCTTGATCAGTCTTTCATTGCCGGCCATCGTTCTATCTCCCTTCCTTGGCAGGTTTGCCATGTTCAGCTTCCTGGCTTTCCAGTGATCGGAAGGTCACCTGGAAAACCTCCGAAAGAAGGAATACATAAGTCAACCCCGCAGCCATCCCAAACTCCATTGCTGTTCAAGTCGAGGAACCACGCACCGTTCCTGAAGACCCCGATCTTGGTGGTGCCGGAACCGGTCCAGTCGCCAGTCACCGGAATGTCGGTCGGCAGACCAAAGGAAGTAATGCAGGCGTCGGTCCCGCAGCCATCCCAGGTGCCATTGCCGTTCAGGTCCAGGAACCATTCCCCATTCCTGAAGGTCCCGATCTTAGAGGTGCCGGAGCCGGTCCAGTCGCCGGTCACCGGAATGTCGGTCGGCAGACCAAAGGAAGCAATGCAGGCGTCAGTCCCGCAGCCATCCCAGGTGCCATTGCCGTTCAGGTCCAGGAACCATTGCCCATTCCTGAAGGTCCCGATCTTGGATGTACCGGTCCCAGTCCAATCTCCCACCACGGGCACATCGGAGGGGAAGCCGAATGGGCCCAGGCAAGAATCCAGGACGCATCCCTCCCACACGCCATAGTCACTTGAATCCAGAAACCAACTTCCCTGCCTGAAAATGCCGAGCCTTCCGGCGATCACCATCCGGTAGATGATCCCGGCTGCATAGTCAGCGACATAAATTTCCCCGTTCTCGTCCTCCCCAAAGGTGGTAATGGACAGGGAGCTGTCGATGAGCAGCTGATTCTGCCAGGTTCCCCCTTGGTTTCTCAACCCCCATATCCGCCCGGAGCACAAATCCCCATAGAAGTAAACCCCCTGCATGGAAACGTAGCGTGTCCCCCGGTACACAAAACCGCCGATCACGGAACAATCGCCTTGGGTGTGGTCGTATTCATGAACGGGAAGGGTCAAGGTGCCGTCGTTGCAGTTTGTAGGGGGGTTGAAGCAATGATTTCCCTCCATTAACCGCCAGCCGTAATTCTGCCCCCCGGGGCTTGCCGCCGGTTGAAAATCGATTTCTTCAAAAGAGGCCTGGCCTACGTCGCCGATGTACAGGTCTCCCGTTTGTCGGTCAAAAGAAAACCGCCAGGGATTGCGGAGGCCCAGGGCCCATATTTCGCTACGAACCCCGTTCAATAGCGGATTGGTGGGAGGAATGGCATAGGGCTGAGTCCCGGATTCCACATCGATCCTCAGCATTTTTCCCAGTAGCTTCTGGTTGCCGGGCAAATCAGTGAGATTCTGAGCAAAGTTGTTGGGGTCTCCTCCCGACCCGCCATCCCCAAAGCCAATGTACAGAAATCCGTCCGGGCCAAAGGCCATCAGCCCGCCGTTGTGATTGGAAAAGGGCTGAGTGATTGTAAGCAGGATCTGCTCTGTCGCCGGGTCAGCCACATCCGGATTGACTGTTAAAGAAAAGCGCGAGATCACCGAATTGCCGCTGGTATTCGTGTAGGATACGTAGAAATATTTCTTTTGGGCATACTGGGGAGGGAAGGCAATGCTGAGAAGCCCCTGTTCCCCGCAGCAGCTTATGCGACTACTGATATCCAAAAAGGGGACAGGCGCCAAGGCGCCATTTTGATAGATTTTGATTTGCCCGGTTTGTTGTACCAGGAACAATCTCCCGCTGCCATCGCCCGCATGGGTGATATGCACCGGCTGGGTCAGGCCGGAAATCACCGGGGTGAGAGCAACGGGTGGATCGGCACCCTTGGCCAAAGGCGTGAGAAAACCCGTAACCGAAAGGATAACCACACCCATTTTAATGAGGAGACCTATCGCAGTCTTCATTTTTATCTTTCCTCCTGGCCGGGCCTTTGGCCCGGGAAAAATATGGCCCGGCTCTCTGCGTATCCCCCCATCGGCCGGACACCGGTCAAGTCCTCCAGTTTGTTACGATATATCTTTATGAATATTGGTAATGATTCAGGATGTAAATAGGGCCGTGAGTGTATTTTGTGGGGAAAAAGACTGTATTTGGGGCTAGGCCGTTACATGGATTGAACCCAAAAGACAACTGGAGAAAAGGCGAGGGCGGTCGAAGCAAACGGGTGGCTGCAGGGACCCCCGCAACCCGGCTGAGGAAGGGGACAAAAATGCCTTACCCTTTTTGTCTGCCCTCGAATAATTTACTTAAGTGAACCCCCGGCTCTGCCGGGGGTCGGCCTGTGGAGGATTGATATTTCCCGCGTGCTTGGGTCGTTCGTGCCCGGGGGGCAAGGAGATTCGCGCAAAGAGCACCGGTCGGGGCAGGGTTCCTCTTTTTCGCTACTGCATCGGGGAAAAAGCGGATGGCATCATGATTTTATTCGCCATGGTCAACAGGCGCCCGGCGCCTCCCCCCGGCGGCCACACGCCGGCCTGCCGGGCCGTGGACCGGACCCTTTCGCGCTGATCGAGGCTGTTATAGGGCCAGATATGAATGAAACGGTTAACTTCGCCAAGGTCCACATGCCCGGCGACGGCAAGGGGCGAGAGCTTCATTCGTTCGGGCAGTTTGGGCTCCCAAGCCTTCATGATGTCGGGAAGAGTACCGGTCTTGATCGTGTAAATGCGCATCTCGTAGAACGGTCCCATCTTTCCCGGTGTGAGCTGCGGAGAGAACGGGAAGGGAACCAGGATTTCAGAGTGCATGGAGAGGACGAAGTCGGAGATCTTGGGCGGCCAGTTCGGGTCTTTCGCGGACTCGGCCCGGACGCGGGCACGCTCTCCCAGGTCCTGATACGGCCAGACGTGGATGATCTCGTTCAGCGGGCCGATCTCGGTGTGCCAGAAGGCAACGATTGGAGAATACTTTTTACGGTGCTCGTACGCCTCACCGAAGCGCTTCTCGACCTCGGCCACACTCCCTGGGGCGAGGCGGTAGGTACGGATTTCGTAGATCATGGTCTTGGTCCTTTCGTGCGATGAATTTAAGGTGAACTCCCTTGTTGGCTCTGTGGTGGGAGTTTACAGGGAAGGGCCTTTTGTGTCAAGGAATTCTAGTTCTTTC
>DASPRR010000323.1:0-4521 GCA_035624375.1 Thermodesulfobacteriota bacterium | reverse complement strand
TCCTCCTGATCCTTCCTAACCTGCCCGGGTGGAAACGGAGAGAGTGGAAGGATCTGGACGGGGAGTTGGAATGAGCCAAACTCATTTCCGATGGGAGGAAAGAAGATGCAATATTCGACCCTGCTTTTGGAAAAAGTGGATGAGATCGTCCTGCTCAAGCTGAATCTTCCGGAAGCTCTGAACCCCATGAACCATGAGATGAGCCTGGAGTTTCCCCAGGCAATCGAGGAGATCAGACGGGACCCGGAGGTCAAGGGCTTGATCCTGACCGGAAACGGGCAGGCCTTCAGCGCCGGGGGAAACCTCAAGATTATGCAGCAAAGGACGGAAATCCCGCCGTTCCGGCATAAAGAAGAGGTCCGCCAGTTTTACCGAAGCTTCTTGACGATCCGCACCCTCACGATCCCGACGATTGCCGCAGTGAATGGATATGCTATCGGCGCGGGCGCCTGCCTTGCCCTGGCCTGCGACCTGCGGATCGCTTCGGAGAAAGCAAAGTTCGGCTTCACTTTCGTCAAGATCGGCATGCATCCGGGGATGGCGGCAACGTATCTTCTTCCCCGGATTGTGGGGGCGGCGAAAGCCTATGAGCTACTGGCCACGGGAGACCTGATCGACGCTTCCGAGGCTCACCGCATCGGCATGGTCAACAAAGTTGTCAAACCGGAAGAGCTGATGCCCGCAGCCCGGGAAATAGCCGGGAAGATCGCTGCCATGCCCATGGTTGCAGCAAAGACCATGAAAGAATCAATTTATATCAACCTGGAAGAACCCAGCATCGAAGTGGCCCTGGACCGGGAGGCGGCGCACCAGTCCCTGACTTTCACTACGAACGACATTAAAGAGGGGATTGCCGCGGCCATCGAGAAGAGAAAGGCAAAATATTCGGACAATATTTAGGATTTCTACCGAGGCTCTTGCAAAAGTCACTTACTCCGTCATTCCGGCGGAAGCCGGAATCCAGAATGCTTTTAAAATCCTGGATTCCGGGTCGCGCTTCGCTTGCCCGGAATGACGATTTCCTATTAACTTAGGAGTTTTGCAGGAGGCGTTGATGTTACCCAATTTCTGCAGAGGTGCGGTGCAGCGTGCCCTGTGTAAAATCGCTGCCGAGTCAGGCGGGATGTAGTCCCGTCCAGGAAAGAAGAGGGAAGGATGGAGTTCAAAAATATTCTTTGGGAAAAAAGAGAAGGGGTGGGGATCGTCACCCTCAACCGGGAGGATGTGCGCAACGCCTTGAAGGCCGAGGTCCGCCAGGACATCGCCACCTCCCTGCAGGTTGCCGAAAATGACCCGGAGGTGAAAGTGGTGATCATCACCGGGGCGGGCCGGAAGGTTTTCAGCGCCGGAGGGGACATAAAGCAAATGGCAGAGAACACGATGTGGGACGTGTTGGAGAGGAAGCCCGACATCTTCGCCCAAATCCACAATTTGTCAAAACCGGTTATCGCCGCCATCAACGGTCTGGCCCTGGGAGGAGGATGCGAGATGGCCATGGCCTGTGATTTCCGGGTGGCCAGCGAGAATGCCCGCATCGGGCAGCCGGAAATCAATCTGGGAATCTTTCCCGGCGGCGGGGCCACGCAGAGGTTGCAGAAACTGGTGGGGATCGGGAGGGCTAAAGAACTCATCTTCACCGGAGATATCCTCGACGCCCGGGAAGCCGAGCGCATCGGTCTGATCAACAGAGTATTTCCCGCAGATGATTTGATGAACCGAACGATGGACATTGCCAGGAAGATAGCCGACAAGGGCCCGTTGGCCCTGAAACTGGCGAAAATGGCGATGAACATGGGAATGGAGACCGGCCTCGCTATAGGCTTGGGATACGAGAGGCTGGCCCGTACCCTCGTTCATGGAAGCGACGACCGGATCGAAGGGATGAACGCCTTTATAGAAAAGAGGAAGCCTCAGTTCAAGGGGCGTTGAGGAGGCTGGTCACCAGCCGTAGTAAAACTCAATGGGAAGGATTGAACTATGTCCATACAGGATTGGATCGGCAAAGAGCTGCCCTCTTTTGAAATGCCCGTGGAGCGGGGGAAAATCAGGGAATTCGCCAACGCCATCGGTGATGACAACCCGATTTATCACGACCCGTCCTACGCGGCCAAGAGCGAATTCGCGGCAATCCTGGCGCCCCCTACCTTTGCGGCCACCAAAGCCTTCTGGCGCATAGGGCAGTCGGCCTCCGACTTGGCCGGCTTGGACCCCCGTTTCCGTCTTCATGGAGAGGAGGAATTCGAATACTTCCACCCGGTCCTGGCCGGAGACGTGCTGACCTGCAGGGTCAGAGTCTCCGATGCCTATGAGAAACCCGGCAAGCGCGGGGGAAAGATGACCTTTGTGGTAGTAGAGTATGCCTTTTGCAATCAGAAAGGGGAAAAGGTTCTGGTGTCCCGTACAACCACCCTTCATACTGATGGTGCGGTCAAGAATTAGGAGGTGACTCGTGCCAAAGAAGGTTCTTTTTTCCGAAGATATCTCCGAAGGACAGGAAGCAGCCCCCCTGGTGATGCCACCGATCACCCGCACCCAGATCGTGAAGTATGCCGGCGCCTCCGGAGATTTCAACCCGATCCATCATGACGAACTGTATGCCATCCGGGCGGGCAACGACCGGGTCTTCGCCATGGGCATGATGACCGCGGGCTTCCTCAGCCACATGATCACCGACTGGGTGGGAGATGGGAAGCTGCGCAAGTACCGGGTCCGTTTTGGCCGCCAGGTCTGGCCCGGGGACACGATCACCTGCAAGGGTCGGATTACCCGGAAGTACACCGAAGGCGCGAAAAACTATATGGAGGCCGAGGTCTTCGCGGAGAACCAGAGAGCCGAAAAGGTGATCACCGGAACCATCGTGGCCGAAGTCCCCAGCCGGAGAGCGGCTTGAAGGAGGGAAGAGAATGAAGGTCACCCGCTTTGACCACATAACCATCGCCGTCCGCGACCTGGATGCCGCCATAGAAACCTTCACCCGCTGTTTCAACCTGAAGGCCAAAGACCGCCGCCGGGTGAATCATCTGGGGATGGAGAATGTCTTCTTGCCCTTCGGCGACGGAGCCATCGAACTCGCGGCTCCCTTGAAGGATGGAGAAGCGGTCGATCATGTGCAGCGGTTTTTGGAGCGACGGGGGGAGGGGATGATGAACCTCTGTCTCACCGTGGAAGATGTGGACGCCGCCGTTGTCCACCTAAAAAGATGCGGAGTTCGTGTCTTGGAACACAAGGATGCCGACGGCGATCAGATCGCCATGGTTCATCCCAAGGATGTACACGGGGTGATGATCGAGATTCGTCGGGGAAAGCGAGTGATCCGGCCTTCGTGAAGGGCCCCTTCTGGTTTTCCTTGTCTACTCGGGCTGTCACCGTTCGTGCTGAGCTTGTCGAAGGGTGCATCGCTAAGCCGTTCATGCTTCGACAAGCTCAGCACGAACGGCTTAGTCTTTAGCGTCAATACATTTTTGGCCCTATTTGCAAAACGCGCCCGAGGGGTGAAGGTTTTCCCGGGAATCCAAGCCCGAGGGATCCCAAGCCCCTCAAATACCCCCGTTCTTCCAGAAGAAAGCAGCACTTAAATTTCCTGCCCGCGGTTCTCTCCTGGTTTGCTGGAAAAAGTCCTCGGAGAAGTTTCTTTCATTCCGGCTTCGATTGCCAGCAAGCCCTTATCCCCTTCCACCTTAGCAGCGGCGATCTGCGACTCGGTGATTTGCTAAATGAGATTTTTTAGAGTAGAATAAATTTATTCAAAAATTGGGGGAAACTTGAGTATTTTCATAACCTTCGAGGGGATTGAGGGGTGCGGCAAGACCACCCAGATCGGTCACTTGACCTCTTTTTTAATAAAATATAAACGTCCTTTCCTGCTCACCCGGGAACCCGGAGGAACCCAAATAGGAGAAAAGATCCGGCAGATTCTCCTTTCATCCGACAATGCCGGCATGGAGCCCATGACCGAACTTTTCCTCTACGTCGCCGACCGGATTCAACATTACCGCCAGGTAATCGCTCCCGCCCTCCGGGAAGGAAAAGCCGTCCTGTGTGACCGGTTTGCCGACGCCACAACAGTTTATCAAGGATTTGGGCGGGGTCTGGACTTGGTCTGGATTGAAGAGATCCATGCCCGGGTCCTGGATAATATAAGACCGGACCTGACTTTCCTTTTAGACCTGCCGGTGGAGGTCGGGCTGAGAAGGGCTTGGAAAAGGCTGGAGAATGACAAAACCCAAGAAGACCGGTTTGAAAAGGAAGCTCTTGATTTTCATCAGCGGATAAGAAATGGTTATTTAGCCCTAGCCCGGAATGAACCCGGTCGGATCATCGTCCTGGACGGAATGAAAGACGAAGAGGCTCTTCATCGGGAGATCGTCTCTCATCTCCCCGGTTCCCTACGAGGTTGAACCGTGCCATTTGACCAGATCAGAGGACAGGAAAAGGCCATAGCCATTCTGCGCAATGCCCTGGGCAATGATCGGCTGGCCCATGCCTACCTTTTCATCGGCCCTGAAGGGGTGGGCAAACACC
>DASPRR010000321.1:0-6378 GCA_035624375.1 Thermodesulfobacteriota bacterium | reverse complement strand
AAGCTGATCCAGGTGTATGAGATCGGCAAAGCAATCAACCCGCTTCTTTGCCGGGGCCAGATCAACGGAGGGGCCATGATGGGGATCGGGTTTGCCTTGACCGAAGACTTCACCACTTACTATCCCAGCATGGAACATGCGCCCGACAATCTTGCCGATTATACCATCGCCACCGCCGCAGACATGCCCCGGGAGATGGTCTGGGATATCGTCGAGGTTCCCCATCCCAACGGGCCGCGGGGGGCCAAAGGATTTTCGGAGATGACTGCGAGCGCGGCCCCGCCCGCCATCCTGTCGGCCATCCACAATGCCATCGGGGTTTGGGTCACCGATTATCCGGCCACGCCCGAACGCATCCTGAGGGCTTTAGAGGAAAAGAAAGCCAAAGGCTAATATCCTTAAGGTAAATCCCCGGTTCTGCCGGGGGTCAGGACTTCATCGGGGGCGGGGGAATTCCCCGCCCCTCCAAGAAATTCGAGGGGGATCGAGAAATGCTTTTCAAGGGAAAGAAAATCATCGACTTGAGTCAGGACATTTACACCGGCATGCCGGTATATCCCGGGCATGCCAAAACGGTCATTTGGGAACACGCATCCCATGAAGAAACCAAACGGATGCTGGGAACGGGATTTTCCTATCGGTCCAGCGGGATCATGATGTGCGATCACGGTCCGACCCACGTGGATTCGGTGAGCCATCTCTCGCCGGACCCCCAGGCTCCCTCGGTGGATGAAATCCCCCTGGAGCATTGCGTCACCTCGGCCATTTGCCTCGACGTGAGTGACGTTCCCGTCCAGACCCAGTTCGGTCCGGAGAAGATCGAAACGCAATTGAAAAAATGGAAACTGGACATTCGCCCGGGGGACGTGGTTCTGTTCTATACCGGCCATTATGAAAAGTACTATGGAAAACCGGAGTACTCCAGCCATCAACCCGGGTTGACCCGGGCGGCCACCGAATACATCCTCGACCGGGGAGCGATCAGTTTCGGGGTGGACAATACCAGCCCGGATATGTTCCTGGACAAGACCTATCCCTGCCACATGGTCTGCCGGGAGCGGAAGATCACTCACTATGAGAACCTCTGCAACCTGGATAAGCTGGTGGGCAAACGGTTCACCTTCATCGCTCTGCCGCTGAAGATCCGCAAGGGAACCGGGTCGCCGGTGCGGCCGGTAGCCATTCTGGACTAGTGATTCCATTTCCCACTCTTAACTGGGGGGAGGCCATCTTAATCCGTTGGAAGATGGCCTCCTTCCCGCCCTGTCTCTGCCATGCGCCTTTATTGAACAGTTGGGTTAGAACCTGAAATTCGCCTGACTCTGGTCCCGTCGATTAGCATCCAGTCCTTGCCGGCCCTCCGATCTTCACCTTTCCTTCGTCAAGCCCCCGATCCTGCACTCTAACGGGTGTATGAGATACCCCACCCCAGCCCTGACCTTTCCTATCACGCCGAGGCGTGAAGAGGGAAAATTTGTTGAAATATAAAGAAAAATTCCCTCCTCCCTGGCGATGAAGGGACAGGGTGGGGGGTGAAGGGGAAGGAGTTTCCCTTCCGGTAAATTTCTCCATTGACATTTAAGGTGAGATACAGTATTTAAGATACCGTATACAAGCTTCCTTCACAGGAGACCCAAAAATTAAGATGCCCAGAAAATTACCCGAGGACTTTGCTCAATTCCAAAGACCCCGGCCCTTGAATGACATGGCTTATGAAACGATCAAATCCAGCATTCTGGAAGGAAAGCTGATCAGCGGGGAAATCTACAGCGAGCTCGACCTGGCGAAAAGCTTTGGAATTTCTAGGACCCCGGTCCGGGAAGCCTTCCTGAGGCTCGCTGCGGAGAATCTGATCATTTTTCATCCCCGGAAGGGGATTTCGGTCAATTATTTCAGCAAAGAAGATATTGAAAATTTATTTGAGCTGCGGCAGGCCATTGAAGAGGCAACGGCCAACAAGATCGTGGGAAACCTGTCCAAGGATCAGGTGCGGTACATCCAGGAAACCATAAGGCAACAGGAAGCCTGCATAAAAGATAAAGATTATGATGAAAATCTTTTTTTGGAGTTTGACCGGAAATTTCATCTTTTTTTCGTTGAAATCAGCGGAAACCGCTTCATGGTTCAAACCTATAATAACATTCGAGACTACATAACCATTCCGGCCAGGGAGGCGCTGAGGAAAAAGGGGCGGGCCAAGGAAGTCTTGAGCGAACACAAAGCGATTGTGGAGGCTTTATCCGGAGAGGATGCGGAAAGAACGAAAGAAGCCATTAAAATCCATCTGATCAACAGCAAGTTGGCGGCCTTAGAATGCCGCCAGTAAAAGAGAAATATTATTCCGAGAAAGGAGAAAACCAGCATGGCTAAGCCCGAGATTGAATTTATCGACCCGGATACCCATTATTCCTGGAGACCCGTGGAGGGCGATACCCTGGGGATCAAGGAGAAGATCTTGAGCGAAGACCCGAAAACGAAGTCTTACACCCGACTCCTAAAATTTCCCCCCGGAATCAAAACCGCCGAGACCTTGGTCCATGATTTTTGGGAAGAAGTATGGATCGTGGAAGGAGAACTGATCGATTTGGCCAAGAAACAAACCTTCTGTGCCGGGTTTTATGCCTGCCGCCCACCGGGAATGAAGCACGGCCCCTATGATATTCCCCGGGGTTGCATAACCTTCGAAATCCGATATTACCGGTAGAATTTTTTCTTTTCGCGGAGGAACCTGCAGTGAAAACGCTTAAATTTTATTTAGAACAGGACGGGAAAGTGGAAGAAATCTTCTTCCCTTTAAGGAGGATGGTCAATGCCGGATACACGGGCCGGGACCAGGAGAAGGTGAAAAGACATATCGAAGAACTCAAAAAGGAGGGGATCGCGGCGCCCGCCTCCGCCCCCACTGCCTATGAGGTCATCTCCCACCTGATCCTCCTCGACGACGAAATTGAAGTGATCGGAGATAAGACCTCTGGGGAAGCAGAGTTCGTCCTTTTATGCCGGGGAGATGACATCTACGTAGGGGCAGGCAGCGACCATACCGACCGGGAGTTGGAAACAGTCAGCATCATCAAATCAAAGCAAGTCTGTCCCAATGTCATGTCTTCTCGGGTGTGGAACCTCAAGGAAATCCGGAAGGATTGGGATCAGATTCGGCTCCGAAGTTGGGCAAAGAATGAAAAGGGAGAAAAGATCCTGTATCAAGAAGCCCCTCTGTCCGCCATCATGCCCCCCGAGGACCTCTTAAGGTTCGTTAAAAATGCCCTGGACGACCGCAACCTGGATGGGATGGCCATCTTTTCCGGAACCGTGGCCATCCTTCCGGAAAAGATCCATTACAGCAGCTATTTCGGAGTTGAGCTGGAGCATCCCAAAACAGGAAGAAAGCTCCGCTGCGATTACGGGGTAAGAGTACTGAACTATCTAAAAGAAGGCACGAGGGGATGATGAAGATCGCTTCGATCCAGATGAAGGTAGAAGATGAAAAGAAATCGGAGAGGCTCGCTCGCGCCGAAGCCCTATTGGACCGGGCGAAAGGCTCGGACCTGGTGATCCTTCCGGAGATTTGGAATACCGGCTATTTTTCCTTTGATCTTTACGCCCAAGAGGCGGAGCCCCTGAATGGAGAGACCATCCAGAGGATGTCGGCCAAGGCCAGGGAACACGGTTATTACCTTCATGCCGGAAGTTTCGTGGAAAATAAGGATGGCCGGCTATACAATACCAGTCTGCTCCTGGACCGCGAAGGGAAACGGGTAGGCATCTATCGCAAAATTCATCTGTACGGGTATGGATCGAGGGAGAGCCAAATCCTTTCCCGGGGAAGCGAAGTCGTGGTCGAAAATACCCCCCTGGGGAAAATCGGTCTTGCGACTTGCTACGATTTGCGATTCCCGGAATTATTCCGGGCCATGCTGGACAAGGGGGTGGAGTTGTTTTTGGTGACCTCGGGGTGGCCCTATCCCCGCCTGGAACACTGGATCATGCTGAATCGAGTCCGGGCCATTGAGAACTCGGCTTTTCTGATTTCCAGCAATTGCGTAGGCATCAATCGGGGAGCCCGTTTCTGCGGGCACAGCATGATCGTTGATCCCTGGGGAGTCATCCTGTCCAGCGGAGGAGACGAAGAATGTATCTTGCGGTCTGAAATTGACCTCGCCAAAGTTACGGCGGTAAGGGGAGAATTCCCGGCCGTGAATGACCGGATTTTGAGTGGATAAAGCATATTTTACCCTTCACCATTTTTTCTCTTCGGGGTTTTCCAGGGAAGAATCGGCGGTCCGAGAACACGCTAATTTTTCAAGGAGTGAGCGATGCGTCTGAGAAAATTTGAGTTTTCCTCTCCTTCCTCCCTGGCAGAAGCTTTGGAGTTAATGGAAAAGCATGGGGCCGGGGCCAAGCTGATTGCCGGCGGTACAGACCTGCTGGTTCAGATGAAATCCAAAACCACTACGCCTCCCTTGGTGATCAGCCTTCTGAAAATTCCGAAACTCTCCGAGATCAGCCCAGACGGGAAAGGGTGTAAAATCGGCGCCCTGGCCAAACATGCCCGGATCGGGGATGCTCCGATCCTGCAAGAGAGATGGGGCATACTGGCTTCTGCGGCGCGGAAAGTGGGTTCTCCCCAGATCCGCAATTGGGGAACCGTCGGGGGAAATTTATGCAACGCTTCCCCGGCTGCGGATACGGCTCCCCCGCTGCTGGTTTTGGAAGCAGAGGTCATTCTCGTCGGCCGGAGAGGAGAGCGCCGTCTGCCCCTGGAATCTTTCTTCGTCGGCCCCGGCGTGACGGCTCTGACCCAAGATGAAATTCTGAAAGAGATCTTGATTCCGGAGGCCCCTGGTCCAAGCGCATGGGCCTACCTGAAGTTGGGGCGGCGGAAGAGCCTGGATTTAGCCTTAAGCAGCGTGGCGGTATGGTTAACGGCAGACCCGCACACGAAGGTTTGCTGCCGGGCGCGCATGGCCTTGGGTGCCGTCGCTCCGACACCCATGAGAGCCAAAGAGACGGAGAAGTTTCTGGAAGGGAAAGTCCTGGAAGAAAGAGTAATTCTGGAAGCCGGGGCAAAAGCCGCCATGGAATGCAATCCGATTTCCGACATCCGTGCTTCTGCCGAATATCGAAGAGAAATGGTCAACGTTCTTGTCCAGAGGGCGATCAAAAAATCCTTGGGGGAGGCGATTCCTCCTACGGGAATTTAGCGGCCTCATGGATAAGGAGGATCGAATGAGATATCCTGTGGCGCTTACGGTGAATGGCGAACTCTACGAACTGGAGGTCCCGGGCCATCGGACTCTTTTAGACCTAATCCGGGAAGATTTGGGACTCACGGGGACTAAACAAGGGTGCGGTAATGGGGAGTGCGGAGCCTGTACCGTGCTCCTCGACGGCGATCCGGTGAACGCCTGTTTGGTTTTAGCCCTCCAGGCGGATGGAAAATCGGTAACCACGATTGAAGGCCTATCCAAAGGAGGAAAGCTGGACGCCATCCAGGAAGCCTTTATCGCCAAGGGAGCCATCCAATGCGGCTTTTGCACGCCGGGGATGGTGCTCTCCGTCAAGGCTTTGCTGGACCGAAATCCCCATCCCGGGCAATCGGAAATTCGCGAGGCCCTTACGGGAAATTTCTGCCGCTGTACCGGCTATCAGAAAATTGTGGAGGCCGTCGATTCTTTAATCCATCATTCCTAGGGGCCATTGGATCATCGCCCATCTAATAAAAGAGGTTTCTTATGCAACAGTATTCGGTCGTTGGTCAGTCCTTCCCCCAGGTCGATGCCCGCGAACGAGTCTCGGGGATGGCCGAATTTGTGTCCGACATCAAGCTGCCCGGCATGCTCTATGGGCGTATCCTGCGCAGCCCTCATCCCCATGCCCGTATCGTCCACATCGACGCCTCGAGGGCCAAACGCCTGGCGGGTGTGAAGGCCGTGGTCATCGCCGAAGATACGCCCAAAATTCCTTTCGGCCCGAGAACCGATGACTGGATGATCCTGGCCTTGGATAAGGTCCGATTTGTGGGAGATGAGGTGGCCGGGGTGGCGGCGGTCGATGAGGATACGGCGGAGGAGGCTCTTTCGCTAATCCAGGTCGAATACGAGCCGCTTCCTGCCGTCTTCGACCCGGTCGAAGCCATGCAACCGGGCGCCCCCCTGATCCACAATAAAGAAAGGAACATCGTCAGCGAGTTCAAGCTCTCCAAGGGAGACATAGAGAAGGCCTTTCAGGATAGCGATGTGGTCCATTCGGACCGCTACTACACCAATCAGGTCTACCAGGCATACCTGGAACCCATGGCCTGCGTAGTCCAGCCGGATATTTCCGGGAAACTGACCTTTTACATCTCCACCCAGATTCCCTCCATGACCCGACTCCCTT
>DASPRR010000314.1:0-2625 GCA_035624375.1 Thermodesulfobacteriota bacterium | reverse complement strand
GATTCCCATCTGTTTGACTTCTTCCGGTGATATCTGCAGCCCCACCTTCTGGGCGTAGGCCTTTTGAAACGCCCTCTCTTCTGCTTGCACCTTTTGGATCGTTGCGGTCTCCGGAGTGGTCCAGAGATTATTGGTCATTGTGCTACGGGACTTGGCCTTGGTTTCCATATCTTCCATTTCCAATAGCCAGGTGACCAGGTATTCTTCACAGGGGAACCCGTTGATCGTCTCGGAGGCGCCGGTTTTCTTCACTGAAAATTCAGATTTGGTCACCCGCACCTTGGATTTTTCCTGCTCGGGCTTTTCTTTCCCCGGCTCTCCCATTTTTATGGCTTCGATCGGCCTTTCCACATAAGTTTTGTTCTTGGGGTCCAGAATCCAGTGGACTCCCTTGTCAACCCGGGTGATGGTGGTGCTTTCGCTCCCGCCGGCAACCCTGGACATGATCGCCCCGGTGAACTTGGAAGAGGTCGAATCCCACATCTTCTCCCCCTGATATTTCCTGGAGGTTGTCCCCTCAAAGGCCCCCATCCCTTTGAATCCGCTGGACTTGATCGAAGATTCGACCGTCGCGTCCGCCCACGCCAGACAATTTCCGAGGAAAACGAATAAGCACACAATAAATATACCTATAATTTTCATCCCAAGTTCCTCCTTTGATTAGGTTGGCTTTCTTCTATGATAGGCCCTATCAAATTAGAAGGTCAATATTTTTATAGTCAAGTCGGAAAGAAATACCCGTCCGCCCTCCCCTCTTCTTGCAAGGATTCCGTAAATAAAATTAGGATACCTTTTCAAGCGGCGAGGATAAATATTCCCGGCGGGAAACGTAGAACCAATCCGTAAACCAGGAAGGGGGGGAAGGCTCCTCGCGGCGCCTTCCATGCAGACATTCGTCAGGAATCCGCAGAAGCCATATTTTTGATGCAATAGACCGGGAAAAGAAAATCCAGGTTATTCTCTTCTAGCGGGCTATAAGTCCCTATCCATTTTACGGGTGTATGATTGGAGAAACCGGACTGGAATGGAGAGTTTCTTGCACTGACCCTGGGCAGGGGCGGTTCGCCCCTCGGCCTGAGCTCGGGCCGAAGGCGAACCGCCCCTATCTAAAAAGAGATTTCGTCATCTATCATTCGAACGTCACCCGGTCGCCGGCCGCGGGCATGGCCGGGGAAAAGATGGAAATGACCCAAAGTTCTTCAGCCCCGGCCCGGGTGGAATGGGCAACGCCCCGCGGGCAGACATGAAGGTCTCCGGCTTTTACCGGAACCCACTTGCCATTGATGTTCATTTCCCCCGTTCCCTTGTAAACATAGACAATCTCATCGACATTCGTGTGGAGATGGCGCCCGATCGTGGCGTCCTTGATTATAGCCAGGTTAATGGTGTCCCGGGGTGACTCATAGACCTTCTCCATCTTGACTTTTCCCTCCTTCAAGGGATGGGCGGCAAACCATTCGCCGAGGCTAAGGAGTACAGCTTCCCCGGGTTTGGAATCGATCAAGTGCTTAGCCAGAGGCTGGGCTAAAGCCTGACCGGAAAGAATAAAAACCAACAGGAATCCCACCAGTAGAATCGTACGCATTTTAATGTTCTCCTTTCTTCTTTTGATTTTTATTTGCCCTTCCCCGGGCGTTTCTCTCTCCTCGCTGTGTTTCTCCGCTTGGCCGAATCAAAAATGAACCCGTCTAAATATAAGGACGGCTGAGGGTTAATCGGTGGCAGTTACTGAGAAATTGTGTATTTCGTCCCAGCCGTATTCAAAATAAACTGGTCCGGCATCTCCCTGGCAAAAGCCGAGATGGCTTCGAATCCAGTGCAATGGGTGGGAACGATATAGTCCGGCCGCACTGCTTTGATATCGGCAATCGTCTTCTGGATCACTTCCGGTTTCGCCCCGGTCAAATGAAATCCTCCTATGATGGCATGAACCTTTTCGATCCCGGTCATTTTCTGCGCATGCATTACCGTGTTCACGATCCCCCGGTGAGCGCAGCCAGACAGGACGATCAGCCCCTTCCCCTTGGCATTCAGCACGATGGCCTGCTCTCCGGGAAAATCCTCCTGCACCCACTGATCACCTCTCCTGGCCACAAAATTGGGCGGGATCTTCTCATAATCAGTAACTTGCGCCACCTTTCCGGTCGAATAGGCCCCCGGAACAATCGGGGTTGGCTGTTTGGTCTCCCTAATCTTCACCACCCCCGATCTTTCAACATCCTCCCGCTTGAGCGCCAAAAGGCTGATAACCTTGCCGTCGGGGACTCGGGAATAGGTCCCTACAAAGAACTGTTCCCCCACGTAAAGGGGGACTCCCCCGGGAATTTCGTCCTTTTTCGCCGCGAGCAGTTCCAGCAACGCGGCCTGATGATCCCAATGATCATGGCTAACGGCCAAGGCTTCAATATTTTTGAGGTCAATTTTCAGCAGGTCCATATTTCTTTTGACCCCCCTGAAGTCGGCGGCAAAATCAAACAAAAAGGAATGGGATCGCCCTTCGACCACGGTCTGGATGTGATAAGCCAGGCCGTGCTCGGCGTGGAGGGCATTGTCGAGGGCACTGGCAGTGCGTTTCGCGCGCTGGGCGATCTTATAATCCGGCCTGGTCGCATCGTACAAATTGTC
>DASPRR010000308.1:0-11152 GCA_035624375.1 Thermodesulfobacteriota bacterium | reverse complement strand
CATTCCCCAGAGGGCGGCCCCCACCGATATCCCGGCGATGGCCGATTCCGAAATGGGCGTATCGATCACCCGATCGGGCCCGAATTTGGCAAGAAGGCCGTTGGTGGCCCCGAACACGCCGCCCCGGCCGTACCCGACCCGGACGTCCTCTCCAAATACATACACCTTTTCATCCCGGGCCATTTCTTCATGCATGGCTTCGTTGATGGCTTCGACGAAGGTCATTTCTCTCATTCTTATTTCTCCTCAAAAACCATTATTGGACACAGATGAACGCAGATTTACAGGATTCAAAAGGTCCCCAAATGCCTTTGCCTTTAACATCGTGGGATTTCTCTGCGTTGATCTGCATTCATCTGCGTCCCATTTTTCTTAACCAGCATACACGTCAAGAAGCGTGTCCTCGGGTGCAGGCAAGGGGCTCGCTTCGGCAAACCGGACCGCATCCCCGATCTCTTCATTCACCCGCCGGTAAACCTCTCTGGTGGTTTGGTCATCGAGCAGATTTTTTTGCCTCAAGTGAGCTTCGAAACGCTGGATTGGGCATTTTTGCTTCCACACCTCCACCTCATCAGGGGTACGGTAGACTCCCGGGTCGTTCATGCTGTGTCCCATCCAGCGATACGTTTTGCATTCGATCAGGGTTGGTCCTTCTCCTCTGCGGGCCCTGGCGATGGCCTGCTGGGTCGCTTCGTACACGGCGAGGACGTCATTGCCGTCGACCACCAAGCCGGGGAACCCGTAGCTCGACGCCCGGATGGCGATATCGGTGATGGCCATGGCGCAGGTTTGGGGGACGGAGATGGCATAACAGTTATTGTCGCAGACGTAGACCACCGGAAGCTTCATGACTCCAGCTATGTTTAAGGACTCATGGAAATCTCCTCGGTTAGAAGCCCCGTCCCCGAAGAAATGCAGGGCCACGCTGTCCTTCTTCTGAAGCTTCATGGCCAGGGCTGCACCGGTACTGATGGGGATCCCCGAACCGATGAGGCCCGTGCCGGCGAGAAGGCCGACGGAATTGTCCCCCGAGTGAGAGGCCGGCCCACGCCCCTTCCCACAGCCGTTCCTCCTCCCGAACATCCCGGCCATCATGGTCTCGAGCGGTACGCCTTTCATCAGGTACTTGCCTTTGCCCCGATGGGTGGGCATGATGGTGTCATCCTTCCGCAGCCCAAAGCAGGTTCCCACATCCACTCCTTCTTGCCCGATGTTGGGGTGATGGAACCCGACCAGTTTCCCCAATTTCAGGAGTTCCAGCGTCTTTTCTTCCAGAACCCGGTCCAAGACCATCCAATAGTGCATGGCCAGCAAATCTTTCACCGAAATTTCCATAGAACCTCCTACCTTACATTAACAGGAATCAACCTTGACCCCCGCTTCCTTTCCCTTCCTTCATGACCTGACCGATCCCGGCCAGTTCTTGGGCCATGCGAATCTTCTCTTCCAGGTCATAGTCGGCCAGAATGGCAATCCTCTCCATCTCCGGGGAGCCGCCTCCGTGCAAGCCGCCCACCAGGTTTTGAGCCGCCCGCTGGGAGACGGTGATGTCTTCGATCAGACGGTAGGCGCGAACCCGGTCCTCGGCAGAGAATCCTTCCTTCCCCTTCAGGTACTTCTGGAGGTAGGGCCCTGAGAACTCATCCAGAAATTCTCGCTCGTCGGGAAGGGTGGAGATCAGACCGCCGGCAATATCATGGACGATTTCGAAGCCCTGGTGAAACTTCTGGCCGGCCAAATACCGTCCAGAGTTACAGTAGATGCTATTGGGCAAGAAGATCCCCGAATCAGATTTTTTCCCCATGATCGCCGAAGCAATGCCGCAGGCATAGACCTGCTCCGCGGTGGTGATGAGCTCGACCAGCTTCTGCCGTACATGGGAAGATTTCTCTACCCCGTTGTACCGAGCCAAGAGAGCGGAAGCCCCGATCTGACTGTCCACAATGGCGGGCTTGCATCCGCAGTAGGAGTGGCGGTGAAAGCGGGAGAACATGCTAGCCAGAACCCCGGCATACTCCCATTCCCCGCACATGAACACCCGGTCCCACGGGACCAAGACGTTGTCAAAAACGGTAATGGACTCAGAGGCTCCGTATCCAGTGATGGCGTTCTTCATTTGCTCCCGCTTTGGCCAGGCCTTCACCTTGGCGATCAGGTGAATGCCCGAGGTGTCCGCCGGGATGGCGAAGCTGACCGCATAGTCGGCATCTTTTTCGGTCATAGCCCGGGTGGGTAAAACCAGCAGCTCCTCCGCATAGGGGCCTGCGGTGGTGTGAGCTTTGGCTCCCCGAACCACGATTCCTTCATCCCGCCTTTCCACCACGTGAAGGTAGAGGTCAGGGTCCGCCTGCTGGTGCGGGCGCAGGTTCCTATCGCCCTTCACGTCGGTCATGGCCCCGGCGATGACCAGGTCTTCTTCCTGGAAAAATTTCATGTACTCCAGGAACCGGGGATGGTAGGCAGTCCCTTTTTTACGGTCCATCTGGAAGGTGACCTCGCCCAGAGCCTGTAACCCGTCGATTCCCATGCAACGCTGGATGCAGTAAGTAAGCTTCTGGCAACATGCCCGGGTCATCCGAATCTTGTCGATCAAGTCCTGGGCGGTCTGACTCAGGTGATTAAAACGGCTGATCTTTCTGCCCGTTAAGCTGGAAGAGGTGCAAATTAGGCTTTGATATTGGGGGTCCCGGGCTAGGTCATAGGTCAGTGAGATGGTCCGGATGCCAGGCTGGATGTTGGGGTCATCCCGGCCGACCTGTCGCCCGAAGAGGCGGATGTTCGGCCTCATGGCATACAGTCGTTTGCGGTACTCCTCGGAAGTCACCATCGGGGATCCTCCTGGGTTATAAAGCTTTTTTGATCACCTTTCCCGCGGGATTGCGCGGGAGCTCATCGATGAAGCACACATTTTTGGGAACTTTGTAATCCGCCAGGTATTTTTTGCAGAATTCCTGGATTTCCAATTCTGAAGCCTTCTGGCCCTTCTTCAAGACACAAACCGCCTTCACGACCTCTCCTAGGATCGGGTCAGGAACTCCGATTACGGCCGCCTCCGCAACCTTAGGATGCTGGTAAAGTACATTTTCCACTTCGATGCAGTAGATGTTCTCCCCGCCCCGAATGACCATTTCCTTCTTCCGGTCCACTACATAGAGATATCCTTCCTCGTCGAACCTGCCCAAATCCCCGGTGTAAAACCACCCGTCTCTGAGAGACTCGGCGGTGGCCTCCGGTTTCCTCCAGTATCCTTTAAATATATTGGGTCCTTTGATGAGAATTTCACCGACCTCGCCCGGGGAGACCTCTTGCCCGCGGTCGTTGGCAATCTTCAGCCGCACCACCGGAACAGGGAGACCGGTGGAGTCCGGGCGAATGGTGGTCTGTTCATGGGGAAGCATGGTCACCCACGAGGAAGCCTCGGTCAGGCCATACACATTGCGCAGTCTCCAGGTGGGGAATTTTTCTTTCAGGGTCTTGATCACCTCCACCGGAGCCGGGGCGCCCCCGTACCCGCAATAACGCAAAGATGTTAAGTCTCGTCGTTCGAGAGTCGGAGACTGGAGAATCATGGAGTACATGGCCGGGACTCCGGTCATCTCGGTGATTTGTTCCCGCTCGATCGTATCCAGGATCTCTTCGGTTTTGAAAGCCCGCATCAAAATCCCAGTGGCTCCGGCATGGACGATCTTGATCAATTGTGAATTGAGGGCGGTCACATGGAATAGGGGAGCCATGACCAGGAGCTTATCCTGAGAGGAGAGGTGGCATAAAGCCTGGGTATTCATGGAGTTGGTGATAAAGTTGCGGTGGCAGAGCATGGCCCCTTTGGGATTCCCGGTAGTTCCCGAAGTATAGAGGATGCTGTTCACGTCTTCCTCCGTGGCCAGGGTCTGGGTCTTCTGCGGTGCGGTGCGACTGATCAGATCGGAGAAAAGAATGGCTCCGGCGACTCGGTCTTTTCCGGTAATGAAGACGGCTTTTAGGTTGGGGGCTTGGTCTTTGACCTGAAGAACCCTCTCCCACAGTTCAACCTCGACGACTAGGATGGCCGGGTCCGAATCCTTCAGAATATACTCAATCTCCGGGGCCTTGAGGCGGGTATTCGTGGGAACGGACACGGCGCCCATTTGGGACGCGGCAAAAAAGGAAACCACGAATTCCGGAGTGTTTCGTAAGAGCATCATCACCCGGTCTCCCGGGCGGACGCCGTACTCCCTCTTCCACTGATAGGCCAGGGTGTCCACCCTCCGGGCCAGTTCGCCGTAGGAAATCCTCTCCGCCTCATACACCAAGGCCTCATGCCGCGGGTCCCTCTGAACAGTCCGGGTAAAAATCTCCGGAAGAGTTCGGGGGCGGTTCAGGTAAACATCCAGGCGGACCCCGCCGAAGGGTTCTTCTCCTACGCCTTCGACTTTGTATCTTTTTCGGTTGGGAGCGTAGTATTCGAATGAGTACTTCACTTGCTCGGTCCTCCTTGAGAGGCCTGTTGGCGAAGGACATACTTCAAGACTTTTCCCACGGCGTTTTTGGGCAATTCAGGCAAAAACTTAATCAATGCGGGCTTTTTGTAACTTGCCAGTCGGGAACGGCAAAAATCAATCATCTCTTCCTCCGACGCCGAAGTCCCCGGCTGGAGAACGACGAAAGCCTCCACCTTTTCTCCCCAGTAAGGATCGGAAACTCCGATCACCGCCGATTCTAGAACCTTGGGATGGCGGTTGATGATCGACTCCACTTCCGCGGGAAAGATTTTCTCTCCTCCCCGGTTGATGACGTCCTTCTTCCGGTCCGCCAAGTATAAGTACCCGTCTTCGTCCCTCCAGGCCATATCGCCCGTGTGGAGCCATCCGTCCTTCAAAACCCGGGCTGTTTCCTGTGGAGCGTTCCAGTACCCCTTCATCAGCTTGGGTCCGCGAACCAGGATCTCTCCGACGATTCCCGGGGGAACGTCTTTCCCTTGTTCATCCGCCAGGCGGCATTCGATCTCCGGAATGGGGCGTCCGATGCCCGAAAGTCTCTTCATCTTCTTGGCCATTTCCTCCTCCTTTTCCACGAGGCCATGGTCTTCCTCGTTGAGAGCAATGGCAGTTCCGGAGGTCTCGGTCTGTCCGAAAGCGTTGAAATAGTCGCAGGGGAGGAGCCGGATTGCCCGCAGAATAAGGTCAGGGGGCATGGGCGCGGCTCCATAGCGGATGCGTTTCAAGGAGGAAAGGTCCCTCGCCAAAAAATCCGGATGATCCAGAAGAGCCCGAAGCATGGTTGGGACCAGGTAGGTTTCGGTTACTCCCTCCTTTTCCATCAGGCGCAATGCTTTGGCTGCGTCGAACTGAGGGATGATCACCAGGGTGGAATTCTTATATACCGCAGTGTAAATATTCAGGGCGCCGGCAATGTGGTAAAAAGGAACGTTGACCAGAATGATCCCCGGCCGGATGGCACTGGGGTAGTCGAAAGTGACGGCGATTGCTTTGTGGCAAAATTCGACTCCCTTGGGCAGACCCGTAGTCCCGCTGGTGTACATGATTCCGATGGTTTCTTGTTCGTCCATTTCTTCCCGCCCTGGGCGGGCAGGGGGGGCCTGGTTGAGCATCTCTTCATAATTCAACATTTTCTCCGCGGGGGCTCCCAGGACCAGATAGTGGAGGAGATGGGGAACGGAAGGCCTAAGGGGAGCAAAGAGAGGAAGATAGCGCTCTTCCAGAATCAAGACCTTGGCCTGACAATGATTCAGAATATAGGCGGCTTCTTCTCCCTTCAGGCGAAAATTCATCCCCACGACAATGGCCCCGATCCGGGCTAAAGAAAAGTAGATTTCCAGAAAGTGGAAGGAATTAGTCAGAAAGACAGCCACCCGGTCCCCTTTACGGACAGATAAGCCCCGCAGGAGATGAACCAGTCGCCAGGTTCGGTCGAGAACCTGCCGGTAGGTGAGCCTTGGCCCCCATTCGTCCTGGACGGCGCAAATCTTTTCCGGATTTTGGGAGGTTGTTTCCTCCAGAATATCGGCAAGATTCACTTTGATCTCCGGAAGGTGGGGATATCTTCTCCAAGCACCGCACCAGCGCATAGAACCCCGGAGCGGGCCGCGGCATCGATTCCACAGCCCCGGGTTTGGACCGTATCCCCGGCAAAAAATAGACCGTGAACTCCGGGAGCTTTATGGGGGAGACGATGGCGCCCAGTGTAATAAGGACTGCGCTTCAGCCCGTCGATCACCCAGGCCAGACGACGGGCCCGGGCCAGGACCCGCCCCTTGAAGACCTGGGGATACATGACTTTCAGGTCTTCTTCCAGGGCCTCGAAAGCGGCGTTGATCTTGGAACGGTCCGCTCGCTCCTCCTCGTTCAAGTATCCTCCTCCCACGCTGATCCACTCCCGCCCCGGGGGAGCTACGGTGGGGTCGGAGGCGGAGACCACCGAGCACTGATGGGAGAGCTGGGAGTGGGGAAGAGAAAAAGCAACCCGGTGGTGAGTGTCCTTCATGACCGGCTCGGCCATGAAAAAGTTGATGCCCATGGTGCAGGTGGAAAAGGGGAGGGGGGATTTGTAACTCCGAACGGTATTGACAAACCAAAAGGGGAATTCGGTGGGGGGGACGAAGTCAAACAGGTCCCATACGGGAACACTGAAGATGACCGATGGGGATTCGATCTCTTCGGTTTCCGGGTATTGGTATCCGACTCCGAGCAAAGGCTGGTCGACGGCAACGCCCCTGACTTCGCCTTTTCGAATTAGGATTCTGGAGACCCGCATGCCGGTGCATACCTTTCCTTCCCGAGAGGTGATAAATTCCGCCAGAGGTTTGACCAGGTTGATGGACCCCCCGACCCCAAAAGTCCCGGAAGAGATGCGGTGCATGGAATCCAGGCTCATTTTCATCGTGACCAGGACTTCCCCGGCGGAAATCTCTTCTGGATAGGGAATGGTGGTAAGGGTCCAGATCACGCCGCGGAAGAAGTCATAGACATTCTGCCGGCGGGTGGTCTGGCGAATCCAGGAATCGAAGGAGACGGTGTCGAGAAGTTCCGCCTGTTCGTAACTCATGGAAGCGATCGATTCCACCACCCGCTTGAAGTCATCCCGGTTCTCTCCCTTGACCAGGTCTTTCATTTCCCACCAGCCGTCTTCCCGGAAGAGAGCCATCCCTGCCTGCAGGTCACCGAGTTTCAGCTTGTCCAACCCCGGGCCCCTCTCGTAAGTCACACCCAAGGCTCCCCGGTCGGCCATGGTTATGGCGTGGAAGCTGCCGTTGTCCATCCGGTATTCTTCGCCGGCGATCTTTACGCTGAGGGTCGTTGCCCGCCCCCCGATCTGGTCCTGCTTCTCCAAAACCAGTACCCGTTTTCCGGCTCCAGCCAGAAGAGAAGCCGCACACATGCCCGATATCCCGGCCCCGATAACGATTGCGTCCCAGCTTTCCATCCGAGTTTCCTTCCTTGAGAGGAGATCGCCTTAGGGATTATTTCTTTTTCCCGGGAAAGGTGAAACCCGCGACCTGCCCCTCGTTTAAAGCCCCAAATAAGCCTTCCGGAGGTGCTCGTTCTTCAGAACCTCCCCTCCGGTTCCATGGAGCACGACTCTCCCATTTTCAAGGACATAGCTTTGGTTAGATATCTCCAGACACTGTTTCACATTCTGTTCCACCAGGAGTATGGTGATTCCTTGAGCGTTGATCCGGAGCACGGTTTGAAAGATCATCCTGACGACAATGGGAGCCAGGCCCAGCGATGGTTCATCCAGCATCAGCAATGTGGGCCGGGCCATGAGACCCCGGCCGATGGCCAGCATCTGCTGTTCCCCTCCGCTAAGGGTGTGGGCCATCTGGTTCTTTCGCTCCTGGAGAACGGGGAAGAGATCGAAAATCTCTTTTCTGACTTTTTCCTTTTCTTTGCGGGCCCGGGCCGTGTACGAGCCCATATCCAGGTTCCCGGAGACGGTCATATACGGAAACAAACGGCGGGCCTCGGGAATCTGGATCATACCCAGCTCTACTCTCCGGTGAGGGGGGAAAAGGGTCACGTCCTGCGCAAGAAATCGGATGGCCCCCGAGGAGGGCTTCAGGAGCCCAGAAAGGGTTCTTATGGTCGTCGTCTTTCCGGCCCCATTCCCTCCTACGATGCTAGCGATTTTTCCCTCTTCCGCCTTCAGGGAGACTTCTCGCAAAGCCTGGACATCTCCATAATATACATCGATCTTTTCCGCATCAAGTAATGACATATTCCTCACCCAAATAGGCTTTAATCACCTTTTCATCGGCGGCGACTTCCCGGGGGGGACCCTCGCCGATCTTTTCCCCGTGGTGCAGAATGACGATCCGATCCGAAAGCTGCATGACCGCCTGCATGACATGCTCGATCACGAGGACGGTAATCCCACGGTCTCGGACCTTGCGGATCAACTGGATTGCTTCGTCTGTCTCTTTGGGGGTCAGCCCCGCCATGATCTCATCCAGGAGAAGAAGGTCGGGCCGGGTGGCCAGAGCCCGGGCCAGCTCCAGCCGTTTCCGGTCGGCAATGGTGAGACTCTTCCCCAAGGTGCTCTTCAATTCGTAAAGGCCTACGAGTTCCAGGATTTCCAGGGAGTCATCCCGGGCTGCGGCTTGGGTCTTGCCTCGCAGGAAGGCCCCGGTCATAACATTTTCCAGGACGGAAATGTTCTGAAAGGGCTTAACCAACTGAAAGGTCCGTCCCATGCCCCTGCGGCATATTCGATAGGCGGAGTGGAGAGAAGATATCGCCTCTCCGTGGTAGAGAACGGCTCCTCCGTCGGGGGGATAGAACCCGGAGATTACGTTGAAGAGCGTCGTCTTCCCCGCCCCGTTAGGGCCGATCAGACCGACGATCTCTCCCCTCCTGACCTCAAAGGAAACCTGACGAATGGCCGCCAGACCACCGAAGTTCTTGCCCAGGTCACTTACTTCCAGGATCGGCCCATCCGAACTTCCTTTTTGACCCAGCCAGCTCCAGGCCAGGAAATGGTCCGGCCTCGGGTGCGCCGGCTTTTCCAGGGCCGGAGTGGGGAAGAGGAAAGGAAGGGCCTTTCTTCCCAAGGCCTGGACCCAGTCCAAAATTCCCCGGGGGAGGAAGGTGACGGCGATAATCAAAAGCCCCCCATAGATGAAGAGATGCAGACCATGGAGAGAGCTCCCCAGCCAGGCGCGCAAAAATTCCTGCAGGGGGACGAGGACAACCGCGCCAATCACCGGACCCCAAACCGTCCCGATTCCCCCCAGGATGGGAAATATGGCGATCATGAGGGAGAGGCCGACGCTGAACTCCGCATCCGGGTCGATGAAGAGGATGTACTGGGCGCTGAAGGTCCCGCCGAGGGCGACGAGAAAGGCGCTGATCATCATGGCCCAGAGTTTGTTCCGGGGGACGTTAATCCCCAATGATTCGGCCGCCTCTTCATCTTCCCGCAAGGCCACGAGGTTGGAGCCAAATCGAGAACGGTGGATCCAGTGGGAGATTCCGAGGGCAACGACCGTAAAAGCCAGGATTACATAATAAAAGACCGCCTTCTCTTCGAAGATGAAATTTTTCCATCCGAACTTGACCGGGATGGAGATTCCCATCGTTCCTTGGGTCAAATCCCTCCAGTAGGTGGCCAAGATTCGAAAAACCTCGCCCAAGGCTAGGGTGCTCATGGCAAAAAAGGGTCCGTGAAGACGAAAGCAGGGGACTCCGATGACCACGGAGGTCAGGGAGGCAAGAATTCCCCCGGCGAACATGCCCAACCAGGGAGAGACCCCCAAATGGATGAAAAGCAAAGTGGACGAGTAGGCTCCGATGCCGTAGAAAACCGTGTGCCCTAAAGAAAGCTGGCCTGCAAACCCTCCCACGATATTCCAGCCTACGGCCAGAAAGGCGTAAAAGAAGACCATGATGAAAAGGTGAACATAGAAGGGATTGCGGACGATCAAAGGATAGACCAGGAGGATGGCCGCTATGGCCAACAGGATAACCCAGCGTAAGTTCGAGCCGTTTCCGTTCTTCATTTTAACCCCATCTCCTGGGCACCCACGGCCCCCATGAGCCCCTGGGGTCTGATGATGAGGACCAGAACGAATATCAGAAAGTAAATGGCGGTGTTCAGTTCGGGAGAGATGTAGAACCCGCTGAAGGATTCCACCAATCCGATGACCAGGCCGCCCAGAAAGGCTCCGATCATGTTGCCCAGGCCGCCCAGGACGACGACCACAAAAGCGATCAATCCGAAGGTGAATCCCACCGTGGGGTAGGTGGCATAAATGGGCATGATGAGAGCTCCAGCCAGCCCTTCCAGGCCGATTCCCAAGCCGAAGGCCAGCATGTAGACCTTGCTGATATCCACCCCCATCAATTGGGCGGCATCCCGGTCCTGGGCGACCGCGCTCATGGCCTTGCCCAAATAAGTTCTCTGCAAAAATAGGTAAAGAAAGATCACGATCCCCACAGCTACCGAGAAAGCCACCAGACGGGGTACATTAATCATCAAACCTGCCCAGCTGATCACTGCGTCGGAGTAGGAGGTTTCCAAACTCCGGTAGTCGGACTTCCAGAGCATCAGGGCTCCGTTCTGAAGGACGATGGAGAGCCCGAAGGTGGAGAAAATCTGGGCAATGGGTGGGGCATTCTGGATGGGCTTGATGATCACGCGTTCGGTCCCCATGCCCAGAAGAAAGAGGAGGGGAGTGAAGATAAAAAGCGCCAGGTAGGGGTCGATCTTGAGCAGGCTGAAGATCCAGAAGGTGGCAAACATTCCGATCATCAGGAACTCCCCTTGGGCGAAGTTGATGATCCGCACCACCCCAAAGATCAGGGTAAGGCCGATGGCGATTAGGGAATAGATTCCTCCCAGCAGGAGGCCGTTAATGGTCAGTTGAAGAATGGTTTCCAAGATCGGATGCTCCTAAAAGGCTGGATAGAAAGATATCGAGAAAAACAAACCTTCCCTAACCAAGCGGTTGACGATGCCAGCGTGGGGGCAATTCATGAATTGCCCCCACGCCATCCCAAGAATTCTCAGTCTACTTTTTCTTTCGCTCTTCCCAGGTGGGGTAGGGCAAAATCACCTGGTACCCCGCCTCTTTGGCATCGTCAGGCCAGGCGCAATGCAGCTTTCTATCCCTCCATTGTTCTACGAACCAGAGGGCGCGCATGTTCTGCCCGGC
>DASPRR010000300.1:0-6015 GCA_035624375.1 Thermodesulfobacteriota bacterium | reverse complement strand
AAACATCCTTTTTTGAACTCTGATCTCCACCAAAGGAGGCAATCATGAGCAGATATTTCATCCGCGTCATTGTCGGATTGGCAATCATGGGGAGCGTTTCCTTGGGCCTCGCCGCCGGAGAAGCAGCCGCCCAGAGAAAATACCTTTCTCTGGGGACCGGCAATCCAGGGGGTACTTTTTATTTCATCGGGGCTGGATTTGCTAACCTCTTCAACCGGTATGTACCCGGCGTGCGGGTGATTGCCGAATCCACCGCCGCCTCTGAAGAGAACTTCCATTACGTGATACGGAAAAAGATGGACCTAGGGCTGATCTCGATCCACGTCATCGCCCCGGCGCTGGAAAAGAAAATGGACCTAAGCGGGGTACGACTGGTCAGCTTGGGGCATACCAGCGACCGGCACTGGTTTGTCCGCAAGGATTCCCCCATCAAGAGCATCTCTGACTTCAGGGGCAAAAGAGTGGCCCTTGGGTCCCCCGGCAGTGGCACCCTGGTTTCCTCCAAGATGGAGCTTGGGGCGGCCGGCAAGCTCGGTCTTGAGGATTTCAAGCCCGCTTACCTTTCCTTCACCGAGTCCATCACCGCGCTCAAGGATGGAACCGTTGATGTGGGAGTGATCTCCGCGGGCTATCCCGTGGCCAGTCTCCTGGACCTGGCCAGGACGGTCCCGATCCGCTTGATCCCCTACAGTGAACAGGAAATGAAGGCGATCATGGACGCATACCCGTTCTACGTAAAGGTGGTGATTCCGGCGGGGACCTATCAGGGGATCGATACGGATACCCTTACCCGGGGCATTGTCACGGCCATTTTCTGCCGCCAGGAAATGAGCGAGGACCTGGTCTATCAGATGATGAAGGCCCTTTACGATCATCCGAAGGAAAAGGACGCGATTCATCCCCAGGCTAGGCAATGGAGCCTTGAGAATATGTATCGGGGGGCTGAATACACCACCAAATACATCCCCTTCCATCCTGGTGCCGTGAAATATTTAAAGGAAAAAGGCATTTGGAAGGAAACCCGGTAATTGAAAATCAGAATACAGAAGTCAGAAAAAAAGCCTTAAGTTGCAAGTCGTGACCCCTTGCGCTTAACTGCCTTAGATGATAAGGAGAGGAATATGCCTTTTGAGACCCTACTGCTCGAGAAAAAAGAAGGAATCGGCCTCTTGACCATGAACCGGCCGGACAGGATGAATGCCTTAAATGTGCAAATGGAGGCGGAGCTCGTCCAGGCGCTCCAGGAACTGGACCAGGATGACGAAGTCCGGGTCCTGGTGGTCACTGGCGCGGGAAAGGCCTTCTGCGCTGGCGCGGACGTGGGGAGGATGTCCGGGGAAGAAAGGGAAAGGAAGCCCAGGGGTGCAGAGGAATTCCGTCGCGGCTTCCGAAACATCCAGGGGGTCATCCTGGGACTCCAGCGCCTGGAGAAACCCACCATCGCCATGGTCAACGGGGCTGCCGTGGGCGGAGGCTTTGACCTGGCTTGCGCCTGCGACCTGCGGGTCGGTTCCGAGAATGCCCGTTTCATGGTGGCCTTTACCCGAATCGGCCTCTTTCCGGGGTGGGGAGGGACTTGGCTCTATCCCCGGATCATCGGTATCCCTAAAGCCGCCGAGATGCTTTTTACCGGAGATTTCATGGAAGCTAAGGAGGCCGAGCGGCTCGGCTTGCTGAACAAGCTGGTCCCGGCCTCCGAACTGGCGAAGGAAACGATGGACCTCGCCCGGCGTATCGCCAACGGGCCCCCCATCGCCATTCGGCTGGCCAAATTGCAGATTTATAAGGGGCTGGAGATGGACCTGGAAACTGCCATGAAAGTGGCTGCCGCCTGCGAAACTATCACTCTGACTTCCGAAGACCATAAGGAGGGGGTAGCGGCCTTCCGCGAAAAAAGGAAACCCCAGTACAAAGGAAGATGATGGAGATTGCAGATTTCGAATTTAAGGCTTAACCTAAACGCTGCAAAAAAAATGCACCCCTTATGCCTTCTCACGCCGTCCTATCCCCCGAAATCCTAGGGAGAAGGGAAGAGTCAGGGGAAGATTTTTCAAGCTCCATTGACCTGAAGGGCCAATGATATCTATCTATTAGGAGGGTAATGAAAGACCGATGAACTTTTCCAACTCTAAGCTCGATCCTCTCTTACATCCCAAAAGTATCGCCGTCCTGGGGGCTTCCCAAGACACGACAAAGCTTGTGGGGAAACCCATTGCCTTTCTTCTCCAGCATAAATACGGGGGGAAAATCTATCCCGTCAACCCCAAATACAAAGAGATTGCTGGCCTAACCTGTTATTCTTCCCTGGCCCAAGTTCCAGGTGAAATCGACGCTGTGGTCGTCGGTCTGCCGGCAGAAAGCGTTCTGGACGCAGTAAAAGAGTGCGCGGAGCGGAAAGTGCACTCCGTGATCGTCTTTGCCTCCGGGTTTGCCGAAATCGGGGGCAAGGGGGAAGAGATGGAAACGGAGCTGCGAGACCTGGCCCGGCGGTCGGGCCTCATCCTCTGCGGCCCCAATTGCCAGGGGGTTGTCAATCTCCATGAAGGCGCCACCCTGAGCTTTACCCCTGCCCTGGAGCGAAAACAGCTCCTCGCCGGGAAGATTGCCTTTGTGACCCAAAGCGGGGCCATGGGAGGTTCACTCTTCAGCAACGCCATGCAGCTGGGCATCGGGTTCAGCTACTGGATCAGCAGCGGGAACGAGGCGGCCCTGGAATCGGCGGATTATATCCGCTATCTCGTGGAAGACCCCAAGACCAGCGTCATCCTCAACTACAGCGAGGGATATCGCGACGAAGCAAAATTTATCCAGGCCGCCGAGGCTGCCCGCCGGGCGGGAAAACCCATCGTCGCCTTGAGAGTGGGAAGGACCCCTATGGGGAAAAGAGCGGCGCAAGCCCATACCGGGGCCGTATGTGGACCCGATCCGGAAGTGGAGGCCCTCTTTCAGCGCCTGAGGATTTTAAGAGTGCAGGACGGCGATGAACTGCTGGAAATCGGAAATGTCCTGGTCCAGGGGCGCCTTCCCAAAGGAAGGAGCGTGGGAATTCTCTCTACCTCCGGGGGAGCCGGGGGTTTAATGGCCGATCAGTGCGAAATGGGCGAGTTGGAAGTTCCCGAGCTTCAGGGAGCGACGCGAGAGGAATATGTCCGGATGCTACCCTATTTTGGCTCCGCCCTGAATCCCGTGGATACCACGGCCATGTTCTCCCAATTTCTGGCCAAGGACCGGGAATACTTCAAAAAGCTCCTCCGCCCCATGGTCCGGGAGAAGTCGATCCACAGCATCATCCTGATGATCACCATGTCTACAGGCGAAAGAGCCAAGAAAATGGCCCAAGATATCGTGGAGATTTACCAGGAAACCGATAAGCCCATGGTCATCTCCTGGATCGCCGGAAATCTGGCCGAGGAAGGGTACCAGATCATTCGCGGGGCCGGGATCCCCCTTTTCATGAACACCAAGAAAAGCGTCCAGGCCCTTCGAACCTTGGTTCGATATGCTGAGATGAGGGAAAAAACCTAGGCCGTCCGCGGAGGCCAAGGTGAACTTCCGGTTCCTCTGGGGATCGAATTAAATAATTCCCCGCCCGGTTCCCCATGGCCCCCAACTGGAAAGGAGGCATGTAACATGAACAAAAGGCGGGCGGTTTTGATCATTCTAGCGGTTTTCTTTTTGATTTTTTCGGCTGCGGGGACCCCCTGGGCGGCGGAGAAGAAATTTCCGGTGAAGCCTATCCAGGTTATCATTCCCTTCCAACCCGGAGATACGGATAACCTGCTCAGGCCTTTTCTGGAGAAGATGCCCGAATTTCTGGGCCAGCCGGTCAACATGGTGTATAAGCCCGGGGCAGCGGGCTCCGTGGGAGCGGGATTCGTGGCGGCCAGCAAGCCGGATGGGTACCTGCTGGTGGGGTCTTCCCATTCCTCCATCGTGGTGGTCCCTCTCACCCACAAGGATGTGGGCTATACCTGGAAATCCTTTGCTCCGGTGTGCGCCATGGTGGAGGCCAGTTCCCTTCTGGTGGTCCAGTCCAGCTCTCCGTGGAAAACCCTGAAGGACCTCATCGAAGATTCCAAACAATCTCCGGGCAAGGTCACCTACTCCAGCTCCGGGACCTTCGGAAGCAACCATATGATTCCTGAAGCCATGTGCAAGGAGGCCGGAATCAAATGGACCTACATCCCTTCCCAGGGCAGCGGGCCGACGATTACTGCCCTGCTGGGAGGGCACGTGCAGGTCGCCTCCACCGCCATCGCTCCGGCTCTTCCCCATCTCCGGGCCGGAGCGCTCCGCGCCCTGGCCGTGTTTAAACCCACAAGGATGAAGGCCCTTCCCGACGCCCCCACCCTGAGAGAATTGGGGTTCTCCATCCACAGTGCGAGCCCTTACGGGATCCTGGCGCCGAAAGACACTCCGAAAGAAGTGGTGGAGGCAATCTACTTGGCAGCCAAAAAGGCCGCGGATAAATACGGCGATTCTATTTCCGATCGTCTGGATAAGATCGGAGCGGAGATCGGGCTTGAAGGCCCGGAGGAATACACTGCCCATTTGGGCCGGCAGTATGAATTGTTTTCCGGGATTTACAGGATTGTCAAGCAGTGATCGAGGGGGCGGGCGGCAGCTCTTCGGAGGGCCTCCAAATCGGGTTGCTCAGAGCTCCTGATCCTCTGCCTTGGAGAAAAAAATGAATCGAGAAAGCTGGGGCAGCGTGGCGTGGGTCTTTTTGGGTGTTTTGATCTGTCTTGGTTCGGTAAAGCTCTCCCTGGGAAATTTTAGAAACCCGGGGCCGGGCTTTTTGCCCTTTATCACCGGGGCCATCTTGACCGGTCTCGCTCTGGTTGTTTTCTTGCAATCGCGCCGGACTGGACAAGGCAATAAGGAAAGGAAACCTTTCTTGGCCGACAAAACAAAAGGTCTCAAGGCAGTTTTGACCCTGATCGGCCTTCTGGCCTATGCCGTGGGCATGGAATATTTGGGATTCCTCCTGAGCACAACCTTTTTCTTAGCCTTCCTCTTGGGAGTGGTCGAACCCCAGAAATGGTACATCGTGGTGTTAGGTTCGATCCTGTCTTCGGTCGCCTCCTATACTCTTTTTGAAATTCTTTTGAAATCTCCCCTGCCCAAAGGGTTCTTTGAATTCTAAGGTGAGTTCATGGATATACTTGGGAACATTCTTTATGGCTTTTCCATTACTCTTACTTGGACGAATCTATTCTACTGCTTTGCCGGGGCATTCATCGGGACCCTGGTCGGGGTTTTGCCGGGGCTGGGGCCGGTGGCCGCCATGTCCCTCCTCTTCCCGGCGACGCTCCATATTCCTCCCGTGTCCGCCATCATCATGCTGGCCGGGATTTATTACGGAGCCATGTACGGCGGTTCCACCACTTCCATCCTGGTCAACATCCCCGGGGAGGCGGCCTCGGTCGTCACCTGCATCGACGGCTACCAGATGGCCCGCCGCGGACGGGCCGGCGTGGCTCTGGGGATCAGCGCCCTGGGGTCTTTCATCGGCGGGACCCTGGCGGTCGTAGCTCTCCAACTGGTGGCCCCCCCTCTCGCGAAAATCGCCCTGGCCTTTGGTTTCCCGGAATATTTCTCCCTCATGTGCTGCGGGTTGGTGGTCCTCACCTTCATGGCCAGGGGTTCTATGGTCAAGGCTTTGATGATGGCCGTGGTGGGGATTTTTCTGGGCACCGTGGGTACGGACCTGATCATGGGGACTCCTCGCTTCACCTTTGGGATTCAAATCTTCATGGACGGGCTGGGGGTGGTCCCGGTGATCATGGGCCTGTTCGGCATTTCGGAAGTAATCCTAAACATTGAGGAAGGAGTTGCCCGGGAGGTCTTCAAAGACAAGATCGATCACCTCCTCCCCAACCTGAAGGATTGGGCCGATTCGATCGGCCCCATCCTGCGGGGCAGCTTGATCGGCTTCTTCCTGGGAATCTTACCCGGGGCCGGGCCGGTGGTTTCCAGTTTCACTTCCTATGCCACCGAGAAAAAGCTGTCCAA
>DASPRR010000258.1:0-5304 GCA_035624375.1 Thermodesulfobacteriota bacterium | reverse complement strand
GTTCCCAAGGCCGAATTTTACACTTATGAAGCCAAGTACACCGACGGACTGGCGGAACATCTGTTCCCTGCGCCCCTTCCTCCGAGGAAATACAAGAAGGCTTTGGACTTGGGGTATCAAGCCCACCGGCTCCTGGGCTGTGAAGGGGCAACACGGGTGGACCTCCTTTACCGGGAGCCCGGAGAATTCTTTGTACTGGAGGTCAACAGCCTCCCCGGGATGACCCCCCTGAGCCTCATGCCGGAGATCGCCCGCGGGGCGGGGATCCCTTTCCCCGAACTGGTGGAGAAAATCCTTATGGGAGCGCGCCTGAGAATCCCGGTCCGCGGGCCGAGGGATTCGGCAGGAAGGTGAAAAGAGAGGCCGATCGCATCCAGCTTGAGGATCGCCACCGGGATGAGTATCGCCCTTCCCTCTTTTTTAAAAAAGGAGTGGAGGGATTTGAAGCTATGCTGAATAAAATCAAGAGAAATGGCCAGCAGGTATCGGATCGGAAGACAGCGAAGAAAAACGAGACCAAAAAAGCAAGGGAAAAAGGGGCTTGGGGGTTGGGTCGTCCGTGCGGGAAGGGTGACCCTCAGCGTGGCTACAGTGGCCAGCCTGGCTTTCTTGGGATACACAGTTCACCGGTACTTTCAGGCCTCCGGGCAACTGAACATCGGGGAAGTGAAGATCATGGGTTGCATGAACGTTCTGGAATCTGAACTTCTCGACTTGGCCAAAATCGATTTTAAGGCGAATCTGCTCAACCTGGACCTTCAGGAGGTGAGCCGCCTCCTAGCCCAGCATCCCTGGGTGGAAAAAGCAAAGGTGAGACGGGATTTTTCCGCCAAGGCGCTGATCATTGAGGTTCAGGAGCGGATTCCCCGGGCTTGGATTCTTTTAGACGAACTCTACCTGATGGATCGGAACGGGGAAGTTTTTAAAAAGGCCGAGCCGAAAGAAAAGATGAACCTTCCCATCCTCACCGGGGTGACTCCCCAGGAATGGAGGCAGAAAGACCCGCGAGTCATGGAACTCCTCCGACAAGCCCTGGACCTCCTGGAAAACCTGGAGGGGCGAAAAGTCTTTTCCCTTCAGGATGTCTCGGAGGTCCATGTGAGCAAAACGAAGGATTTAACCATCTATACCTTGCAGGGCGGGGTTCCGATACGCTTTGGAAGCGGGGACTATGCAGACAAATTGAACCGACTGGAGAAGGTCCTTCCGGACCTGCGGAATAAGCTGAAGAATGTGGAATCCCTGGCCCTCAACTATCCCAAGAAAGTGGTGGTCAAGATGAAAGAGGGCAGGCCAGAGAGACCCCATAAATCCTGACCTCTTTGGTCCCAATTTAAAGGACCCGGACTCAAAAAAGGGGAGAGCCCCCATGGCCAAAAAAGGAAAGAAAGAGAACATCATCGTCGGGCTGGATATCGGGACCACCAAGGTCTGCGCCATCGTGGGGGAGGTGACCGACTCCGGAGTCGATATCATCGGAATCGGCACCCATCCTTCTAAAGGGATGCGCAAAGGGGTGATCATTAATATCGATGCTACCGTGGAATCCATCCGCAAAGCGGTGGAAGAGGCCGAGCTGATGGCCGGGACGGAGATCAGCTCGGTCTACTGCGGAATTGCCGGGAGCCACATCCGGGGGTTCAACAGCCATGGAGTGGTGGCGGTTAAGAACCGGGAGGTGACCGAAAACGATGTCCAGCGGGTCATCGATGCCGCCCGGGCGGTGGCCATCCCCAATGACCGGGAGGTTTTGCATGTCCTCCCCCAGGAATTCATCGTCGATGACCAGGATGGTATCCTGGAACCCCTAGGTATGTCCGGAGTGCGGTTAGAGGCCAAGGTCCATATCGTAACCGGAGCCGGGACCTCGACTCAGAACATCATCCGCTGCTGCAACCGAACGGGGCTGGAGGTCCATAACATCATCCTGGAGCAGCTGGCGGCGAGCGAAGCGGTCCTTCTGCCGGATGAAAAGGAGCTGGGGGTCACCCTGATCGACATCGGGGGGGGCACCACGGACTGCATCGTCTTTTCCATGGGGGCGGTCCGGCATACCTCCAGCCTGGGGTTGGGGGGCAACCAGGTGACCAACGACATTGCCGTAGGCCTTCGGACCCCTCTGGTGGAGTCGGAGAAGATCAAGACCAAATACGGATGCGCCCTGACCTCCATGGTCAAAAAGGAAGAAGTCATCGAGGTGCCAAGCGTTGGCGGCAGGCGGGCCCGTTCCCTATCCCGCCAGATCCTGGCGGAAATCATCGAGCCCCGGATGGAAGAAATCTTCACCCTTGTCCATCGCGAGATCGTAAAGTCCGGGTATGAAAACCTGATTCCTTCGGGAGTCGTTCTGACCGGGGGGACCGCCTCTTTGGAGGGAATGCCGGAGTTAGTGGAGCAGGTCTTCAACCTTCCTGTGAGGCGGGGGTACCCATCGGGAGTCGGGGGGCTGATGGACGTGGTTAACAATCCCATGTACGCCGCAGCGGTGGGCCTGGTTCTCCAGGGGAGGCGCCATGGTCCCGCAGGCCGATTCAAGACCCAGGAGCGCAAGTTTTGGGGGAAAATAGTTCCTCGGGTGAAACGGTGGTTTGGGGAATTCACCTAACGATTGTGGATTGCGGATTTCGAATTGCGGATTGGACCCAGAAAAAATGGGGAAGGAACTAAACTATAGACTCTGAGCAAATGCGGGGCGGGGGTTGCGAATTTCGGAAGCTTCCCTGTCACTCTTCCCAAACCCTGAGGGGAAAGGTTACAAAAAAGATTCAATCCGAAATCTGCAATCCGCAATCCGAAATTGATTTAAGGAGGTGGGGGAATGATTGAACTGGAAGAGAGTCGAAAGGCCGGGGCCAACTTGAAGGTGGTGGGGATCGGCGGAGGGGGATGCAACGCAGTCAACACCATGATCAAGTCCGGACTGACGGGCGTGGAGTTCATCGGAGCGAACACCGACGCCCAGGCCCTGACTGTCTGCAGCGCCCCGATCAAAGTCCAGCTTGGCGTCAACCTGACCAAAGGGCTGGGTGCTGGGGCGAACCCGGAAATCGGGAGGAATGCCATCCTGGAAGATCGCGACCGGATTCGAGAGATTCTGTCCGGGGCGGATATGGTCTTCATCACCGCAGGCCTGGGGGGAGGAACGGGGACCGGGGGGGCGCCGATCCTGGCCTCGATCGCCAAAGAAGCAGGTGCGCTGACCGTGGCGGTGGTCACCAAACCTTTTCTGTTTGAAGGGAAAAGGAGACAGCACCAGGCCGAGGAGGGTTTGAAGGAGCTGCGAAAAAGCGTGGATACGCTGATCACCATCCCGAACCAGAGGCTCCTGAACATTGCCGGGAAAGACATGTCCCTGCTGGAAGCCTTCCGCAAAGCCGACGAGGTTCTACTCCAGGCGGTCCAGGGGATCTCCGATCTCATCACCGTGGAAGGGTTGATCAACCTGGATTTTGCCGATGTGCGGACGGTCATGAGCGAGATGGGAATGGCCCTGATGGGAACGGGGGCGGCCAGCGGGGAAAAGAGGGCCATCGAAGCCGCCCAGCGAGCCATCTCCAGCCCCCTCTTGGAAGACATTACCATCACCGGAGCACGGGGAATTCTGATCAGCGTGACCGGAGGGCCAGACCTGGGAATCTATGAGGTCAATGAAGCCTGCATGCTCATCCAGGATGAAGCTCATGAGGAGGCCAACATTATCTTCGGTGCGGTGATCGATGAGAAAATGAGAGAAGAGATTCGGATCACGGTGATAGCCACCGGATTCGGAAGGGCGGAGAGCAAGGAAGAGATCGTTCCGGGACCCATTTCTCATCCTCCGGAGCGCGAAAAGGTGGTGGTGAACTTTTCCCGGAAGGAGGAAAACCGGGAAATCCCCACGTTCCTGCGGTCGGAGAAACCCAAGGAGGTCCAAGAGCGAATCGCCAAGGCGGGCCGGGGCCGAATCTCCTCCAACCTCGGGGCAGAAGAGGAGTACGACATCCCCACCTTTTTAAGGAAGCAGGCGGATTGAGAAAAGCAGCTTTCAGCGGTCAGCGGTCAGCTTTCAGCGAAAGACCAAGAAACTGTCTGCTGATGGCTGGAAGCTGATAGCTGAAAGCTGTCGTTATGTCCCGAAAGCTACACCAAAAAGCCCGCCACCTCCTTTCCCAGGAACATAGGATCCTTCCCCTTCCCGATTTTAAGAATCGGGGAGGGGAGCTTTCCATCGCTCTGGCGTATCCCAACCGGTACTACACGGCCATGTCCAACCTGGGACTCCAGGCGGTCTATTGGCTCTTCAACCAGGCCCCCGGAACGCTCTGCCAGAGAGTCTTTCTTCCGGACCCGGAGGATATCCCGGAGTACCGCAGAACGGATACTCCCCTCTTCTCCCTGGAGTCTCAGCGACCGGTCCGATCCTTCGACATCCTGGCTTTTTCCGTCTCGTATGAAAATGACTACCCCCATCTCCTTACGATGATGGATTTGGCCAGGATCCCCCTTCTGAAAAAAGACCGCGCCGAAGGCGGCCCCCTGGTCATGGCCGGAGGGGCTTCAATCCTGATGAATCCGGAGCCCCTGGCCGACTTCGTGGATTTCTTCGTAATCGGGGAGGCGGAGGAAATCGTCGGCCCCCTGACCGAAACCTTGCGGAAAGGGCTGGAGAAGGGTTTATCGAAAGAATCCTTGTTGGCTGATTTGGCTCATCTGGAAGGGCTCTATGTCCCCCAGTTCTACACCGTAACTTACAAGCCGGATGGAACGATCGAATCCTTCACCCCGAAAACGGGCATTCCTCCCCGGGTGAAAAAGGCCTGGCTAAAGGACCTGAATGCCTCGGTCACAGTCTCCCCTCTGGTGACCCCCAACACCGAGCTTTCAAACATGCTCCTCCTGGAACTCAGCCGGGGCTGCCGGAGGGGATGCCGGTTTTGCGCGGGCTGCTACGCCTATTTCCCTTACCGGCATCGGGATGCCGGGCTGCTGGAAAAAGCGGCGGTCCAAGGAAAGGGAATAGCCGAGAAGGTGGGGCTGGTGGGGGCGGCCATCTCCGATTATCCCGGAATCATTCCTCTTGGGCGGGAGATCCTGCAAGGGCATATCCCCCTGTCCTTTTCCTCCCTGCGGGTCGATTCCCTTTCCCCCGAACTTGCCGACCTGGCTTTCCAGAGCGGGCAGAAGACCATCACCCTGGCCCCGGAAACGGGCTCGGAGCGAATGCGGCGAATCGTCAAAAAGGGGTTTACGGAAGACGCCATCCTGCGCGCGGCGGAGACCCTGGCCGAGCGCGGCTTCAACAACTTTCGCCTCTACTTTATGGTG
>DASPRR010000256.1:0-13392 GCA_035624375.1 Thermodesulfobacteriota bacterium | reverse complement strand
TTTTCGGCCAGGGCAGAAATGAGGACAAGATCGCCGTATCGCGGAAGAGGCCGGAGCCCTTTCCGATCCAGAGGTTCAGCGGCCAAAGTTCGGGCCAGGTCGATGAAGGTGAGGAAACGGAGGTTGATATGATTCAGGCCCCGCTGAGCCAGCAGCCTTCGCAGGTAAAGGCCCAGCAAATTGGACCCGACTAGAACCACGAGGGGGGCCAAAGGGTCCTTTTCCTTTCTCTCTCTGACCCATAGGGAAAAAGCCTCTTCAAGCTCGGGCTGGAAAGGTCCGAGAAACAGGGTAAGCTTTCCCTTCGGTTCTCTCCCTTGATTATGTTTGGCCATGGTTTTAATTCCGATATAATGAATGATAACGGGTTTCGATCGGAATGGAAAGGCATAATGCCTCCTTACCCTTCTTCCAAAAAAGGGGAGAGGGCAAAGGCGACGGGGCCTGTTTTCTTGTAGCAGGGACGCCTGAATCGTGGCCCGGGCGTAATCCCCTTGCCCCCGGGCCGGGCAACGGAGGGAACCTAGCTTTAAGTGGCAGCTATTGATCTCCGCTTTGAGCGGTTCCCTGTTTTTCAATCCTCCGGCTCTGCCTGAGGTCATGACTTAAGAATGGGACCAGAAAAAAGTCACGGTGGCCGAAGGCCGGGCCTCTTTTACGGATGGAAAATTGTCTCGGCAGGTATCGTTGGCATGATCCTGATTTATGGAATCCGCCACTCCTTCGCTGTTTTTTTCACCCCCATCCTGGAGGAGTTTACCTGGAGCCGGGGCAACATCTCCATCATGATGTCCCTGAATATTTTTATATACGGGTTTCTGGCCCCGGTCACGGGGATTCTTGCCGACAGGTGGAGACCCCGTATCCTGATGCCCTTGGGAATCGCCGTTCTGGGGGTGGCCACCGCGAGTTGCGCCTGGGCGCGGGAGCTGTGGCATTTCTATATTCTGTTCGGAATCCTCATGCCCCTCGGCAGCGCTCTTGCCGGCTGGCCCATCATCGCTCCCGCCATCATGAACTGGTTCGTCAAAAAGCGCGGATTGGTCATGGGCATTGGTCAGATGGGAGGAGGGCTCAGTTTCGTCTACACGATCTTCGTGAAATACAGCATTCTTCAGGTTGGATGGAGGCCCACCTTTCTGGTAATGGCGGGAATGCTGGTTTCCGTTCTCTTCCCCCTGTACCTCCTATTTTTCTATTATCGCCCCCAGGATAAAGACCTCAAACCTTATGGCTCTGGCGAAATGGGCCTGGCTTCGGAGGGAGAAAAGAAAAAGGCGGTCGGAAGAATTCCCACCGCCCGTGATTGGACCCTTTCCCAGATTCTCTGTTCCTCTCAGCTGTGGCTGCTGGTTTTGTCTTATGCCCTCTATTGGGGAGTTGGCGGCTACTTGGTTCTGGCGCATCAGGTTCGATTCGCAGAGGATTCGGGCTATAGCAGCATGTTCAGCGTCTCCATCTTCGCTCTTTTAGGGGTAACCCTATTCCTGGGCCAATCCTGCGGTTTCTTATCAGACCGGATGGGAAGGGAGAGAACGGCCACATTGGCCGCCTCCTTGTCCATCATAGCCCTCGTGGCTCTCATCTCCGTCCGCGACAATTCACAGCCCTGGCTCTTGTACTTTTATTCCATCTGTTTTGGTCTGGGGGGAGGGCTCTTTACTCCCACCATTTTCGCTGGTTCCGCGGATATATTTTATGGTCGCCATTTTGGCGCCGTTCCCGGCCTGCTGCTTACCGGAATGGGTGTCGGAGCAGTCTTCGGTCCCTGGCTGGGGGGATATATTTATGACGTGACGGGGAGCTATTTGCCTGCCTTTTTCCTCTGCATCGTCTGCATAGCCTTTTCCTGCCTAACCTTCTGGATTGCCGCGCCTCGCAAAGGAATCAAACCCAAACCGACCCGTGAAATAAAGTCAGCACAGAGAGTAGCATAAGGGCATATTTTTCAACCCGGAGGGGTTAACACCCCAATGTTAGGTTGTTCCTGGTTTTACCCAGGGAAATTTTGTTATCCGCGTTTATCCGCGTCCAATTGAAAATCAAATTTTTGGGTGGATTTTTGGAGGAGGAGAGAGGCGGTCATGCCGGCGAATGCGACGACCGCGGAGAGCAGGAAGGCGGAAGTGAAAGACCCGGTCAGGTCGGCGATCCTCCCGCCGATGGGAGGAGCCAGGGCCTGGCCCATGCCCATGATGAGGATGGTGAAGCCCAGGGCTGCCGGGGTGAGCCGCGGGCCCACGGTATCCCCCACGGCCGCGGCAATGATGGAAGGGACCGACCAGGCGGTCAGCCCAAAAAGAATCGTGGATAAGAGATAACCAGCGTCAGATTTCAGAAGGCCGAAAAAAAGGTAGGAGATTCCCTGAGTCAGAAAGACCAGCGCCAGGCCGTATTTCCGCCCTATGAAATCCGAGACGGTCCCCCAGAAAGGGCCGCAGAAGATGCTCAGGATTCCCAGAAGCATTAGGTAATTACCTGCCCGTTCTGCTCCAACCCTGGCTTCATTGATCAGGTAGGCGGAGAAATATTGCATGTAAACGATGTAAGAAAAGCCGAAGGTGAAAAAAATCCCCGCTAGATGCCAGAGCGGACGGGAGGTATAAAACCTCTTCATGGAGAAGGAGGAGGGTGAAGAGGATACGGATGGAGGATAAGCATTCTTGCCAAATGGCAACAAATTCTTCTCCTCGGGGTGATTGCGGAGAAAGAGATAATTCAACAAAGCAATGAGGAGGGTGATTCCTCCCAAAACGTACCAGCAGACTCTCCAGCCGGCCCTGGGGGAGTTCTGAAGAATGAAGGGGATCAGAGGACCTAGAAGAAGCAGAGCAATGCTTGACCCGCTTACCAGAATTCCGGTAGCCATTCCCCTGCGGCTGGTAGCGAACCAGGCGGAGGCCAAGGCCATGATGGGAACGTTGGAGGCTGCGCTTCCTGCCCCAGTCAGGGTACGCATGGCCACGGCGAATTCAAAGGTATCAGAAATCCCGGTCAGGAAAAGGCTAAAGGCCACCAGAATCAGGGCGATCGAGATCACCAGGCGGGGGCCGATGCGGGTGGCTAAATAGCCTCCAACAAGGGAAAAAACCAGGTATCCGGTGAAGTTTCCCGACCCGATCCATCCCATCTGGGTGTAGGTGAGGGACAGGCCCTCTTTCATGGAAGGAAGGATAGGGGTATAGGCAAACCGCCCGAATCCCAGCGCCCCCATGACCCCGATGAAGCCCACCAGCAGAATAATCCAGCCGTAATGAAAACGCCTCCCCCCTGCATTCATACCAGTTCCATAACACAGCTCCAGGTTTTTCGAAAGAAAATTCAGATAAAAGACCCATTTATCATCTATCCAGAGTAAGGGCGGTTTGCGAACCACCCCTAAAGGAATTCGGGGATGGGCCTGAGAGGGGAAATCTTGAGCATTGACGGATGGTTTCCTCTTCCGTATGATCTTCCTCAATATTCCTAGAGTAAGGAAGATTCCTTTTGAAACCGCTCCTTCATGCAGAACTGGTCAATTCTCCTTTAGAAGACCCGGCGCTCTTTGTGGAGATTCTCTGGGAGCACCGGGCTTTGCTCTTTGATCTGGGGGAGATCGGGGGTTACCGTCCGGCCAAGCTCCTCAAGATTTCCCACGCCTTCGTTTCTCACACCCACATCGATCACTTTGTCGGCTTCGACACCCTGATCCGCCTGATGTTGAACCGGGAAAAGGCCCTGAAAATTTTTGGACCGCCTGGATTCCTGGCGAACGTGCAGGGGAAACTTGCCGGTTATACCTGGAACCTGACCGAAGGTTATCCTTTTGCAGTGATCGCCGCCGAAGTCCATCCGGATCGAATGATTTCTGAGACATTCCGCAGCCAATATCGCTTTATTCCGGAAGGTGAAAAAGAGGAGCCATTCAGCAGGATTCTGGAAGAGGATTCCCATCTGAAAATCAGCGCCACCCATCTGGACCATTTTATCCCCTCCCTTGCCTTTATCCTGGAGGAGCGCTTCCACATTAACGTGCATAAAGAGCGCCTTGCGGAGAGAGGCCTTTCCATCGGGCCCTGGCTGAAGGAAATGAAAGAGGCGCTATGGAAAGGGGAGACAGGAGATTTTCGGCTGCAAGTCCCCCTCGAAAGCGGTGGAGATGTGGAGGAAAAGGAATTCTCTCTGGAAGACTTGAAGGAAACGGTAACCCTTACCCCCGGTCAGAAGATCGCCTATGTGGCGGACTGCCGCTTCACCGGAGAAAACGTACAGCGTATTATCCAACTGGCTGCTGGCGCAGACCTATTTTTCTGTGAAGCGGGCTTCCTGGACAGGGATCGCGAAAGGGCCGAAGAGAGAGGACACCTCACCGCCCGCCAAGCCGGAGACCTGGCCCGCCAGGCAAAGGTGAAGAAACTACAGATCTTTCACTTCTCTCCAAAGTACGAAAAGGAGGCTGACCTTCTATACAAGGAAGCAGAGGAAGCCTTCCGAGGATGAACTTTCGAAGAGAAAAGAGTTGGCTACTCAATCCAGAAAATCCTGACCAGCCTCCATTAGGATATTTTTGTTCTTTCAAGCCCCCGGCCCGTTGCATGATGCAAAACCCCAGAAGCATCAAGTCTTGGATATCTGGGGCAGGTTACCCCGCTTCTCATTGCCTGCCTCTCATGGCTTTCGGGGAAGGAGATGGGCCTTAGGGGGTCCATTTCCTGTAATTCAAAATTTGCAGATGGAACAACCAGAGATCTTTCCATCAATGATTAATTTCCCATATTTTTCAGAATGGTAAACCGCCTCCCTTTCCGTTTTGAAGGTATTCTTTGAAAAGAATCTGTTGACCGCTTCACCATCCTTCCGCCTGATATTGACCTCAATTGTCCATTCTCCGGACTCAGCCAACTGCATAGGACTTGCCCAAACAATAAAATCTTTATAAAAAATCTGATTGGTTTGATTCACATGGACCTCCGATAGATCCCCCTCCCGAATTTATTTTTCTTCGGCCCTTTCCAAATTAGCTAAAGGGATGCTTATCCCGATACATTCCGGTCACTGGTTCCGATTGATTCCCTAATTTGGACCAAGCCTGATACGGATCAGAAATGAAGGTTGTTCTTCCCCTAAAACAACCTCACGCTTTGGCCGCCGATTACGATGATAATGCGCATCGCCAGAATTCCGCACAGGATGAAACCGCAAGCCACGCATTGCCCCAGGGGCTGAAGCCTAATTCGCTTGATCGACAGCAGGATTAAAGGAATCAACCCTCCCAGAGTGAGCTCTACCCCCAGGAATAGAGGAGCAAAATTCCCCTCGGTGAGCATATGAAACATTTCATACTCATCCTTTCTGGAGTGGGCCAACACGGCGAGGTCGCTGGCCATGAGAAAGATTTCGATAATCAGGAAGATGAACATCATCATGACCAGGTTACTGGTTATGCGGGAATCCGTGGCCGCTTGCTCCCCTTCCAGGTGTAAGATGCGTTTCCGGATGTGGAGAATGATGATCATCAAAGCCAGCCCGGAAACCATGGCGGACACCAGGAAGAGAATGGGATTCAAAGGGTTATTCCAGAAGGCCCGCCCCTTCGCCAAGGCCAGGATAAAACCGGTGTAACCGTGGACGCTCACGGCAATGGGGAAACCACAGAGGCCCCAGATTTTGGCCGCACGGTAATTGCCCCTCAGCACGCAGATGGCGTAGATCACCCCGATCGGGGGATAGGCGGTCAAGAAGAAAGTACCCCAGGTAATGGCCGAGCGCCAGTTAATGTAAGAGAAGAGATGCCAGAACCGGAGCGGCTGGGTAAGGTCCAGGAGGAGAAAGATGGGAGCGACAGCGAGCACGATCAGGGCGCCTACGGCTCCGATCTTGCCGATGGGCTTCCACTCTTCTCTCCCCAGCAGAGTAGCCACCACCGATGTGGTGTAAAAGCCCATATGCAGGCCGGTGATGTAGAAGTAAACGGCAATGAAGTACCCTATGGGAATAACGTGGGGCACATTGTACAGGACCGCTGAGGGGATGTGCGTTTCCATGGTGTTCCTCCTTTGGTCTTTTTTTAAACAGATTAAATGAACCAGGGCAATTCGACGACAGGACCACCGCCATTATCAAGAATCAGCTACCATGGGAGAGGTTATAATTAGGTTATAAAATGGATACTTTTAGGTAATTAATAGGTTACCGATGGGTTACCCATATCTGCAGAAAAAAAGAAATAGTAAGAGAATAGATTGGTTATAGATTGGCTACAGATTGGCTACAAATTTTTTAGGGAGAGAGAAAAAAAATTAGAAGGACAAATTTTATGAAAAAACATGGGGGGAAAAAAGATGGCTGCTTTCATCCAACCAGGCGCAAGCTCCATGGCCACGGGCCTGGGGGCACCCGCGCGAAGGCCGACATCGGCCGACCCAGGGCCGATCCGCTTTGAGCGGACATCATATTTTCAAGCCTCCACCTCTGCCGGAAGGTATGGCCATCCATGGGAATAAAAAGGCGCGCTTCAGCCCGGCGGTTGGGCCTTGGGGTCATCTTCCTTTAGGGCAGCTCTTTCAGCAAGCCGCCCGATCTGGGGAGAGGTCTGGCTGTCTAGGAGGGATTGATAAATCGCTTCCGTCTTCCGCGAGGGCGTTATGCCCGTGCCCCCGGCAATAGTCTTCCGGAAACGCCGGTACACTGCAATCCCCTCGTCGCCTTGGCCGAGCTCAAGGTAACCAATCATGAGATTCTGATGAAACGCCTCGGGAAGGGGGTCGATCTCGATGGCTTTTTCATAATGTTCCACCGCCTCTTTCCAATTTTTTGTTTCCAGCAAGTGTTCCCCCAGCTTATTTATTAAAAAAAGAAATTTTCTTTGTAAACGTTCTCGGTGGGGAGATGTCCAATCATACCCCTCGTCACACTGGAGGAAGTGGCCCTTATAAATAGCCAGCGCCGCTTCGGTAAGCCTTCCGGCCTTTCCAAAGCGGTCTGACGACCGTTTTTCTTCCCAGGCCTCCCTTGCCCGTGAAAAAATCCTCTCGAAAACCCAGGTATCCACCCAGCAGATTTCGGGATTAAAACCAACCTTGCCCCCCTGTAAGGTGATCCCCCCATCCTTTACCCCCAGCAACTGACGGAGGCGGGAAAGAAGAGTCTTAAATGCTATATGGGCAGTATCTCCTTCACTTTCAGGCCAGAGCAGATCGATGATCTGTTCCTGGCGGACATCTCTAACCCCCAAGGCAATCAATGCCTTCAGCATCAATAAAGCCTTCTGCGGGGCCTTTCCCTGGAAGACCAATCGTTTGCCGTCTCTTTCCAATTTGAATTGACCGAGGGTAAAGACCTTTAAAGGCCAGGGCCAATTTTCTAAAGTCTGACCGAGAGGGTCCGGGTGGAGGTTGCGTTTGCGAATCAGGTTCCGCGCATATTCGACCTCGATTCCCTCACCAAGGGCCCTGGCACAAAGACGCGCCATAACCGAGGGTTCCCACCAGCAATACATCGACACATACCCCTGGCTCTTGCCCAAAGCCATCGCCCTGCGCAGGAATTCCAGGCCGGCAGGTTCCTCATCCTCATCCAGGCTAAACTGGGCTTTGGCCATCAGGTACGAGTACTCTAAAGTCAAGCTCCCGCACTGTTGGGTCAATTCGCCGGCAAGATTGAGTTGAAGGACCGCAACCTTCTTTTCGCCAGCCGAATTCAATATTTGGGCCATTTCCAGGCGGCAGAGAATTTCCTGGAAGGCGGAGCCGATTTCCGCCGCCAGGTTCACGGCGGTCCTGGAAGCCAAAAGCGCGCGGGAAGGATCCCCAAGAAGGAGGTAATACCATGCCGACAGGTAGTGGTATTGGCAGGAAAGAAGCCGCTGTTTGCTTTTCAGATTGGAGTGCATTTCCTGAAGAAATTTCCCGGCATTGGCCAGGTCCCCTTGGTTCAAACAGGCCACCACGGCCTGGGCATGGAGCATGGAATTCCAAAAGGAGACCCCCGTTTCGAGGGCTGTCTTCATCCCCTCTCTGGCCAGCCGCAGGGCGGAGTCAAAATCCGCTGCGGGACCCAGATTGCAGGCGCATGCTTCCAACCATTTCTTCACGATCATTAGGAGCGGAGAAGTGAAAGCGGGTTGGGCGATTCTCTCCAATTGTTCGATCAGCAGGCTGCAGCGGGCCATATCCCCAATCCATTGGCACCAATGGGCGACGGTGATGAGCGCGCGCATGTTGAGATGCGCATCCCTTATTTCCCGCGATAGTTCCAGAGATCGTTCCATCCACTTTTTAAGGTCGGGGTGCTGAGGCCTCAGCATCAATAATGCTCCTGCGAGGCTGACCGCCACTTTGGCCTCAATTTTGGGAGAAGGGAAATGCGGACTGATGCGGGTCTGCTCGGTAAGCCATTCAACCCAGGGAGCCAGGAGCGCCCAATCATCCTGCTCATAGGTGAGCAGGACCACCACATCTGCCCAGGCCAGATAGGCCCCGGAAACATCCCCCTGATCCTGGAACAAACGGAAGGCCTTCTTAAAGGACTCCAGACTCTCTTCAGGTTCAAACGACATTTGGCACGTACCCAACCAGAGGAGCAAGGAAGGATGATTATCCGTCATCTCCTTAGGTATGCTTCGAATCCATTCCTGAAGGGTCCTCAACCTCCCCTGTTTCAGCAGAGAATGAGCTTGGCCGATGACAAAACGGACGAAATTGCCCCAGTCCTTCCCCTCACGGTAAAGTTTCGCCGCATCTTCAAGCCGGCCAGACCCTTCCAGAAGCTGGCCCGCCTTCCGCTGGATTTGGACCACCTCCTCGGCAGAAAAAAAATCTTTGGCCTTGGAGGAAAGAAACCTTCTCAGCAGGGGATGGTATTGGTACAAAGGCTCAGGCTGCAGGTGCTCATCGGTAAAATAATTATCCCGGGATAAGCCGGACAGGATGCGGCTTGCCGAGGAGAGGCCGGTGAGCTCTTCGGCCATCTTGACGGTCATCTGGGGGATAAAGGATGTCTTAAGGAGAAATTGTTTCACTTCTTCCCCGGTCCGGTCGAAGATTTCCGCGGCGAAATAGTCGAAAACCTCCTGGGGGATGAAATCTCCGGCCAGCTTGATCTCCAAATCCTCGACCCGGCTCCGCCCCAGCATCAGCATCAGGCCGGCAACCCATCCGTCGGAGGCGCGGTGCAAGCCTATGATCTCTCTTCTGGCCGGCATTTTTTTGCTCCGCAGCCGGATAATTTCGCCTGCCTCCTCGACGGTTAGACGGAGTTTGTCCCATCCTAGGATTTCCATCAGATTATCGGCTTGAATTCGGATCAAATCGGAGGGCGGATCACTTCGACTGATGAAAAAGAAATGGAGGCCTTCAGGGATAAGAGAAAGGGCATTCAGAATGATCTCATGGACAGAGGACCCGGCGGGCACCCTATGATAGTTGTCAAAAACAATCACCCCGGGAGGGCTCAGCCGGCTGTAAAGGTTCTCAAAATATCTAAGGGTAAATGTTGGCAATCCTTGCAGGTATTCCGGAGTAAGGAGAGGGAGAGGTTCTTGCCCTATAACCCCCGCCCTTTTTCCGGCCTGGCCCAGGTAGTAAAAAAAAGTTGCCGCATCCGCATCGGCTTCCTCGACCTGGTACCAGAGGCAGGGGACCTTGCGGGCCTCAAGATAACTGTTTACCAAGGTTGTCTTGCCGCATCCCGGAGGGCCGGAGACCCAGATCACCGATCGGTCTCGCATGCGGTCGATCAATCGAAACAATCTTTCTCTTGGAAAGACCCGTCTGAGGACTGGGCGGATTACGTTACCCATGATTCCTCTTATACCTCAGAAGGTTGAAGGTTTTGTTGTTGTTTGACTGGCTTCAGGAGGAAATGATATGGAGAATAATATTCCTATTTAAAGGTTTGTCAAGAATTATTTGGATAAATTAAAAAAATCCACATAAATCCATGTTGTTACAAAAAAAGCCAAGCCGACAATGAAATGCAGTCCATATCTATCCCATCTGCACCCATTTCGTAACCGCGTAACATAAAGAACCCAGGCTTTTGGCCTGGACTCTTCCATAAAATCCCTTTCAAAGGCCCATCAGCCTTATATTCCTTCTGAAACGGCCTTTACTTCCGCCAGAAATTGTAGTAAAAAAATCATATCTCTAAATTTCTTCAAACCTTTTCATAAGTAAGAAGGGGGAAGAAAAATGAAGAGGAAACTTACGAATTGGGTCGCATGGTACATGGTCACGGTGATGTTCTTATTTGGAATTACCCCGAAGGTTGAGGCAGGCTTTTCGCCCTCCGAGGTCATTGGCCAATCGCAGATGGATAGGTCCATGGATGTGGAGAAGGTCCGGAAGTTCCTGGAGACCAAAATGATCCACGAAAGACTTCATGCCTTTGGCTTCAGCCAGGAAGAAATTCAGGCGAGGTTGAATCTGCTCACCGATGACCAGATTCATCAGGTGGCTTTAAAGCTTGATGAACTGAAAGTGGCAGGCGATGGTGGGGAAGCAGTCATTATTGTTCTTTTGATCGCTGCCATTGTTCTCCTTGTCATCTATCTTCTCGGATATAGGGTGGTTCTTAAAAAGGAGTAGCCGGTTTTAATAAATCCAACTTTCCCTTTGCAGCTTAATATCGGGGAAAGGTTAGGTGGGGGGACGGATCAAGGGCCAGGCCTTTTTATTATTAGTTGCAAGAGAGCCGCTTACAAGGCTATTTCTTACCCCGAAAATGATTTTCTAAGGGAGAAAGACGCCTTCTTTTGGGCCGCATCTTTATGAAAATCAAAATGTTTACTCGGTCCGACCCCCAGACAACTTCGCTCAAGAAGAAATAGTTAATTAGTTAAGCCTGACCCCATTCTCATTCTCTTTAGGTTAGGACGAAGCCTATGCTGTGGTCCGAATCATGCCTTGCTCTTGCCCTTAGCCATGTTGATGAAATATTTCGCAGAGTTTTTAAAGTTGCTGCTAAGATAAGGATCAATTGCTTGTAAGGTATTCCATTCCATTTTGGGTTCCGGAAAGGAGGAAGTCAGATGTTAAGGAAAAAAATAGGCAGGAATCATTCCGGCGGAAAGAAAAATCTGTTCCAATTTTTCGTCATCAGCTTGGGGATCGCCTGGGTTTTCTTCCCGCCTCCAAACGTTGAAGCCCAAGCCTTGAAACCGTTCACCTTTATTTTGGACTTTTTACCCTATGGTGAATATACGCCGTATTTTACCGCCCTGGACAAAGGATGGTACAAGGAAGAAGGCCTGGATGTTAAGATTCTGCGGGGTGCGGGATCCGGGGATACGGTCAAGCGAATTGCTGTCGGGCAAGGAGATGCTGGAAGCGCTGATTTCAGCGCCCTTACAGCGGCTCGGGCGAATGAAGATGTTAAAGTGAAAGCCATTGGGGCATACTTTCGCCGTCCTCCTCATACGATTTTCGTTCGGACTGACACGGGAATCAATTCCCCCAAAGACCTTGAAGGGAAGACGATTGCCATTACCCCAGGGAACAGCCACCAAATTCTTTTCCCGTTATTTGCCCAGTTAGCCGGATTCAAGGCGGATTCGGTGAAATGGATTACCATGGACGGGGCTGCCATGGGGCCAGCCCTGATCACTGGCCGGGTCGATGGCGCCCCCCTGTTTGCGAACCATGAAGCCCGGTTGCAAAAACAGGCCCGGGAGCAGGGGAAGGGGGTCAAACGTTTGTCCTACGCCGATTACGGACTGGACATGTACTCCCTCGTAATCATCGCCCGGGAGGAAACGATCCAAAAGAACGCTGATTCTTTCAAAAGGTTCCTGAGAGCCACGGTGCGAGGCATGAAGTACGCCTTTGCTCCCCAGAATATTGAAGAGGGGGCGAAGATCGTGGTCAAGATCAATCCGGAGGTTGACTTGGAAGCGGCAATAGGAGCCGCCCAAATCGCCAGCCGGTATTCCTTCACCGATGAGATTACCTCGGGAAAAGTCGCCGTGGGCCAGTTTGAGCCGGCAAGGGTCGAGAAATCCATCGGGATTTACACGCAGTATCTGAACCTGAAGAAGAAAGTCTCGCCGGAAGAGGTCTACACCAATGATCTTTTGCCAGAGAAGAAATAGGAAAACCTGAGGGAAAGGAAACGTCTTCATGTCTTTGCTGGTTAGGAGTGGAAAAGCTCTCAAAGGGCAGGGGAACGCCCTGGAGCGGGCCGATTTTCTCATTATCGGGGATCGCATATCGGAGATCGGCCTGAATCTGCCGGCACCCGACGGAACCAAGGTCATCGATGCAACCGGCCACCTGATTCTACCCGGGCTGATCAACGCACATACCCATGCCCACAATAACCTCATGAAGGGAACCGCGGATAATTGGACTTTGGAAGACCTCCTGAACCATGGGGGGGCCCTCAACGGCAACCGCACGTCTGAAGATCATTATCTTTCCGCCGCCCTGGGGGCGGTGGAAATGCTCAGGACCGGATGTTCCGCGGCCTACGACCTTTTCATGGGCATCCCGCTTCCGACGATTGAGGTTTTTGAGGCGGTCGTTCAGGCCTATCAGGACGTGGGCCTGCGGGCTGTGGTGGCCCCGGCTGTGGCCGATATCGTCTTTTATCAAACCGTTCCCTTTTTCATGGAACTTCTCCCGCCGGACCTGGTGGCGCGGGTGCAGGAAATGAAGGCGGCTCCAACGGATAAAATGCTTCAATTGAGCGAGGAGGGCATCCGCCGGTGGAACGGGGCGGCGGGTGGACGAATTCACGTGGGAATCGCCCCAACTATCCCCGGGCAGTGCACCGATGAATTCCTAAAGGGCTGCCTGCGCTTAACCCGGGAGTATGGCGTGGGAGTCCACACCCACTTGGTGGAAACCAAGATCCAAGCCATATTCGGCCACAGGCGATGGGGAAAATCCGTCCCGGCCCATTTGGCCGAAATCGGCCTGTTAAATCCCAAGTTTGTCGGGGCCCATGGAGTTTGGCTGACGGATGAGGACATCAAGATTCTGGCGGATCACGGCTCGAATGTGGCCCATAATCCGGCAAGCAACCTGAAACTGGGCAGTGGAACCGCCCCGGTCCGGGAGTTGTTGGATGCCGGAGTCAATGTAGGGCTGGGATGTGATGGGTCCATGAGCTCCGACAATCAAGACCTTTTTGAATCGATGCGGTTTGCCGCGATGGTCGGAAAAATCCGGTTTCCGCACCAGACGCAGAGGTGGGTGGGTTCCCGGGATACATGGAAGATGGTAACCATGGGAAGCGCCCGCGTTCTTGATTGGGCGGATGAAATCGGTGAATTGGCACCCGGCAAGAAAGCCGATTTAACCTTGTTAAGGGAGGAATCTCCTTATCTAAAACCGCTGAATGATATTCTGAACGCCCTCTCCTACGCCGAAACCGGGGGAGACGTTGCCATGGTGATCGTAGATGGACGGGTCA
>DASPRR010000253.1:0-2400 GCA_035624375.1 Thermodesulfobacteriota bacterium | reverse complement strand
AGACCTTGATAAAACGGTAAGTCCTGACCCCTTTCCCGGACATTCGGAACCAGCCTTTCCCAGTCACGGTTGCCAAGATCTCCTCTTCCTTCATGTAGGGGTCCCGGAAAGATAGGATACCGCTCTCCTTCAAAACGCGGTGCAGTTCGCCGAGGACACAATCGGGGTCCGTGAGCCAATGGAGGACGTAATAGAACAGAACCACATCGATGGTGCCGGATGCCAGCTGGGTTATGCAGGAAGTCTGGACTGTCTCTATATTGGCCAATCCCTTTTTCAGGGCCTCTTTTTGCACCTTTTCCATCGCCAGGGGATGGAGGTCAAGAGCGTACACTTTCCCTTCGGGCCCCACCCGGTGAGCGGCGGCAAAGGTGAAGCTCCCCGTCCCACAACCGTAATCCATGACCCGGAAGCCGGGTTGAATATCCACTTCGGCCATGATCTCTTCGGGAGAGACGAAGAGGTCCCGCAGGGTCAACATCCAGGACATGCGTTGAAATTTGAAGGTGCTGATCGGATTGTCCATGAAGGCGATCCCCTTTGTTCCATGGATTCCGGCTATTATTCCCTATGCTTCTCAGGGGAGGGTAGAATTCCGGCGTCATATGGTAATTAACAAGATTCATGCCATCTTTTTTGAATTACAATTATGCAGAATCATTAATGATTATTTATATGGGAATGACCTTTGGAAGGATTTTAGAAGCGAGATGTTGCTTCGATCAGGAATCATTCTTTTGGGACTGGAATTTTTCCCGCTTCGCAGGATTCTATTAATTTTTGCCCAGAAGGTCCTTGCCCCTTGGCCTGGCACCAAATCGAGGCTCCCCTTTGGGTGGCGCCCTTTTCAATCCGCTTTGAGCGGTTCACTGTTTTTCATACCTCCGGCTCTGCCGGAGGTCATGTTTTTAGAGAGTTGCTGGGGTCGCATCCGGGCGTCAGCGGACCTTCCCGTTTGGACTACAACTTCAACCAACGAATCCATGTCGGCCAAACGGGTGCGGAAGTTGACAATGCAGGACCGCAGAACAAAAGTATCTCCCAGGAGGGCATTCGAAACATAAACTTTTCCCCCGGTCTGGATACGATTCAGGATTTCACGGTTCAGTTCGTTGAGATAGTTTTCCGTTAACTGGCCTCCGGCCGCCAAGTCAAGGGGAACGAAGCGGAAGGTGGTGATGCTCAAATTTTGGGTGAAGGCCTGCAGTTCCGGTGAAGCCTCCACGCGGTGATAAAGCTTTTTCGCCAGAGCGATATCATCATGGATCATGCGGACATAGCCGTCCCGGCCGACCATCCGCAGGGCCAACCAAACCTTCAATGCCCGAAAACCCCTGGAATTCTGCGGCCCGAGCTCATAGTAGTTAACCGGTTTCTCGCTCCCCCGGTCATCGAAATTGTAATAGTCGGGGTGAAAGGCGAAGGCTTCCAACAGATGGTTGGGTTCCCGAACCAGGCCACAGCCGGCTTCCAGGGGACTGTACAGCCACTTATGGGGATCGAGGGCCACCGAGTCGGCTTCCCTGAGCCCTCGCAGTTCCGGCGGTGAATCGGGAAGAATCACGGCGGGAGCGCCGTAGGCTCCATCCACATGAAACCAGAGTCCGTATCTTCGGCAGAGAGCGGCCAAATCCGGCAAAGGGTCGATAGCCCCAACCGCTACTGTCCCGGCAGTTCCCACCACGAGAAAGGGGAGGAGGCCCTTGTTGCGGTCTGATAGAATCTGTTCCTCGAGGGCCCGAAGGTCCATCTGCCGCCGCTCGTTCACGGGAATCCATCGGATTGCATCGATACCGAGGCCAGACATATCCACGGCCTTGTTGATCCAAGTGTGGGTTTCGCGGGAAACATAGACCTTGAGCCGCATGCTTCCATTGCCCAGACCGCTGGTGCGGGTGTCCCAGGGGACTTTAGCCCTACGGGCGGCGAGGAACCCCACAAAGTTGGCCATGTTCCCTCCGCTGACCAGCAGTCCGCCACAGGTCGCGGGGTAACCGATCATCTCTGCAATCCACCGGATGGTCTGAGCTTCGATCTCGCTGGCTACGGGGGAAAGCTCCCAGGCTCCAACGTTGGGATTCACAGCCGACGCCAGAAGGTCTGCCAGCGCGCCGATCGGCGCCGCTGAAGAGGTGATGTATCCCCAGAATCGGGGATGCCCGTTGAACAGGGAATGATCGAAGAGCAAGTGGGCGGCTTCCTGGAGCAGTTTTTCTGCCGCAATCCCTCTTTGGGGCAAGGGCTTGTTTCCCAAAAGGGCACGGACCTCCCCGGGAGAAATGCCGGGAGTGACCGGCCGCTGGGGCAGGGATTTCAGAAAGTCCGCAAGATGATCGACGAGCCAGTGTCCCAGCCTGCGGAATTCCTCGGCGTCCATCTCCATTGGCGCTTTTCGATTTT
>DASPRR010000237.1:0-11948 GCA_035624375.1 Thermodesulfobacteriota bacterium | reverse complement strand
CAGCTGCGGCTGGAGGAACCCGTGACCGCTCTTCCCGGGGACCGGTTCGTGATCCGGAGTTATTCGCCCGTTTTCACCATCGGGGGGGGAGAGATTTTGGACGCCTTTCCCGCCCGGCACAAGCGTCTTTCCCCGCAGGTCAAGGAGGAGATGGCCGTCCTGGAAAAGGGCTCGGAGGAGGAGAAGATCAAGCTCCGCCTGCTCAAGGCGGGGGCGGGCGGGCTGTCCTGGGCCGATCTGGTCATGCGCTCCAACCAGTTGCCCTCCAAGCTGAAGTCGCTGGTGGACGGTCTGGTCTCCAAGGGTGGGCTCCTCCGTTTCAACGGAGACCGCCTGCGCTATCTCCATCCCCGGGTCATGGCCGATCTGAAGCAGTTCTCCCTGGACTACCTGAAGGAATTCCATCAGAAGAACCCCCTCCAGATGGGGGCCGTGAAAGAAGAGCTGAAATCCAAGCTCCCGTCCCAGGTGGACGCCCGGCTCTTCAATCATCTTCTATCCATTCTGACCGGGGAAAAAAGGATCGCCCTGGACAAGGAGACCGTCCGCCTCTCCTCCCACGCGATCTCTTTGAAAGAGGAAGAAAAGGACCTGCGCAAGAAGATCGTGGTCCTCTTCTCCCGGACCAAGCTCCAGCCCCCCACGGTAAAAGAAACTCTGGTCGAGCTCGGGGTCTCGGAAAGTGAACTCAAGCCGGTCCTCCAGCTTCTTACCAAAGAAAACGTGCTGGTGAAGGTGAAAGAAGACCTCTACTTCCATCGCCAGGCCCTGGAGGACCTGGAGGGGAAATTGGTCCAGTTCTTACAGCAGAATAAGGAGATGACCCCTCCCCAGTTCAAGGACATCTCCCAGGTGTCGCGTAAGTTCGCCATCCCCCTCCTGGAGCATTTTGACGGCAAGAAGCTGACCATGCGGATCGGGGACAAGAGGGTGTTGAGGAAATAACCCGATTGCGGAATGCGGATTGCGGATTGGAAAGACCCCGGACATTCCGAATGCTCAATTCAAAATCGACAAAAAAATAAGAAGAAGGAAGAAGCTTGGAGAGGAAAATAAGGATCCTGGTCGCTGAAGCAGACCTGTCCTTCGCCAAGATGATCGCCGATTCGATGAAGGAGTCGGGCGGCAGCTATGAATTGGAGGCAGTGTCCTCCGGCCGGGATTGCCTGGAGAAACTTCGGCAGCAAAAATTTGACATTCTCCTCCTTGACCATGACCTCCCCGATGGAAGAGGCCTGGACTGGCTCCGGCGTTTCAATGAACTGGGCGTCGGGATCCCTACCATCTTCATCACCACCCAGGGAGATTCCCGCCTGGCCATTGAAGCCATGAAAGAAGGAGTTTTCGACTACATCAACCGGTCCGCGGAGTGTGCCAAGGCTTTTCCTTTCGTCGTTCACCGGGCCGTCGAGGGATACCATTTGATGGTCGAAAAAGTCCGGCTGCAGAAGGAATTGATCGAAACTAAGAACTTCCTCGAGTCGGTGATCGATAAGGCCGGCGATGCCATCTCGGTGATCGACCTGGAAGGGAAAATCCTCCACTGGAATGAAGGGGCCGAACGGATCTACGGCTCCCCCAGGGAAGAGGCCCTGGGGAAAACCTTATCCCATTGCCTCTACGCCGGGGATAAAAAAGGCCTCCAGGAAGAAGAGAAAACTCTTCGTGAGCTCCTTGCAAGGGTGAGGAAGGGGGAAGTGATCCCCCCGATGGAAAGAAAGAGGCGGCTCCGGGACGGAAGGGAGATCATCGCCCAAATGACCCTCTCCCCCCTGAAGGACGCCGATGGGAGAATCATCGGAGCCACCCGCATCTGCCGGGATATTACTCATTTGAAAAGGGCCGAAGAGCGGTTGGTGCTGGCGGAAAGATTATCTTCCCTGGGCGAACTCACCGCCGGGGTGGCCCATGAGCTGCGAAATCCCCTCGCCGGGATCAAGATCAACACCCAGGTCCTCGCCCGGAAGAAAGACCTCTCGGAAACCGACCGGCGGGTTCTGGAGAGTACCCAGGAAGGGATTGAAAAGATCCAGAAAATCGTCGATGATATGCTCCATTTCGCCCGCCCGAAGGCTGCTCACTTTCAGGAAGAAGACATCTACCTGGTGATCGACAAGAGCCTGTCCGTGCTCCAGGCCAAACTCCGGAGAGCAAACATTTCCCTGGTTTTCAACCGGGACGAAAAAGTTCCCCGGGTCTGGATCGACCTTCACCAGGTCCAGCAGGTCCTGATCAACCTCATGCTCAATGCCATCCAGGCCATGGAGAAGGGCGGGACCCTGACCCTCCGCGCCTTCCGGGAAAGCGAGGGCGGTGTGGGAGTAGAAATCCGCGATACGGGAGTTGGGATTCCCGCGGCCAATCTGAAGAAGATTTTCGATCCCTTTTTTACCACCAAGTCCGAAGGAACGGGCCTGGGTCTTTCCATCAGCATGAAAATCCTGGATAACCACCGCGCTTCTCTGGATGTGGAAAGCGAAGTGGGAAAGGGATCGGTCTTCACTCTTCATTTCCCCGGGGAGTCGGCCCGTGGGATTTAGGGTCCTGATCATCGATGACGAGCCCACCCTCCGGGAGTCCCTCCAGATCGCCCTAACCGCTTCGGGGTATGAAGTTCAAACCGCCCGGACAGGGGAGGAAGGGCTTACCCTCTTCACCCAGGAGAACCCGGACCTCATTCTTTTGGACCACTGGCTTCCCGGGATCAACGGAGATCAGGTCCTCCAGAGGATCAAGGAAGCCGAACCGGAGATTCCGGTCATCATCATGACCGCCCAGGGCTCGGTGGACCTTGCGGTCCAGTCCATGAAGATGGGGGCCTTCGACTTCCTGGTGAAGCCCTTCGAGTTGGATCAGATCGAGGCCCTGGTCCAGAAAGGCCTGGAACGAACCCGCCTGAAAAAGGAACTGGAATGGCTCCGGGCCCAGTACCGGGAAAAGTTCCGCTCCGGGGGGATCGTCGGGGCCAGCCCCAAAATGAGGGAAGTGGTTCAACTGGCGGAAAGGCTCGCCCCCGGTTCCGAAACCACGGTGCTCATCGAGGGGGAAACGGGAACGGGCAAGGAGCTTTTGGCTGAGTATATTCACTCTTTGAGCCCCCGCTCTTCCTTCCCCTTCGTCCCCATTAATTGCGGGGCCTTCCCCCAGGAGCTTCTGGAGAGCGAGCTATTCGGTTACGAAAAAGGCGCCTTCACCGGAGCCTCGGAAAAGGGGAAGATGGGGAAGATCGAATCCGCAGAAAAGGGCACGCTTTTCCTAGACGAGGTCGGGGAGCTTCCCCCGCCGGCCCAAGTGAAGGTCCTAAGGGTCCTGGAGGAGAAGGAGTATTTCAAGCTGGGGAGCGTAGAGAAGAAGAAGGCCGATGTCCGCTTTGTGGCCGCCACGAACAAGGACATCGAACAAGAAGTGAGGAAGGGAAAATTCCGGGATGACCTATTCTTCCGCCTCAATGTGGTGCGAATCCGGATTCCCCCCTTGCGGGAGAGAAAAGAGGATGTCCTGGCTCTCTTTCGATTTTTCATGGCCCGGTTCAACGAACAGTTCCAGAAGGGATTCCTTCGCATCTCCCCTGAGGCGGAAGGGCGCATCCTGGCCTATCCCTGGCCGGGAAATGTGCGGGAGCTGCGCAACACGGTGGAGAGGATCGTCCTCCTGGAAAGGGGGGACACGATCTTGGAGAAACACCTCGTTTTTCTGGGCGGCAAAGACCAAGAGCGGCTTAAACCCTCTCTCCGGCCGGCCATCCCCCCGCAGGGGATTGTCCTGGACGAGGTGATGAAAGAGTATATCCTCGAAGCCTTGAGGATGAAGAAGGGAAATAAAATTCAGGCTGCCAAGCTGCTCGGCATTTCCCGCTCAGCCCTTCTCTACCGGATGGATAAATTCGGGATCAAAAACGGTTCGGAGTAATGGGATTCGGAGTTTTGAGTTCGGAGTTCGGAGTAAAGACAGGATTAGTAAATTTTTCCCACCTCTACTTTTCGCCAAGTAGGCGTGAAGTTAGACTGAATCTTGGGCATTGCCCGGCCCGGAAACAAGGGCGTTGCGCGCAAAAACCATGAGGCACCCTTTATTTCTTGGTCAGGTCGGGCAAGCTTGTCTTTCCCCCAAGAACCAGGTGATTCCGATGTGGGACCACCGGCGGCGCGCCCGATGCGCCCGCCGCATTCTGCGGAAACACGCGTGACCCTTCGAGTGGCTTTCTTTTCCCGCCGATGCTTTTTGCGCGCAACGCCCTTGCTTCCGGGCCACAAGCTTGCTTTTTAGAAGAAAATGCGATCGCAATCGTGAAGGTGGACAAAAGAAAATTTCTTCCAGAGAAAATTTTTTTCTTGACAAGGAATCATTCCTGTGTTTGAATGATTAAAATTCCAAGAAAGAAAACTCGATGGACAGACCCTTGATCACGAAGAATTTTGGCTGGTGGTTTTATTATTATTTCGGAGGGGTCTGCCCATCGGCCAAGATGACCTAGACCAAAGGTCCTAATCAAAAAAACAAGCCATGGGTAGATGAAAAGACGCTATCCATGGCTTTTTTATTTTCTTCTTTCTCGAAAAGGCCATGGTGGCAAAAACCCCGTGGCCTTTTTCGTTGGAGGGAGAAAGCCATGATCATCGTCATGAAAAACAACGCCGCCGAAGAACAGATTCGTAAGGTAGTCGAGTGGATCGAATCCATCGGCTATAAGGCTCATCTTTCCCAGGGGGTGGAAAGGACCCTCATCGGGGCCATCGGGGACGGCCGGGGGAAAGAGCAGCTGAATGCCATCGTCTCCCTGCCGGGGGTGGAAAAGGTGGTCCCCATCCTGAAGCCCTATAAGCTGGCCAGCCGGGAATTCAAGGCATCGAACACGGTGGTCCGGGTGGGGAACTTGGAGATCGGCGGACCCCGATTCATCATCATGGCCGGACCCTGCACCGTGGAAAGCGAAGAACAGCTCATGGAAAGCGCCTACGTGGTGAAGAAGGGCGGCGCCCATATCCTGAGGGGCGGCGCCTTCAAGCCGCGGACCTCCCCCTACAGCTTTCAGGGGATGGAAGAAGAGGGCCTACGGCTCTTGAAGAAAGCCGGGGAGAAGACCGGGATGCCGGTGGTGACCGAGGTCATGAATACGACCGAGGTGGAGCTGGTGGAAGAATACTCCGACATCCTCCAAATCGGGGCCCGCAATGTCCAGAATTTCGCCCTTCTCAAGAAGGTCGGCCAGGCCCGGAAACCCGTTCTTTTAAAGCGGGGGATGATGACCACCCTCGAAGAGCTTCTCATGTCAGCGGAATACATTTTGTCAGCGGGCAACCACCAGGTCATCCTCTGCGAAAGGGGAATCCGCACCTTTGAAACCGCCACCCGCAACACCCTCGACCTGAGCGCCGTAGTCGTTCTCAAGGAGTGTTCTCACCTGCCGGTGATCGTCGATCCCAGCCATGCCACGGGGCATTGGAAGTTTGTCACCCCTCTGGCCAGGGCCGCCGTGGCCGTGGGAGCCGACGGGATTCTCATCGAGGTCCATCCCGAACCCGAGAAAGCAGTCTGTGACGGCCTCCAGTCGTTAAAGCCGGAAAAGTTCTACCAGCTCATGGAAGAGGTGTCCCTTCTTGAGCAGATCCTGAGAAAGGAGGTTCGAACGCACCTATGAATCGCATCCAGGTAAACTTGGACAGAGGTTCCTCTGCTTCTTACGAGGTCCACATCGGTTACCAGATCATGGACCGCATGGCTCTTCTCCTTTCTCGCCATGGCTGGCCGCGGCGGTATTTTGCGGTCATGGATTCCAATGTATCCGCCCTTCACGGGGAAAAGGTCTTGTCCATCCTCCGGAGCCTGGGGCTCCAGGTGGAAAAGCTGGAGTTCCCGGGAGGGGAGGCCCGTAAGAGCATTCACACCTGCGCCGAATTGGCGGAACGATTGATGGAGCGGGGGGCCGATCGAACTTCGGCCCTCATCGCTCTGGGCGGCGGCGTGGTAGGCGACCTGACCGCATTCCTCGCCTCCATTTACATGAGGGGTATCCCCCACGTCCAGGTGCCCACCACCATTCTCGCCCAGGTGGACAGCAGCATCGGCGGCAAAACCGGCGTCGATCTTCCCACGGCCAAGAACCTCCTGGGGACTTTCACCCAGCCCAAGGCGGTTTTTATCGACCTGGCCTTTCTGGAAACTCTCCCCCCCCGAGAGTTCACCAACGGGCTGGCGGAAATCGCCAAGTACGGGATCATCGACGATCCGGAGCTCCTGGACGAGCTGGACGCAGGCGCCGACACCCTGCGACGGCGGGACCCAGCTTTTCTGGAGGGAATCATCTCCAAATCTTGCCGGATCAAAAAGGAGTTCGTGGAGAGCGACGAAACGGACCGGGGGCTGCGCCGTATCCTCAACTTCGGGCACACTGTGGGACATGCCATCGAGGCCGAGTCCGGGTTCGCCGTATCCCACGGGGAAGCCGTATCCATGGGAATGTGCACCGCCGTCCTTCTCTCCGAGCGGCTGAGATACCTCTCCTCGGGGGACCGGGAGAGAATTCTTTCGGTCTTACAGGGCCTGGGCCTTCCGGTCCGCATCCCCGCCTCCCTGGACACTGAGGGCCTCCTGCAAGGGCTGAAGAAGGACAAGAAGAAAGAAGGCGCCAAGATTCATTTTATTCTGCTGAAGAAGCCGGGGCAGCCTTTTGTGAACGGAGGAGTCCCTCTGCCCTTGGTTCAGGAAACCATCGAGGCCCTGAAGGCATGAAAAGAAAAACGGTGGAAAAAATCCGGGAGGAAATCGAAAAAAAGGACCGCGAGCTCCTCCGGCTCCTCAACCAGCGAAGCTCCCTGGCGGAGGGGATGGGCCGGGTAAAGAGGCAATTGGGCAGGGAGGTTTATGATCCCTCCCGGGAGGCCCGGATTCTCGCCTCCCTGCTCGGGGCCAACGAGGGGCCCCTGCCGGATGAGGCCCTGAGCAACATCTACCGGGAGATTTTCTCTTCTTCCAGACAGCTGCAGTCGCCCCTTACCGTGGCCTGCCTCGGGCCGGAGGCGTCTTTTTCCCATCTGGCCGCCCTGGCCCAGTTCGGAAAGAGTCCCCAAATCGTGCTGGAGAAAACTATCGGGCAGGTCTTTGACCGACTGGAAAAGGGAAACGCCTCCTTTGGTGTCGTTCCCTTCGAAAATTCAATCGAGGGATCGGTCAAGATGACCCTCGACCGGATGATCTCCACTTCCTTGAAGGTCCGGGCCGAAGTCTTCCTAAGGGTCTCCCACTGCTTGATGTCCTGCGGAAAAGAAAGAGAAATCAAGAAGGTCTATTCCCACCCCCAAGCCCTGGCCCAATGCCGGGAGTGGCTGGCGCGGAATCTTCCCCAAGCTGAGCCGGTGGCCACGGACAGCACAGCCACAGCCGCGATGCGGGTCCGGGAGGATAAAAGGGGGGCTGCCATCGCCAGCTCTCTGGCCTCCAAGGTCTATGGGCTTCCGATCCTGGCCGAAGGTATTGAGGACCATCCCATCAATATCACCCGTTTCCTAGTCCTGGGAAACGGGGAAAGCAGCCCCACGGGCAGGGACAAGACTTCGATTCTATTCGGCACCCCTCATGTCCCGGGAGCCCTTCACGGGACCCTGGGCCCCTTCGCCAGAGCAGGGATAAACCTCCTTAGGATCGAATCCTACCCCATCCGGGATCGGGTGTGGGAGTACCTCTTCTTCGCCGATTTCGGCGGCCATCTCCAAGAGAGAAAAGTTCGCGAATGCCTCCGCAAGGTGGAAGGGAAAACGGTCTTTCTCAAAGTTCTGGGGTCCTATCCAAGGGGGGATGACAGCCGATGATCTGTGTCCCAGTCATGGCCGAAAGCAACCGTGAAGCGGTACGAATGATGAAGCGCGGATTCGCGTCGGCGGATATGGTCGAGCTCCGCTTAGACCGGATTTCCCGGCCCGCTCTTCCCGCCCTGATGAAGGCGCGGGAAGGGAGTCTCCTGGTCACCAACCGGCGCAAGGAGGAAGGGGGCTTCTTCAAGGGTTACGAGAGGGATCGAGTGAATTTGCTGGCCGAGGCGGTGAACCTGGGGGCGGATTACGTTGACGTGGAAGCGAGCACGGGGAAACGCTGGATCAGCCGGCTGAAAGCCCAAATCGAGGGTAAGGGATCAGCTACCCGGATGATCATCTCGCATCATAATTTTCAGAGAACCCCCTCCTGGGACGGCCTGGTGAGAATGCTCGACGCCTGTCGGGCTTATGGGGCCCACGCGGTAAAGATCGTCACCTTTGCCAACTCGGCCGAGGACAATCTTCGGGTTCTCCAGCTCATCCCCCGGTCGCGGGCCGAAGGGCAGCCGATCATCGCCTTTTGCATGGGCCCTCAGGGACGGATCAGCCGGCTCCTGGCCCCGGCTCTGGGCTCTTTTATAACTTACGCCTCCCTGCGAAGAGAGGCCGAATCGGCACCCGGCCAATTCACCGTGGCCGAAATGCGCAAGATGTGGCGGCTGCTCGGCTGCGAGGGCTCGCCCCTTTTGCATTCCGGGGAGGCCGATATGGTCTTCGCTCAAGGGACGCAAGACCGTGGCCGGAGAGGACGGATTTGCTCAAGTCGAGGGGAGGCCCCAGAGAAGGCATGAGGACCGACAAAGAACAACTCTTCTGCCTTTTCGGCAATCCCGTGGGGCACAGCCTCTCGCCGCTGATGCACAATGCGGCCTACCGGGCGATGAATCTTGCCGCTCGTTACCAGGCCTTTCTTGTGCCGGACCCGGAAACGGCGGTGCGCCTGTTTCGGGAAATGGGGATGGACGGGGCCAGCGTAACTCTTCCCTTTAAAACGTCGATCATGGATCATCTGGATGATTTGGATGAGAATTGCCGGGCCATCGGGGCGGTCAACACGGTTTGGGTTCGCGACGGAAAGCTTTTAGGGTCAAACACCGACTGGATCGGGGTGGCCCGGAGTCTCAAGAGCCATTTGGACATCCGGGGTAAAACCCTCGCCATCCTGGGTTCCGGCGGCGCCGCCCGGGGGGCGGTCTTCGCCGTACGGAAAGAGGGGGGAAACCCTGTGTTGGTATGCCGCAACCCGTTAAAAGGAAAAGAGCTGGCGCGGGACTTCGATTGCCCTCTCCACCCCTTATCCGATCTGGGGAGCATCAAGGCCCATGTCTTGATCAACACCACTCCGGTGGGCATGGGATCGGATGCGGAAAGCACCCCTGCCCGGAGGAAAGACCTGGTCAATTTCCAGTGGGTGATGGACATGGTTTACAATCCTCTGCGGACAGCGCTCCTGAGGGAAGCGGAGGCAGCGGGGAGCGGGGTGATCAGCGGCCTCTCCATGTTCGTTCACCAGGGAGCGGAGCAGGTCCGCATCTGGACCGGGATGGAGCCGCCCCTGGAGCTGATGACCCGCATCGTCAAGGAAGAGCTTCTCCGCCGGTCCGCAGGTAGGGGCGATTCTCGTAGAGTCGAGTCTCCGACATGAATCGCCCTTACAAATTATTTATCAAGAAGAACGGAGGCCCTTAATGTGCGACCCGATTGAGGTCCAACCCGTTTCCGGGGTCAATGCCGCGGTGCACGTTCCGGGTTCCAAGAGCTATACCCAGAGGGCCCTGGTCATAGCCTCCCTGGCCGAAGGACAGTCTTTCCTCCAAGGCCCCCTGGTTTCTGAAGACACGGATTACTTGATCGAGGCCCTGCAGGTCCTCGGCGCGCAGGTACTTCCTTCAGGCAAGAACCTTGCCATAACCGGAACAGGGGGGAGTATTGCCCCTCCGAGGAGACCGATCTTTTTGGGGAACAACGGAACCGGAGCCCGATTCCTCCTCAGCATGGCTTCTTTGGGGAACGGAGACTATCATCTTACCGGATCTCCCCGTCTCTGCCAGAGGCCCATGAAACCCCTTTTAGACGCCCTCCGTTCCTTGGGCGGAGCCTCCACCTGCGAGGGGAAGGAAGGCTATCTTCCCCTGACCATGCATGCGCAGGGGATCCAGGGGGGGAAGGCGACCTTTTCCGAAGTGGAAAGCAGCCAGTACATCTCCTCCCTTCTGATCAGCGCTCCCCACGCCCGGAAGGATGTGGAAATCGAAGTCAAGGGCTTTACCGCCTCACGCCCGTACATCGCCATGACCCTGGAGGTTATGAAGCACTTTGGGGTCTCTGTGGAAAGGGAGGTGGGGAAGAGGTACTTCCTGAGAAGCGGACAGCGCTACCGGGGAACCTCTTATGCCGTCGAGGGCGACGCCTCCAGCGCTTCCTATTTCTTCCTGGCCGCCGCAATCTGCCGGGGAACGGTTCGGGTTTCCCCCATGAATCGCAAGACCCTGCAGGGAGATGGGAAGTTTCTCGGTACCCTCGAAGAATTGGGGTGCGCCGTCTCATCCGGTGGGTCCTGCGTTGAGGTAGAGGGAGGACCGCTTCCCGCAGGGGATCGGGTCTTCGACATGGGCGATATGCCGGACATGGTTCCCACCCTAGCCGTCCTTTCCGCCGTCCGCCCGGGCCGGACTGTCATTCGCAACGCGGCTCACCTTCGGATCAAAGAGAGCAACCGTCTGGAGGCGCTGGCCAGGGAATTGGCCAAAACCGGCATCCGCGCAGAAGAAAGGGAGGATGGTTTGGTAGTCGAGGGGGGGAGCCCCCGAGGGGCGGAGATCGAGACCTACAACGATCACCGCATCGCCATGAGCTTTGCCATGCTCGGCCTTGCGGTTCCGGGCATGCGCATCCAGGATGGGAGCTGTGTGCGAAAATCCTTTCCCGGTTTCTGGGAAGAACTGGGAAAGCTGTACGGGAATCGCCCATGAATTTCATCCTCATCGGGTATCGCGCTTCGGGGAAGACGTCAGCCGGGAAAAAACTTTCCGGCCTTCTTGGCCTTCCCTTCTACGACACTGACACGCTGATCCAGAAGCAGACCGGGAAGACCATTCGGCAGATGGTCCTCGAAGGAGGATGGCCGTCTTTTCGCCAAGCGGAAAGGGAGGCCATCGCCAGCCTTGCAGGAAAAGAAGGAGCAGTCATCGCTCTGGGAGGAGGGGCAGTCCTGGACCCCGCGAACGTGGAGGTTTTGAAGCCCCGGGGCTTATTCATCTGGCTTCAGGCCGATAAAGAAACGATTCAAGAACGCCTGAAAGGAGACCGGGCAAGCGCCGAACAGAGACCTCCTCTTTCAAATTCCGTGAACGGCGACGTAGAAGAAATCCTGAGACAGCGGATTCCTCTTTATGAATCCATCGCTGACCTTATCTTCGATACGACGGGGCTAAGCGTCGAAGCCGTCGCTGAAAAGATCATGGCCTCTCTCGGAAACCGGAAAGAAACAGGGCTGGCCTACTCTGGAATCTCCCTTTTTCAGAATGTTGCCGGGGCCCAATTTCTGGAAAACTCATCACCCAAATCCCCCCCAACCCCCCTTTGCAAAGGGGGGCAGGGGGGATTTCTGGGAAATTTTTGCAGAAGGCTGAGGAGTCGGTTTTTACCGAGAGCTACCGTATCACCGGGAGAGAAAAGATGTCGGGAAACACGCTAGGGGTTCTCTTTCGGGTAACCACCTGGGGCGAGTCTCACGGACCGGCCGTTGGAGCTGTCGTGGACGGATGCCCTCCCGGCCTGGAACTGGCCGCCGATGACATTCAACAGCAGCTCAACCGGCGCAGACCCGGAACCGGCCAGGCGTCTTCGTCCCGGCAGGAAGAAGACCGGGCGGAAATCCTTTCAGGGGTCTACCAAGGCCGGACAACCGGAACCCCGATCGCCCTGCTCATCCGTAACCGGGATGTCAAAAGCTCGGACTATGAGTCCCTTGAAGATGTTTTTCGGCCAGGGCACGGAGACTGGACTTACTTCAAGAAATACGGCATCCGGGATCACCGCGGCGGCGGGCGGGCCTCAGGGCGGGAAACGGCCGCCCGCGTGGCTGCGGGAGCCGTGGCCCGCAAAGTCATCGCCCGGGCAGGAATCGAGGTCTTCGCT
>DASPRR010000214.1:0-5633 GCA_035624375.1 Thermodesulfobacteriota bacterium | reverse complement strand
GTGGACCCCGAAAAGGCTATTTTGAAGGAGGGTGCCAATGCCTAAGTCCTTGACTTTATTGGTGCCCCCGGCGTGACTCGAACACGCGGCGCAGGGATTAGGAATCCCTTGCTCTATCCACCTGAGCTACGGGGGCAAAAGTAAAATGCCTAGAGTTCGAAATGCCTAAATTTTTCAAAAAAGGTTACTGGTGGCTTGATCAAATCATTCGAAGTCGGAAAATCAATACTGGGGACTGCCAACCAGAAACCAGCAACAAGAATGAAGACAATATTCTCTCGCAGAGCACGCAGGGTTCGCAGAGTCAAAGGCCCACAAATTTATAGATGATAGCTCGTCTTTGTTTTTTGTTCTTTGGTTATACCCTCTACTGCTCTATGCGTACTAATCTTAGCATGCCCGGATAGGGTTTCAAGAAGATTTTCCCGGAAGAGGGTGAAAGGTGAGAGTCATTCCACTCGCTGACTTCCTCAAGAAGATATTTCCCTTCCAATTCCGGTCGTCCATTACGGCGAAGTCCTTCCGGTAGTGGGCGCCGCGGCTCTCCCGGCGCATGAGGGCGCTCCGGAGAATCATTTCCGAAACCAATAGGCCGTTGTCCACTTCAATCTTCTCCAGAATCTCCTTCGAAGTCTCCGAGGCGGCCCAGGGGAGGTCTTCGGTTTTCATCTTTTTCAGCTCCTCCAGGCCTAACTGCAATCCTTTCTCTTCCCTGATGATTCCCCCCTGATCCCAGAGGATCGCTCCCATGCGTTGCCGCAGGACCCTCGGGGAAAGCCCTTTTCCGTTACTCTTCCATTTTTTCTGGAACCGGTCCCACCGAGACCGGATCAATGCTCCGGGCTCCCCGAGCGGCTTCTCACGCAAGGCCCATTCGGCAGCCGCCGCCCCTGCCCGGCTTCCGAAAACGATGATCTCACTCAGCGCATTTCCGCCCATGCGGTTGGCGCCGTGCAAGCCGCCGACCACTTCCCCTGCGGCCCATAGGCCCGGGACTTCTGTTCGCCCATCGGAATCGGTGCAGACGCCTCCCATGAAGAAATGAACCGTCGGGGCAATCCGAAGGAGTCGATCGGAGCAGGAGAAACGATCGCGGAGCATTCGCTTTTGGCTCATGGCCATGTTGTCTTTCGGCCAGGCTTCATCGCTTAGCTTCCTTAAGTCGAGGAAGACCTTCTCTCCTCTCTCCTCTTCTTTGATAATCGCCTGGGAGAAGGTATCCCGGCAGCGAACGACCACGGGTTTATCCACAATATGATATTTTTCCAGCACATCCAGCCCTGAGGAATTCACGACCTTCCCCGCATCTGCCAAAGAAGGGGCCAGCACAAAAGGAGGACTTCCCTCTTCGGCCAGTCCAATGGGCATGAACTGGACAAACTCCATGTCTCTGAGCCTGCAGCCCGCCTCATAGGCCAAAGCATACCCGTCTCCCGTGGTCCGGACAGGGTTGTCGTTCCGGGGGTAAAGGGCCCCTCCCCCGCCGTTGGCCAGCACCGTCGATTTGCTCAGAAATGCGAAAGGTATGCCTTTCCGGAATTCAAACCCAAGGGCACCCACCACTTTTTCCCCATCCCTCAGAAGGTCAAAGACGGCGACCCAGGCTTTCTCGCCAACCCCGCCTTCCCGTGCGGCATCCGCCAGCGCATCGGTCAGGGGGGCTCCCCAGCTTGGAGCCTTCCCCAGGCAAGTGAAGCGCCCTTTTCCCCAGGCTCCCTTCAATCCCAAACGTTCCAGATCGCGGACCCGTTCCGGGGCATCCTCCACGAGGACTTTCACCAATTCCGGGTCGTTGATCCCCTTTCCCGCTTGGAGAGTTTGTTTGAAATGGGTCTCAACGGTCGATCCCTCTGCAGCCAGGGAAAAGGCTCCGCCGGAGAGATAGGTGCAAGTGGATTTTCCAGGGGGCGTTTTGGAGACCAGGAGCACTTCGGCCCCCTTCTCCCGGGCGGCGAGCGCGGCCCGCATCCCGGCTCCTCCCCCGCCGATGATTAAAACGTCCGTTTCCACGATTTCCATGAGTTCTCCATCTTCCGAAACTGAGAATTATTTATCAAAACTGAGGGGAAAAAGCAAGAATGAGCAGAAAGATAAGACCTCAGCGCCTTGAAAAGGCCTTCCCAGAAATCCCTCCCATCCTCCTTTTTTAAAAGGGAGGAAAGCTTTGGGGGAATCCCCGATGGAAGATTCCACTTTTTTCTCCTTTGGAAAAGGGGGAGGAATGAGGGATTTAACGGCTTTTTAAAAGATTAGACTGCTATACGGAAAGGAGAGATCGGGTGGAGGGTCAAAGATAAAAGGAGCCCGGAATAGGAGTTTTTGAAAAGGGTCTCGGTGGAAGGGGGTGGATGTTGGATCGGGCTCACCAGCCTCCACCCCGAAATTCCAGGCTTTTGGTTAAGGCAGGTCCCTATCCCGGATATCCATTAAACCTCTCATTGAATTCATCGGAGCTGAACCGGTATTCTTGAGTGCCGTAGCATTCCACAGCAAAGGAAGCGCATACACTGCCCATTCTGGCGCACTGCTCGATGCCCTTACCCTGGACCAGACCGCTGATGAGCCCTCCCCGGTAAGAATCGCCCGCGCCCGTGGGGTCCTTAACCGTCTTCGGTTTTGCGGCAGGAATGCAGATTTGGCAGCCCGGCGTAAAGACCCGGGAACCCAAACCTCCAAGAGTAACAATGATAGCCCCTGCCCGCCTAAGCACGGCTTCTTTGTCTAGGCCGGTTTTGCAAAGGATCATGTCCAGCTCATAATCGTTGGCGATCAAAATCCGGCAGCCCTCAATGGCCTGGACCAGCTCTTCCGCAGGCAGCATGGGCAGGGATTGCCCCGGGTCGAAGATGTAAGGAATCCCCCTGGCCTTGCACATCTGCGGGTATTTCACCATATCCTCGAGATTTCCGGGGGAGACGATCATCAGGGTTTCTCGGGGATCGAGTCGGTCGAAATCCAGAGCGGAAGAAAATTTCATGGCCCCCGGATGAAACCCGGTGATCTGGTTGTCCGCTCGGTCAGTGGTTATGTAGGCGCCGGCGGTGAATTCATCCTCGATGATCCTGATGTGTTCGGTGGAGATCCCGTTTTTCTTCAGCCAATCAAAGTAGCGATGATAATCCTTGCCCACCGTGGCGGAAATGACAGGCTTTTGCCCCATCAGGGTGAGGGCGTAGGCGATATTGCCGGCCGTACCCCCGAATTTCTCCTTCATGTCGTTCACTTGGAAGCAGACGTTTAAAACGTGGATCTTCTCAGGCAGGATGTGTTCCTTGAAGTATCCCGGGAAATCCATGATCCGATCGTAGGCCAGAGACCCGGAAACGACGATATTCATAGGGACCGGCCTCTCATAGAATTTGGAAATCTCCCTCGGCGATACAACGCAGCCATTCATGAACGCCGGGTTCGATCGATGCGAACCCGGACAGGTCCGAATCCTCGATAATTTGATCCCCGGTAACGATGCACACAGCCCAGCAGGGGAAGCCCCACGAATCTCGGCAGCTATCGTTGATCCGATGGGCGATGAATTCCGTCTCGCTGCAGAAAATCCGGTATCTTCTGTCGCGGTGGATGATGCGAACGGCGCGGTTGAGCCAGCCCTTGTGAGCGAAAACGCCGACAAACTCTTGCAGGGTTTCCATCGGGATTTTCCCCGCAGCCCCTGGAAAAATCTTGTTTCCCATCATACCATCACCCCCATCGATGGGGTTTGCCAAAGAATCCACCGGATCGGCACCCATTATGGGCTCCGGACCGGAACGCTCCATTCCGGAAAAATGACGATGGCCGGAACTCCCTCCTATTATTAACAAAAATACCGAACCAGGTCGCCTGCTGTCAAGCGATTTCAGGCTAGCCACCCTTCACTCCTATTTTATTCCTGAAGTTAAACAGAGCTTTAGATTCCCTGCCGAAAGTGAAGGTGAGCTGCATTTCAGGAATTTGGAATATCCAAGCATCGAAGAAAGGAAGAAAGGCCATAGCTATTCATTCGCTCCGAACGATTATTTATCCTGCCACTCGGGCTCTTTTTTGTGCTAACATTCCGGCCAACCTGCGGCCCTTTAAAGGAGTTCTTTCATGAACCAAACCTTGAAAGAAATCGAGGAAGCTTACCGTTCAATCTCCAGGCGGACCCGGATGAAACCTCGGGTGGGGATTATCCTTGGAACCGGCCTGGGGAAGCTGGTGGATAGGGTTTCCATAAGGGAATCCTTGTCCTACGACGATATACCTCACTTTCCTTCGAGCACTGTGGAAGGACATGCCGGCCGCCTCTTATTTGGCCGCCTGGCCGGTAAGAATGTGGTCATCATGCAGGGAAGGGCTCATTATTACGAGGGATATTCGCTCTCCAAAATCACTTTGCCGGTCCGGGTGATGAAGAGGCTGGGAATCGAGATTTTGATCATTTCCAATGCCGCGGGAGGTCTCAATCCCCTTTTCTCCGCGGGAGATGTAATGGTGATCTCCGACCACATCAACCTGACCGGCCAGAATCCCTTGATCGGCCCCAATCTTGATCTTTTTGGCCCCCGTTTTCCGGACATGGTCGCGGTCTATGACCGCGAGCTTATCCAAATCGCCGAGCAGGAGGCGGCAAAGGTGAGGGTCAAAATGCAAAAAGGGGTGTATGTGGGAATCATCGGTCCCAGCCTGGAGACTCCGGCGGAGACGCGCTTTTTGCGGATGATCGGAGCCGATGCGGTGGGAATGTCCACCCTTCCCGAGGTGATCGTGGGAGTCCACTGCGGTCTACGGATTCTGGGGTTTTCGGCTATTTCCAATATCAATCTCCCCGATTGCATGGAGCCTGCCACGCTAAAAGAAATTTTGAAAAATGCCGCCGTGGCTGGAAGGAAGATGATAAAGATTGTCGAAGGAGTCATTAAGAGGATATGATTGCGGATTCCAGATTGCGGATTGCGGATTTGATCATTACCAATGGAACGCTTTTGCCCATGGCTTCAGGGTCGGATCCGGTTCAGAATGGGGCCATCGCCATCTCCGACGGCAGAATAGCCGCGATGGGGGCGAATTCGGAAATAGAAAAAACCTTCGATGCGGGTACAACCATCGATGCCAGAGGTGGGCTGATCATGCCGGGCTTGGTCAATTCTCACACCCATGCCGCTATGACCTGCTACCGGGGGATGGCCGATGACCTTCCCCTCATGGAATGGCTGAACTACTACATTTTCCCGGCTGAAGCAAAATCCGACGGTGACCAGGTGCACTGGTCCACCCTCCTGGCCTGCGCGGAGATGATTCGCTCTGGGACGACCACTTTCTGCGACATGTATCTTTTCGAGGACCAGGTGGCCCAGGCGGCCAAGCAGGCAGGGATGAGGGCCGTTGTGGGCGAAGCATTGTACGATTTCCCATCCCCCCACTACGGGCCGATTGAGCAAGGGCTCGAGTTTGCTGAATCTCTGATTCAATATTGGCAGAATGACACCCTGATCAGGGTCGCAGTGGAGCCGCACGCGCTTTACACCTGTTCCCCCGACCTTTTGAAAAGGTGCAGGCAGATGGCCGATCGGTATGGAGTTCCCCTGATCATCCATCTTTCGGAGACCCAGAGTGAAATTGAGGAAGTTTATAAGAAATATGGGAAAAGGCCTGTA
>DASPRR010000002.1:0-19703 GCA_035624375.1 Thermodesulfobacteriota bacterium | reverse complement strand
ACGGACGTGAAGGTTGTGGATACAGAAACCGGAACGAAGGAAATGCGCCCAGGGGAGGAAGGAGAATTGATTCAAAAGGGCCCCTCGGTGGCGCTGGGCTATTGGAAAAAGCCTGAAGATACGAAAGAGGCATTCAAAGATGGGTGGCTTTTTACCGGAGACCTGGGCACGATGGACGAAAATGGCTTTTTTTACATCACCGGAAAAAAGAAAGAGCTCATCAAATACAAAGGGTACAATATCGCCCCGCGGATGCTCGAAGAAATTTTGTACAAACATCCGGCGGTCCTTGGATGCGCGGCGGTCGGCAAAAAGGATGATATGGCGGGGGAAATCCCGGTTGCCTTCGTCTCGGTGAAAGAAGGAGCCAAGGTCACCGCCGGGGAATTAATGGAGTTCGTCAACGGCCAGGTCGCTCCCTACAAAAAATTGAGAGAGGTCCACTTTATCGAAAAGATGCCCTTGTTCGCAACCGGTAAACTGAACCGCCGGGCTTTGATCGAAATGCTTTAAAACTCGATTTTTTTGTCCAAGCGATTCAGAACGGGTTTGAGAACTCCCCTACAGGGTTCGATTAAAAATTAACTTTCAAGCCCTTATTGTGCAAATACTCTTTCACTTCCCGGACCCGAAAGGTTCGAAAGTGGAAGACGGACGTGGCCAGCAGGAGTTTGGCCCCTCCCTTGACCGCTCCTTCATAAAATGCTCCAGTTTGCCTGCGCCTCCCGGAGCCACTAAGGGTAGGATGACCGCATCCGAGATTGCTTTACTGAATGGCAGGTTATAACCTGCCAGGGAGCCGCCCGCATTCGATGACTTCAGGTTGCAGCCTAGAGGAAATTATGATAGGCTTTTTCCCCATCGAAGGAAATGAGGCTGAGGAATGAAGGCTAATACCCTACGCTTCCTGAGGTTGATTCTCTACCTAATCGCGGGGGCCATGGGCGTTTTCCTGGTTCAGACGTTTGCCGAGCTCCTTTCCACACAGATCTCTCTCCCCCCGCTGTCTTCCCTCACCCCGGCCGAAGCCCGGAGCCTGGTAAATTTGCTCAGCCGAAACCTAAACCAGGCGATGAGTATTCTCTTTATCGTAACCGGGATGGCCGTTCCTCTGACCGCCAATCTGTATTCCCTGAAATTTCTGGATTTGTTCATTCGAAACCCGGTGAATGTTGCGGTGCTCATATTTATCATCTTTGCCAACATCAGCGGCCTGTGGACCAACTATTCCTTGACCGAGACCTCGGTCCCGAGGTTTCAGCTAGGCCTGATGATGGTCCTCACCCTTGCCTCCCTGCTCTTGATTCTGCCCTATTTGATATATGTCTTTCGCTTCTTGCACCCCCGGACCCTGCTCAACCTCCTGGAAGAAGATGTAAGATCCAGTTTGAGGAGTGCCTGTCATTCCGGCAGGGCTGGGAGGAATCGGGAGCGAGTCGCCGAAACTTTGGAGCACATTGCGAATATTTCGGTCCGTTCGGTTGACCGCTTCGACCGCAATACCGCCATTGAAGGGGTTCTGACCCTGGAACGGGTGGCGCGTCACTATTGGAAGGTCAAAGAAGAACTGCGTCCCTCCTGGTTTGAGGCCGACCAGAATTTCTTTTTGGGATTTTCCTCTCTCGCCGTGGATGAAATGACCGCCAGCCGGAGCTGGATGGAGATGAAGCTCTACTACCAGTTTTTCGAGGCCTTGAGGGCCGCCTGCCCGCGAATGCCGGAGCTGACCAGCACGATCGCCAAGAGCTTGAGGAAACTGGGCCTGGAAGCTGCCTCCCTGGAAAACCCCGCTCTTCGCGAGCTGACCATTGAATACTTCAACACCTTCATCCGCCTGACCCTCAATCGGCACGACGTCCGGTCCGTGTTCATCATCTTCGACCAATACCGGACTTTTGCTGAAACCCTGGAAGGGAACTTTCCTAAGGAGGTTTCCGAGATCGCCTATTACTTCTCCTACTACGGGGCCGCTGCCCGGGAACAGAACCTGCCGTTCGTGGTCGAGGCGGTGGCCCACGACCTAGGGGCTTTGGTGAAGCGAGCCTGGCAAAGTGATTCTACCATCCGGGAAGAGCTTCTCGAACGGTTCCTCCTTTATGACCGGCAGGGCAAAGCAGTCCTGCCCGGGGTGAAAAAGGCCCAAGCCCTGCTGGCCAGTTACTTTCTGTACTCCGGCCAGAATGAGGCCGCCACACTCATCCGGCGGAGCTTTCAAGGCATGGGTCCGGAATTTTTGAAGGGGATCATGGAGGATCTGCTGCAGGTGACCCGCCAGAAATATTGGGAGGTCAGCGAACGGCGGATGAATATCGAATTCGTCCCCGAACCTCAGAGGGCCAGACTGCGGGAGTTCTTCGATGGGCTTGCGGGGAACTCCGATGCTGGTAGGTGATTTCCCTGTTCGCAGAAGAAAGGATTTGACATTGACCTCGGGGAGGGATATACATAGGCAACCTTTCCCGCATTCCACCGCGAAAAGCACGATTAGCAGACTCCAGTACCAATCTTGGCAGAATTTTTATCAACAGGAGATGGAATTAATCTAATCCGGGCAAACCGGAGTCAACAGGATGTGGTGGGGGCGTTCATCCCCGAGGCGTCATGACCGCCCGAAAGATGGGCAACCATCACGCGCTTCGCATGATCGCCCCTGCGATTGATTCCCATCTGGCACTCGATTCCATTCGCAACAGACGAATATCGTCCTAGGGCCAAAGGGGTTCATGTTTAACCTAGATTTTCAGGTCCATTTTTTTTGCCCGCGGCATTAGCGAATAACCAACTTGCTCGCAAGGAGGGCATAAATGGAAAGGAAAAAATGGTTGGCTTTGACCTTGGCCTGGGCGGTGATCTTCACCCTTCCGCTTTTTCCCGCCGAATCATCTTCCCAGGAGACTCTGAAAATCGGGATGATCGCACCCCTCAGCGGGCCGGGGGCGCCCTGGGGTGCGGTCTGGAAAAGAACCGCCACCTTCGAACAGGAAAGAATCAACGCCTCCGGGGGACTGCCCATCGAGGGGAAAAGCTACAAAATCGAGTTCCTCTTCGAGGATGATAAGTACAGCGGCGCGAGTGGACGCATGGCCGCGGAGAAGCTCATCTTCAAGGATAAAGTAAAATTCATCGTGGGGCCCATCAGTTCGGCATCCCGCCAGGCGTGGCAGGAGATTTCAAAAGAGAACAACATCACCGTTTGCGGGAACACGTACACCCGGGCGGTCATGGGGCCGGAGCATCCGGATTTTTTTCGCCCCTCGGTGACCGGAGTCGAACAGGCCCCCTGCTATTACAAAATCATCACCGAGCGATACCCGCTGATCAAGAAGGTGGCCATCATCAACCGAAGCGATGTGACTGGAAAAGACAGTGTGAAGGACAGCCGCCGATCCTGCAAGTATTTCGGCTTTCAAATTCTTACCGAAGAATTTTACGAACCGGGGACCAAAGATTTCTACCCCCTCCTGACGCGGGTCCTGGCTAATAAACCGGATTTTATCGATTTTGGAAGTTCTTCGGCCGGGGATATCTTTTTGATGGTCAAGCAGGCCCGGGAGCTGGGATATACCGGAAGGACGATGAGTCTGGCCCTTATCCCGGTGAAAGAATTTTGTGCGGTGGCCGGCAAGAAAAACGCCGAGGGCCATATCTACAATGTCATGGCTCCTCCGTTTATGTCGTCTGCGGCCCTGGAATATGAAAAAGAATATGTGAAACGGTTCGGCGAGTGGGATGAGTACGCCCCCAAGGCCAGGGCCTATTCGAACGCCCTGATCCAGGGAATTCGGAAGGCAAACAGCATGGACCCGCTTCAGGTCAGGAAGACCATGGCAGGGATGGAGTGGGAGGAACTGGACGGGGTTTATAAATTCACCTGCCAATGGACATACGGGATTCCTCATCAAGGGCTGTCCCCCTTCTACTTCACCGAGATTCGCAATGGCGAGAATAGCTGCCTGGAAGTTAAAGATGTTCGCTGGGTGGAGGAAATGACTCGGAAGTACGAACAAGAGACCCCCGCGGAAAAATAGCGGATTATGCAGGGTAGCCGGGAAGGAGTGGCTGGATTCATTTCAGTACCCGGGTGGAAGGATATGGGAGGAAAAAAGGAGGCGCTCGATGAAATCATTTCTTAAAAGCTTCTGGAGCAAAGCAGTGATTCTGGGAGTCGTTTCCGCTTTGGGGATTCCGTCTTTTCCCCTTTATGCCGCCCAGAAAGAACTGAAGATCGGAGCCATTTTTCCCCTCTCGGGCAGGGGAGCGACCTGGGGAATGGCCGCCCAGAAGGCCATTACTGTGAAACAGAAGGAGGTCAACGCCAAGGGAGGCCTCAAGGTGGGGGCGGACACTTACAAGCTGGAGATCATCTGGGAGGATGACAAGTTCAATGCCGCCGCCGGCCGGATGGCGGCGGAAAAGCTGGTCAACCGGGACCGGGTCAAGTTCATCCTGGGCTCTCAATCCTCTGCGGTCATCCTGGCCGTTCAGCCCATCACCGAGCCCAGCAAGATCCTCTTCCTGGTGAATTCTTACGCCAAGGAGGTCCTCACCCCCGACAAACCCTACACCTTCCGTATGGTCTTGACTTCCAACGAAATCCTCCAGGGGATGTACCCCTGGATGAGAAAGACCTATGCGAATCTGAATACCGTTGCCTTCATCGAACCCAACGATGCCAGCGGATGGTCGGTGGAAAAGGATTGCCAGCGCATGGCTGGGCAGAACAAGTACCAGGTGGCCTTTTCTCAATTTTATGAGCGGGGAACTTCGGATTTTTACCCTCTGCTCAACAAAATGATTGCCGCCAAACCGGACTTTGTGGACTTCAGCGGGGCGCCGCCGGGAGACCAGGCTCTGATGGTCAAGCAGATGCGGGAGCTGGGTTACACGGGCAAGAGCTTCTCCAGCACTACCATGGACCCGGCGGAATTCTGCAAGATCGCCGGGGTACAGAACTCGGAGGGGCATATCAGCAACACTCATGATCTCCTGGGTGCCTACACGACTGAGGGGCAGAAGAAATACTACGACGGCTACATCGCCATGTACGGAAAGCCCTTTGATCCGGTGACTCCCAAATACCAGGTCTATCTGGATGTCCTGATCCAGGCCCTAGAAAAGTCGGGCACTCTGGATACCACCAAGGTCATGGAGACGATGGAAAAAACCGAAGAGTGGCAGACGATCTTCGGGGCCTCCAAATTCGGGGGCAAGGAACACTACGGAATCAAGCGTCAGATCGTCACCCCGGTGTATATTTCCGAAATCATCAAAGGGAATCTAATCAACCGGGGAACCATGATGCCCGCGCTTCCTTGAAAAAGAGCCATGACCTTTTCCTTCTTCATCCAGGTGCTGGTGAACGGCCTTATGCTCGGGCTGACCTACGTGCTCATCGCCTCTGGATTCAGCCTGATCTACGGGATCATGCGCCTTCTGAACTTCGCCCACGGCGAGTTCTACATGTTAGGGGCCTTTGCCACCTACCTGCTGTGCGAGCATCTGGGGGTCCATTATTTCACTGCCATGGCCCTTAGCATGGTGATCATCGGAGTCCTTGGGGTCCTGGTCTACCACTTTTTTTTCCGTCCTTTCCGCGACGAACATGACCCCAGCCTGGTCATCGCCCTGGGAATTGCCATGCTGATCGGGGGGCTGGCCCTGATCATCTTTGGGGAAAAAGACAAATCGGTGGCCCCGGTTTTCTCGGGAGTCATTCAGGTCTGGGGGGCCACCTTGTCTAAGGAACGGGTCGCGGTTATTATTGTGGCCATCGTCTTGATGGCCGCCCTTACCCTATATATCAAGTTCTCCAAGACCGGCCAAGCCATGCGTGCGGTTTCCCAAGACCGGGAGGCCGCCGCGCTCCAGGGAATAGGGGTGGATTCTACGTTTACCCTGTGCATGGGGATCAGTTCGGCCTTGGCCGGGGCGGCCGGCGCCCTCCTGGCTCCTCTTTTCTATGTGAATCCCTTTTTGGGGATGCACGCCGTCCTCAAGGCCCTGGTCGTGGTGGTCATCGGCGGATTGGGGTCCATTCCCGGCGCCATTGTCGGCGGCCTTCTGCTGGGTTTTGTGGAGAGCTTTGGGAATACCTTTTTCGGGGATATCACCGAGATCCTGGGTTTTATCATCGTGATGATCGTTCTGCTTTTCCGACCGCAGGGGCTCTTCGGCCATGGATAAGAGAAGAGTCGTCCTTCTGATCATTCTGCTGTGCCTGATAGCCGTTCCGGCATTCACCCAGGACCCCTACCTTTTGAACATTCTCATTACCACCGGAATCTGGACGACGTCGGTGTGGGGAGTCCGGGTCATCATGTCCACCGGCCAATTGACCCTGGGCCATGCGGCCTACATGGCCGTCGGGGCCTACGCCTCCACATTGCTGACCATGAAGGCCGGGCTCTCTTTCTGGCTAGCCTTTCCCCTAGCAGGTTTGATCTCCTCCCTCGTTGCCCTGCTGATCGGGTACCCCACCCTGCGTATCAAAGGGGTTTACTTCGCCATCATCACCTTCGCCTTTGCCGAGATCATCCGCCTGCTCATCGTCCACTGGCCCAGCCTCCTGGGAGGCTATGGAGGGATTCCCAATGTTCCTCCCCCCTCGTCCTTCTTCTCCATTTCCTTCAAAACCCGGATCCCTTTTTACTATCTCATCCTGGCCCTGTCCCTGGTCACCTATCTGGTCATGGTGAGGATTGATAAGAGCCGGATCGGGCAGGTCTTTTCTTCCATCCACGAAAGCGACACCCTGGCCGAGTCCATCGGCATCAACATCATGAAATACAAAGTGATCGCCTTCTGCACTGGGTGTTTTTTCGCAGGCCTGAGCGGCAGCTTTTACGCTCATTACTTTAATTTCACCAGCCCGGAGTTTTTCACGATCTGGCAGTCGGTTTACTGCCTGGTATTCGTGATTGTGGGAGGGGCGGGAAGCGTGTGGGGCCCCCCGCTGGGCTCATTTTTCATGACCCTGATTCCGGAACTGCTGCGGGTGGCCCGGGAGCTGGAGCCGGTCATTTACGCGGTGATTCTGATTGCGGTCATGTTCCTGCTGCCGGGTGGACTGGTCACCCTGCCGGCCCGTTTGCGCGGGAAGAAAGAGCATTAATCTATCAGGACACAGAAACCTACAGATAAAAAATGGAATTACCAAAAATGATCCACGAGTCCGTGTTAATGATTTTAATCTGCGTTTATCTACACCCCATTTATTCTTTATGATTCTAGAGATCAAAGACATCAGCAAGCACTTCGGGGGGCTGGCGGCCCTGAGTGAGGTGAGCTTCAGCCTGAACTCCGGGGAAATCCTGGGGTTGATCGGCCCCAATGGAGCCGGGAAAACCACCCTCTTCAACGTCCTTACCGGATTTTTCCCCCCCACCTATGGAAGTGTGCTTTTCCAGGGGGACGACATCACTGGCCTTCGGCCCGACCAGGTAGCCAGAAAAGGCTTGGTTCGGACTTTTCAGAGCACCAATCTCTTTCAGCACAAAACGGTTCTGGAAAACTTGGTCATCGCCCATCATTTACAGGTGCAATCGGGATTCTGGGGACTTTTGGGGAACAGTGTTCAGGCCAGGGCCGACGAGGGAGCAGCCCGGAGGGGGAGTCTGGAAATCCTAGAGTACATGAACCTGACGGATTTGAAGGATGAAATGGCCCATAATCTTCCCCATGGCCACCAGCGGGCTCTGGGAGTGGCCATCGCCCTGGCGGCCCGGCCTAAGCTTATGCTCTTGGACGAGCCGCTGACCGGCATGAACCCGGAGGAGTCTCGAAGGTTCATTGAATTGATCCGGGGGATCAGGGAGCGGGGCATCAGCCTGATGGTGGTGGAGCACGATATGAAGGCTATCATGGGGCTCAGTCACCGCATCGTGGTCCTCAATTACGGGCGAAAAATCGCCCAAGGAACCCCCCAAGAAGTGCGGGGAAACCAGCAGGTCATCGAAGCTTACCTGGGAAGTGAAACGGTAACGTGAGCGGCGAAACTTGGTTTGGCATCCGCAACCTGAGGGTCTTTTATGGGAGGGTGGAAGCCCTGAAAGGGATCTCCCTGGAGGTCGATCAAGGGGCGATCGTAACCTTGATCGGGGCCAATGGAGCAGGGAAAAGCACCTCCCTCCGGGCCATCTCCGGGTTGGTTCATCCTGCTTCGGGCGAAATCGTTTTCCAGGGAAAAAGAATCGACAGCCTTTCGCCTCAAGATGTAGTTCGAGGGGGAATCGCCCATGTGCCGGAGGGAAGAAGGGTTTTCCCCTTCATGACCGTCCGGGAAAACCTGAATATGGGGGCTTTTCGGAGGAAAGACAAGGAAGAAATCAAGAAGAATCTGGAAGGAGTTTTTGAGCATTTCCACATTTTGCGGGAACGGCGGAGCCAGCGGGCCGGAAGCCTGAGCGGAGGAGAGCAGCAGATGCTGGCCATCGGCCGGGCGCTCATGTCCCAACCCACCCTCCTCCTCCTAGATGAACCGTCGCTGGGGCTCGCTCCGCTCATGGTCAAGGAGGTAGGCCGGATCATCGGCGAGATCAACCAACGGCAGGTGGGAATCATCCTGGTGGAACAAAATGCCCACATGGCCCTTCGCATCGCCCGCAAAGGCTATGTTTTGGAAACCGGGTCCATCGCCCTACAAGGCCCGGCTTCCGACTTGATCGACAACGAGCATGTCAAGAAAGCATACCTCGGAGGATGAAGAAACAGGCCCGAAGTCAGAGGCCTTTCTCCTTGCACCTTCGCTTTGCACCATTTATAATTTCCATGACCCATGACCTATCACCTATTACCTAATTTCAAGGAGGCTCCTTATGGGCAAGACAAAAATCAAATGGTTATCTCATGCCGGTTTTCAGATCACTTCCAGCGGGGGTAAGGTCATCTACATCGACCCCTGGTTTGAAAATCCAATCGGAGGTTTTAGCCTGGACGACGTAAAAGAGGCAACCCTAATTCTGGTGACTCATGACCATTTCGACCACGTAGGGCAAGCCCCGGATATTGTCAAGAAGACCGGGGGCTTGCTTGTGGCCAACGTGGAAACGGGCCGCCGCATCCAGAGCGAGTTTCATATTCCAGCGGAAAAAGTCTGCTATTTCGGGTACGGGATGAATATCGGCGGGAACCTGGTTTACGAGGGCATTTCCGTTACCATGACCCAGGCTTTTCATTCCACTCTCAGCGGTGCCCCCTGCGGGTACGTCATCAAGTTGGAGGATGGTACAACCCTCTACCACTCCGGGGATACGGGAATCTTCGACTCGATGAAGCTCTTCGGGCAGGTATATCGAATCGACGTGGCAATGCTGCCCATCGGCAGCGTGTTCACCATGGACCCATTTCAGGCTGCCAAGGCAACCAAAATGATCTCACCCAAGAAGGTCATCCCCATTCACTACAAGACCTTTCCCATCCTCGTCCAGGACCCCAAGGAGTTCATTGCCTTGGCCAAGAAGGAAGCGCCAAAGGTCGAGGTCTTAGCGCTAAACCCGGGGGATGAATATACCTACACGAAATAAAGAGGAACAGCTCCGAAGAGATAGGGACCACCGTGCTGCGGTTTTGCGGTTCTGCGGTTTCGCAGTCAACGGCGACGCCGCAGCATGACAACCCAACAGCATTTCCTTAGACATCTTGAATTCGATTCGATTTCCAGGTTTGCTCCCTTCCGTCCTCTTTTTACATTTGCCTCGATATCGTTGATCCTGCCCTTATCTCTCACCTGCTTTCTCTTGCCCAAACTCCCGACAGCGACTAAATTCTATGGCTGAAAGCGGCGGAATCCTTTTTGGATTCCTTGACAAGAAGACCTGGCAAGGATATTTGATTAGTGGGTATCCAGTCGGCCATGATTGGTAAGAAAGCGATCGAGTGAAATAGAATGAATCTTCGAATCATCATCCCGGATGATCTTCCACCGGTGGTTACAGGCAGCGCGGGCAGAGAAAAAAATCAAATGGCTGGGTGAATTAAAAATCTACCGCAGCAAGGCGGAAACGGAGGATGAGCTCATCGAGAGGCTCAAGGAATCCGAAGTCGTGATCAGCACGCGGGCTTTCACCCATTTGAACGGAAAGATCCTCGCCTCCTGCCCAGGGCTGAGAATGATATCCATCCTGTCCGCTTACGCCCAAGTTTTCCGTGCAAATTTTTCTGTCCAATTTTTTCTTGACAAAGGGAGCCCTCCCGCGTAAATTGTCAGACAAGTTTTATTATCCGCAATCAGAAGCCGAACCGCAGGAATAAAGTCTGCATTCCGGACCACCGCTAACCTCCAGGGGCAGGGATATGGAATTCCAGCTGAGGCCAATCGGGAAGAAGAAGATCTACCGGGAAATCCTGGAAGAAATCTGGCAATCGATTCAGCGCTACGACCTGAAACCGGGCGATAGGCTGCCCACCGAGGGATATCTGGTCAAGCAGCTGAAAATCGCCCGGCCGACCCTGCGGGAAGCCCTTAGTGTGCTGGATTACGTGGGAATTTTGGAGAGCGTCCAGGGCGGCGGTTATTATGTGAAATCCGTCAGCCCTATCCAGCCTTCTGTTCTCTTGTCCCGCAACGGGAAAAGTGTCAGTCCTTATGAACTGGTTGGGGCCCGTCTTTTAATCGAGCCCGAGATCTGCCGGCTGGCAGCGAGGGAACGCAGCGAAAAAGACCTGGACGATCTTGCCCAGGTGCTCGAAAAAATGAGGGAAAAAATCAGTAAAGGCACCTTCACCAGCCGGGAAGACAATTCCTTTCATCTGGGCATCGCCCGCGCCGCATCGAATGTCATCCTGCAGTCCATGGTGGAAACCCTTATGTCTCTCAAAGAACAGATCCTTTACGAAGCGATCGAGGTGACCGCCTACCGTCACAATCCGAGACTGAGGGATATGCAACTGGAGCATGAAAAAATATTCGAGAGCATAAAGAACCGCAAGGCCGATCAGGCTCGCGATGCGATGAAGCGCCATCTTTTGCGGATCAAGAAGGATTTTTATCGCCGGCCGTAATGGAGTGCAGTAAAAAGCTCCCAGCAGGTGGTCCGGAGGGCCTTGGAGGGTGCTCTCATCGTGAAGGCGGGCCTGTAAATCCAGAAGGGGATCCTGGCAGCGGACCGGAACTATGGATTTGTGCTGGGGAAGCTTTCCGGCGGATAAATTGTTTTTCGGAAAGGAGCACATAAGGATGGCCGAGGAGACGGAAACCACAAGGATGGGAAGACCGGTAACGGATATTGACCGGGCCTTCAACGTCCAGGTCCGGTGCGTGGTCGTGGTCACTACGAAATCGGGCCAAAAGCTGAACGGCATGTCAGCGGCATGGGTCAGCCGCGCCTCGGAGCAGCCGTTTTTGGTCATGGCCAGTATCTACAAAGAGCACTATTCCCATGATCTCATAAAAACCAGCAAGATCTTTGCCGTAAATTATTTGCGGGACGGGCAACAGAGGCTGGCGATTCACTTTGGAAAACAGTCAGGCCGGGATGTGGATAAATTTCGCAAGGTGCCTTATTTCACCGAAAAGACAGGAGCGCCCATACTGAAGGATTGCCTGGCCTACCTGGACTGCAGGGTAATCAATCAGATGGACTCCGGGGACCACACCATTTTCCTGGGGGAGGTCCTCGCCGGAAAGGTCCTCGCCCCCGGCCGCGGACTGCAGTATGACTTAAAGGACTACCTGAATGCTTCCGCCTCTCCGGGTGGACCATAATTACTAGGAGGGACTATGCCCCCGAAGCTCGTTGTTCGGCCCGAAAACTGCACCGGATGCAAGAGCTGTATGTTGATTTGTTCCTTTTCCCATACAGACGCCTTCGACTACGGCGAAGCCCGCGTGAGGGTGGCCAAGAACGAATCCCGCGGCCAGAGCAGTCCCCTGGTTTGCCGCAACTGCGAGGAGGCCCCCTGCATCCCGGCCTGTCCGGTAGAGGCCATCCGGCGGGAGCCCAAGAACCAGTGGGTGATTCTGAATGAGGATGCGTGCACCGGCTGCGGCGCCTGTGTGGATGCCTGCCCCTACCAGGCGATCCATCTGCAGGAGGGGAGAGGAGTAGCGGTCAAGTGCGATTTTTGCGGGGGAGACCCTCAATGCGTCAAGGTCTGCCGTCTTCCGGAAGCGCTGGTCTGGCGCTGAGGAGCTGAGGCTGCGGTCGCCGGGGTTCTGGCTACACCTTTGGGAATGAAGATTCGGCCCTCGGAACGCCCGAGCGTCCCTTTGTCGGATGAAGCAAGGAGGGAAAGATGCCGTTCGCTTTTGCCGGAAAAGTGTTACACGTCAATTTGACCACTGGAAAAATCACCCCCAAGCCTCTGGATGAGAAGAAGGTGTTGAAATATCTGGGCGCCCGGGGATTCAATGCCCGCCTTCTCTGGGATCTTTTACCGCCGGGTGTGGACCCTTTGGGACCGGAAAACCTCCTGATTTTCGGAACCGGCACCCTGACCGGAACCTCCGCCCCCACGTCGGGACGCACCACCGTAAGCTGCAAAGGGCCGGCGACCGGGCTTTACCTGAAGACCAGCGTGGGCGGGCACTGGGGTGCCGAGCTGAAATTCGCCGGCTATGACTACCTGGTCATTGAGGGCCGGGCGGCGAAGCCCGTTTACCTGGTCATCCTGGATGGGGCGGTGAAAATCCGCGACGCGGCGGAGCTGTGGGGCAAGGATGTCCGCGAAACCACCCGGGCGATCGAGCACGCCTTGGGTGATCCGGAGGTCCAGGTGGCCTGCATCGGACCAGCTGGGGAGAACCGGGTACTCTTTGCCTCCATCATGATGAATTATTACAACGCGGCGGCCCGCGGCGGAGTCGGGGCGGTCATGGGTTCCAAGAATCTGAAGGCCGTCGCGGTCCGCGGCCATGGGAAAATCCGTGTGGCGCGGCCGCAGGAATTCCGCAAAGCCATCATGGAGTCCATTGAAGTCTCCTACCAGGATTTCAGCGCCAAAACCTCGTATCTTTACGGAACTTCCGCCAGCGTCGCAGTGATCAACGAGCTGGGTTCCTTCCCAAGTTTTAATTTCCGGAGCGGACGGATCGATAATGCGGAAAAAATCAGTGGCCCCTATCTGGTGGAGGCGGGATATCTGAAGCGGCGCATGGGCTGCAACGCCTGCATCTTCAGCTGCCACCGGTATTGCGAGGTCGCCTCGGGACCCTACACGGGAGCGTACGGGGGAGGTCCGGAGTATGAGACCATGAGCGCCCTGGGGGCCGGTTGCGGGACCGTGGACGTAGAATTGGTCATCAAGGCCAACGAGCTTTGCAACCTCTACGGGATGGACACGATTTCCGCCGGGAGCGTGGTCCAATGGGCCATGGAAAGCTATGAAAGAGGGGTTATTACCGAGAAAGATACCGGCGGCGTCAAGCTGGAGTGGGGGAGCCGAGAGGCGATCTTAAGCCTCCTGGAGCAGGTTGCCCTACATAAAGGGTTTGGCGCCAGGCTGGGCGGCGGGGTCCGCCGAGCGGCGAAGAGCGTGGGGAAAGGCTCGGAGAAATGGGCCGTGGAAGCCAAGGGCCTGGAACAATCCCGGGTGGAAACGAGAACTGCTTTTGGGTATGCCCTGGCCTTTGCCGTCAATCCCCGCGGTCCCGACCATCTTCACTCCCAGGTCCTGGCCGAATTCGGCACCCGCCCCGGCGGGCGGGCGCTGGTGGCCAAGATCACCGGGCACGAAAGGTATGCCTTTCCGCGCACGCTGGAGAAGCGCGCCGATATCGTCCGCTGGCACGAAGACTGCTATGCCGCCACGGATGCGGTCGGATTGTGCTCTTTTGCCACGACCGCTCGGTATGGGGTGACGCCGGAGCTCCTGGCCCGTATGCTGTCTGCGGCGACCGGTATTGATTTTTTTGAATCGGAAAGCCTCCTGCTGGCCGGCCGTAGGATCGTGAACCTGGAGAAGGCCTTCAATGTGCGGGAGGGGGCCACCCGCGAGCATGACTGTCTGCCCCATCGTTTGATGAACGAAGTCCTGCCGCAGACATCGGCCAAAGACGACGATCGATCGAAGGCGGCCCCCGATCGTCCCTCGCCGGTAAGAGAGTCGATCAACTCCCGGGCTTACCTGGACCGCATGCTGGATGAGTACTATGAGCTCCACGGCTGGGAAAAGACCACCGGGCTTCCGCGGTGCAAGACCCTGGGCGATCTCGATCTAGGGGATGTTGCCGCGGAGCTGGATCGGATGGGAAAGCTGGCCAAGGATTGATTGTAGGAGGAATTACAGGGGCAAGGGCGCAATCATCGATGAAAAAAACGACGCGACCCATCACCGTTCACATGAAACTCTTCACCGGGGCGTTCCCTGAGCGGATCAGCGCTCAAATGAAGCTAGGCGCCTGTGTGCGGGATCTCATGGCTCAGGTGAAGAAGGAAAACTTTAAAAATCTGAGCAGAGAAAATTCTCCCATGCCTCTGCAGCAGGTGGCTCAAGACGATTTGCTGCTGATTTTGAACGGCCGTCCGATTCAAAACCTACAGGGCTACGACACCCCGCTGGAAGACGGAGACGTCCTAGCAGTTTTTCCAGTGATGGCTGGCGGGTAGGTGGGATTCGATCGATTCCGCTACGACCGTTCCCCGGATGGGTTTCGGTTCTCGAAATGGAGGAGGAAAACATGGCTGACTGGAAAATTCGCTCGGTAGAAGAAGCGCAGGATCTCGTATATGGCTGCTGTTTCATGGGAACCGGGGGAGGAGGAGGTCCGGACATAGGACTGGATTTGTTGCGCCAAGCTCTGGATAAAGGCCGGGAAATTAGGCTCACCGATCCCCAGGATCTTCCCGATGACGCCTGGGTCTGCACGGGGGCCTATGTCGGTTCCATCGCCCCCCCTTCGGAGGAGATGCTGGCGTTGAAAGAACGGCTGGGTCTTGAAAAACGGGTCGACCATGAGATCGTCGAGGCGGTGAAAGAACTCGAATCCTACGTGGGCATCCGGGTTTCCGCCATTGCCGCCTGCGAATTGGGAGGGCTCAACACGCCCGCTCCCATCAGCGCCGCGGCCGCCCTGGGGATCCCGGCGGTGGACGGGGATTACGCAGGACGAGCCATCCCGGCGAGCGTTCATTTGAAGATCTCCATCGCCGGGAAGGAAATCTGGCCGCGGGCGTTCTGCGATTTTGCCGGCAATACCACGGTGATCAAGCAGGCCTCCAGCCACGCCATGATGGAGCGCATCCAGAAGCACCTGAGCATGACCACCGTCGGCCTCATCGGCGGAGCCGGTCACCTGCTCAAGGGAACCGAAATGAAGAAATTGATCAACCGCGGCAGCATTTCCCGGTGCCTGCGGATCGGGAGGCTGCTGCGCGAGGCCAAAGGCCGGGGAAAGGAAATGGCCGCCTTCGTGGCCCGGGAGCTGGACGGTTGGGTGCTATTCCAGGGGGTGGTGGAAAAGAAAACCTGGGAAAGCAAACAGGGGTATATGATCGGGCAGTACGAGATGAAGGGGATCGAAGATTTTCGCGGCCAGTCTTTCAAGGTCTGGTTCCAGAACGAGAACATGATTTCCTGGCTCAACGGAAAACCCTATGTCACCTGCCCGGATATTCTCTCGGTGATCAACCTGGAGACGGGCCTGCCCCCCACCAACAACAAAATCGATTCCGGGGATCGGCTGGCCGTGCTGGGGCTGCGCGCGGTGGAATTCTATCGTCAGCCGGCCGGCCTCAAGGTGTTGGGGCCTTCCTACTTTGGCTTCGACATTCCCTACCGGCCCATTGAATCGATTCTGGCGGGCAAGCCCGCTTAAAGAACTGAACGCGGAGAGGATCATGTCTAAATTTAAAGTGGAGATCGAAAAGATCCTTGAGCGGGGCGTCTGCCCCTTCGGGTTTAAGGCCGGCGATACCTTTGTGTTCGAAGACAAAGGCGTGCCGCAGACTTTCCCCAACTTCTGCGCCTGGGCGTTCCATGAGATGACTCCCGCCCTGTTTACCCTGAAATACGGCGGGCGGTTCCCCTGGGAATCCGAGCCGGGCGTGGCGCGCATCTCCTGCTCGGATTCGAAAAATCCGGTGGTTTTTAAAATTACCCTGCTGGCCTAGGGCCGTCACTCAAAAGAGTATGAATAAATTTCCATATCAAAAAGCGAAAGGAGGATGAGCGTAATGGTAAAGCGAAGCATCGGCATATTCATCTTGATCCTGGTTGGAGTTGCTTTTTTCGCGGGATGGCAGATGTTCGGTTGGAGCAAGGCTCAAGGAGCCGAGCAGGCAGCCGCCAAGGCTTCCAGCCGCCCCATGGTTTGGGCGGTGAAGACCGAAACCCGTGGGCTTGACCCCCACCAGTTTGACTACGACTACGACCAGAAACCCCAGCGGGCCTCCCTGGAACCCCTGATGGAGTACACGATTATGCCCGACCGCTCGGTGAAGATCGTAGGCATACTGGCCGAGTCCTGGAAGGGCTCTCCCGACGCCAGGGTCTGGACCTTTCAGCTCCGGAAGGGAATCAAATTTCATGACAATACTCCCTGGAACGCGCAAGCGGCCAAGTGGAATTTTGAACGCCTGTTCGCCCTGAACAAGGTGCCGGCCACCCGGATTCCCCAGACGGTATGGCCCGAGAAGGACGGCATCGAGGCGGTGGACGACCTGACCCTGCGCATTACCCTTAAGAAGCCTTTTGCGCCGTTCATTGAAACCTTGGTGAAGAAGTACATGATCAGCCCTTCAGCCGCCAAGGCCAACGAGAAGAACAATGACTGGGGCCAGGCCTGGTGCGTTGAGAACATGGTCGGGACGGGGCCTTATCTGCTGGAGAAATGGGTTAAGGGGCAGTATGTCAGTTTCAAACAGAATCCCGCATACTGGGGAGGCTGGGGGGGCAAGCATGCCCAGCGGATTATTCTGCGGTATGTTCCGGAAGCCGCCACCCATCGCCTGCTCCTGACCAAAGGCGACGTGGACTTATCCGAGAAGATCGAACTGGATGATCTGGATGAGGTGGCTAAGGTTCCCGGAGTGGTGGTCGAGCAGCACCGGGTCCCCCGTCTGATCCACCTGTACATGACCGAGGACGGCCCTTTCAAGGACGTGAGGGTACGCAAAGCCATGGCTCATGCCTTTGACTATGACGCCTTTATTAAAGGGGTGTGGAAGGGGAGGGCGGCGAAACCGCTGAGCCCCCTGCCCTCGGCCGTCTGGTCCTTTACGCCGCAGCCGGAGATCAAGAAGGACTCAACCCTGGCCAAAAAACTCCTGGCGGAGGCCGGCTACGCTTCGGGGAGCTTCACGGTGAACATTTATATCCTTTCCTCCTACGGCTGGTTCCAGCCCCGGGAGGCCCAGATCCTCCAGGCCGACCTCAAGCAGTTGGGGATCGAATCGAAGATCATGGACATACCGGATGCCGGGGCTTTTATTACCGCCTTAAAGAAACCGGACCGCGGACCGTCGTTCTATGCCTGGACCTTTGCCAACGCCTACGATGATCCAGAGGACAACCTCCGGCGGAGCTATCGCTCCGACGGTTCCCTGAACTATTTTGGATACAAGAACCCGAAAGTGGACGAGCTGATCGACAAGGGAGCGACCACCCTGGACCAGAAGGAAAGGCTCAGAATATACGGGGAACTCCAAAAAATTATATGGGAAGAGTACCCCGGGCTTTTTAGCGCCGAGGAACAATGGTTCATCACCCGGCGGGATACGCTCCACGGGTATGATTTCTACCCCTTCGTGATCAACATGTCCCCTAACTGGTACCTCATGTGGGTCTCCGACAAGACCCCCTGAGGCACGGGAAGGGGCCTGACCCCTCACCCGGCCCTCTCCCGCGTAATTCTCCTCCCCCGACGGGGGAGGGGAAGGGCGGGGGTGACGATGGTGCTGTTGGATGGGAAAATATTTACTGCGCAGAATATTCACCCTCGTCTTCGTCCTCTGGGGGATGTCCCTGGTTACCTTCTCCATTTCCCACGTAATCCCCGTTGACCCGGCGGCGGCTTCCGCCGGCATGGAAGGCGGCCCCGAAGTGATCGAAAGGATCCGCAAAGAGCTGGGGCTCGACCGTCCCTTTCATGAGCAGTATCTTCGTTACATGGGGAACATTTTGTTCAAGGGAGACCTGGGGTACTCCATCCTTAACAAGCGGCCCGTGCTTCAGGACATTTTCACCTTTCTCCCGGCCAGCATCGAACTGGCAGTCTTCAGCCTGCTCCTCTGCACGGTCTGCGGAGTCCTTTTGGGAATTTTTACCGCTACCCGGGCGGGCGGTTTGGTGGACGCCCTGGTGCGAGTATTCGCCGTGGGGGGGGTAGCCATGCCGGTATTCTGGCTGGCGCTGCTCATGCAGCTGGTCTTCTACGGCATTCTGGGTTGGTTTCCGGACGGAGGGCGTCTCGGATGGGAGTTTGAAGCCCCCCCCAGCACGACCCATATGTTTTTGGCCGACAGTATTCTGGCAGGGCGATGGCCGGTTTTCCTGGATACCCTTAAACATCTGTTCCTGCCGGGATTCACCCTGGCCTTGGCCAATATCGCCATTATCACCCGTATGACCCGATCGAGCCTGCTGGAGGTGCTGCATCAGGACTATATCAAGGCTGCCAGGGCCCGGGGGTTGTCCCAGCTGCGAGTTCTGTTCCGCCATGCCTTGAAGAACGCCTTGATTCCGGTGGTCACGGTCATCGGACTGCAGCTGGGGCATCTCATTGCCTGGGTTTTTCTGGTGGAAATCATCTTCTCCTGGCCGGGGATCGGGTCTTATATGGTGCGGTCCATCATCAACCTGGATTTCCCTGCGGTTATGGGCTGCACCCTGTTCACCTCGTTCATCTATGTGTTTATCAACCTGGCTGTGGACGTGGTCTATGTGGCGCTCGATCCGCGCATTTCCTATTGACCGGCGAAGAGGTATCCAATGAAGAAAGGCACCGGTCAAGAATCATCGAAGGCGCCTTCCCGGGAGGCTTCGGGAGAAATTCGCAAAGCCCGCCCTTTCTGGAAGCGCGCTTCCCGTAACGTGGGGGCGGTTCTCGGGATTGCCCTGTTGGTGATGGTTACCCTCGTGGGGATTTTTGCACCGCAGATCAGCCCGTACGATCCCCTGGCCATCGATATTTCCCAAAAATTTCAACCGCCCTCCCGCCAGCATTTTTTGGGTACCGATGAATTGGGCCGGGATATGTTCAGCCGGGTGGTCATGGGCACGAGGATCTCCTTTCAAGTGGCCGGTGAAGTACTGCTGATCGCCGGAACGATCGGGATTTTTCTTGGCATCCTCGCCGGGTACCGCGGCGGGATCGTGGACGAGATCATCATGCGCGCCGCGGATATTTTTCTGGCCTTCCCGTCTTTTCTTCTGGCTATGGCCATTGTGGCTGCCCTGGGGGCCAGCATACAGAATGCGATTCTGGCCATCGCCATTGCGTGGTGGCCCCGCTACGCCCGCTTGCTGCGGGGACAGGTGCTAGCGGTTAAGAATATGCCTTTTGTCGATGCCGCCCGCAGCATCGGGGCCGGAGACTTCCGGGTCATGCTGCGGCATGTGCTTCCCAACTGTCTGGCTCCCCTGGTGGTCCAGTTCACCACTGATGCGGGTGCCGCCATTCTCAGTACCTCGGCCCTCAGTTTCGTTCAACTGGGGGCCCGGCCGCCCATGCCCGAATGGGGGCTGATGATCTCCCAGGCGCGAAATTTCATCGTCAACTACTGGTGGATTCCCACCTTTCCCGGGTTGGCCATTGCCTTGGCTGTGGG
>DASPRR010000199.1:0-2375 GCA_035624375.1 Thermodesulfobacteriota bacterium | reverse complement strand
GATTCCTACATAAGATTCCCTATGATAGGGAGGCAGGGTCTTTCAAGTAGGCCCTCGTTTTCTCCGACTCCTTTTCCCCAGGCTCTCCCGTCTCCAGGGCAAGAAAAAATAGGAATTTCAGTTGCCTCGAAGGGGAGCTTTTGTTATTTTTAAGGAGGAAGATGGGTGCGGTTCTCGTTAAATTTTTCCTCCCCCCGGGGGGTTTTTTCCCGCGGAAAGGAGCGCAGCTTGAATCGCAGAAGGGACCTAGGTTTCCTTTTCAACCCTCGATCTATCGCTTTGGTAGGCGTCCCCCGCGGCTTTGAGCCGGGAAGGGTTTTTCTCCAGGGGCTTCTTGAACAGGGCTATTCCGGAAAGGTCTTTCCCATCAACCCCAAGGCGGATTCCATCGATGGATGCCGAGCCTACCCCTCCCTGAAGGAAGTTCCGGGAGAGATCGACCTGGCTATCCTCCTGTTGCCAGCCGCCCTGGTTTTGCCGGCACTCGAGGAATGCGGCCAAAAAGGAGTGAAAATCGCGGTCATCTACACCTCCGGATTCGCTGAGACCGGGGATGAAGAGGGGAAAAAAAGGGAGGCCGCGCTTCTGCAGGTTGCCCGCAAGGAAGGGATACGGCTCATCGGGCCTAACTGCATGGGAATCTACTACCCCAAGAACGGCATGGCTTTTTTCCCGGGCATGCCCAAGGAGCACGGGAAGGTGGGGATGATTTCCCAAAGTGGCTCTCTGGCCATTCTATTGAGCCGATTGGCCGGGCCCAAGGGAGTCCATTTCAGCAAGGTCATCAGCAGCGGAAATGAGAGCGATCTGAACAGCTCCGATTTTCTTTTTTTCCTGGGGGAAGACCCGGAAACAGAAGTGGTCGGGGCGTACCTGGAAGGGGTGAAAGACGGGCGCGCATTCCTCCGGGCTCTGCAGGCGGTCTGCCGGAAAAAGCCGGTGGTCATCTGGAAAGCAGGGCGGACTCCTAAAGGGACCAGAGCCGCTTCTTCCCACACCGGGTCCCTGGCTGGGTCCAGAATGGCCTGGGAGGCCTTGAAAGAGCAGACAGGAGCCATCCTCGTCCGTGACTTGGAGGAGTTCATAGATATTCTTACTGCATTCTATTATCTGCCTCGGAAAGTGGGAAGGCGTCTAGCCATTTTATCCGGACCGGGTGGACCTGCTGTATCCGCTGCCGATGCCTGTGAAGAATTCGGCCTCGAGGTGGCCGACTTGCAGGAGGAGACTCGCAGGCGGTTGAAAGCCATGCTACCGCAAACCGGGACCAGCGCGGACAATCCCGTGGACCTGGGACTGGCTTCGGTCTTCCAAGTAGAACTCTATGGGCGGGCTTCGGAAATTGTGGGAGAAGACCCTGGAGTGGATGGCCTCCTCCTTCAGGGCCGCGGAGCAACTGCCGAGCTAGATGCTCAGTATGCCCGCCTGGTCACCGAGGCGCGTAAGAAGGTTCGCAAACCTTTCATGGCCATCTCCCTGGGGGGAATGTACCTGGAAGAAGAATCCAGGAAGGCCCTTCTGGAAGCTGGGATTCCCGTTTACTCCTCGGCCGAACGGGCCCTTTGGGCCTATTCCCGTCTTTATCAGTACGGAGAGAGACATCTCGAAGGATGATGGGGATTTCGGAAAAGACCAGAAGGAAAATACGGAAAGAAGCTCTTGCAGGGTGAAGGAATGAAAAAGGCTGCCCCCTTATTTCGCCCTTTTCTACAGAAAGGATTCGAGTCAGAAAGAGCGAATTCTTACGAGACGACATGAACTTCAAGGATTTTTGGCCTTGGCGAAAAAAAGCGATTTTAACCCGGGCCGGAGAGGACTTGCCTTATCCGACTCCACCCGGCAAACCCAGGGCTTTCTGGAATCTGGTGTTGTTTTGCCTCACCCTGATCACCACGGTCTTGGCCGGGGCTTTGCAGGAAGGGGTGAATCCGCTTACCCACCCCGAGCAGATTATCCGGGGAATCCCCTTTGCCGTCGCTTTGATGGGGATTCTTCTGGCCCATGAATTGGGTCACTACCTGGTGGCCCGCAAAAATGGGGTGAACGTAACCCTGCCTTATTTCATTCCTGCCCCATCTTTCATCGGGACCTTCGGCGCCTTCATTAAAATGCGGTCCCCGGCAAGAGACCGTCGGATGCTCATGGACATCGGCGCCGCCGGCCCGCTAGTGGGAGTTATGGTCTGCGTCCCCATTCTCATTCTCGGGCTGAGCCTCTCGGAGGTTAAGAAAATCGAAGGACAGGTGGGGACCAATTTGGGGGATTCCCTCCTTCTTTGGTTAATTAGTCGGTGGGTAGTCGGGGAAATACCTCCGGGGTACGATGTGATCATCCATCCAGTGGGGTTTGCCGGTTGGATCGGCCTCCTGGTTACT
>DASPRR010000206.1:0-2979 GCA_035624375.1 Thermodesulfobacteriota bacterium | reverse complement strand
TATAGAGGGATAAAAGCAGCTATACTTCCCCAGATAAAGTTAAGCATGAAAGCGATGATGGCCGGCGGAAGCGCTTCCCGACTCAGGAAGGATTGGGTTTTCCTGGATTCCCGGTCGGATGCGATGGATTCCCTCTTTCCCAATTTCAACGTCAGATAGAAGGAGCATAACGATAAGCCCGTACAAACCAGGAAAAGAATAGAAAATTTAAAGCGATTGATGAGGAGCATGCCGAGGTACGGCCCAAGAGCAAAAGCCAGGTTGAAAGATAAAAAATAATAACTGATCAGCCGACCACGATGAGCTTCTGGAAGCATGCTTGCTAACAAGGTAAAGGAGGCGGTCGCAAAAAAGGCCAACCCAATCCCATGAACGGCCCGCACGATCAGGAGGGGCCAGAAAGGAGGGGCTATAAGATAGGCCAGGCAGGAGACTACGTAGAGAAGCGTCCCAGCGATCATGAAGTCTCTTTCAGGGATAGTCAAAAGAGCTTTCCCTACAAAGGGGCGAAGGATCAATGAGGAGACACTGAAAATTCCGATAAGCAGGCCAATTTCTCCCTCTTTGGCTCCGAATCGTAAGAGATAAATTGGAATGGCCGGGATAAGAATGCAGAAGACCAATGAGAAAGTAAATTGAGCGAGGAAACTGAGAAGGAAACCGCGGCTTAATATTTTTGGAACGGTCATCTCGTGTTTCTGGCCCTGGGAATAGGAAATTGGATCATACTGAAGGTGTAAAAGCTACAGATCGTGCCGTACTTCTGGCTCTGGAAAAAGATCCCGAATTGAATATATTATCATGATCATTTCCAAATGTTGGTTGCCGTAAAGGTCTATAGCTGTTGACAATATCCCTCAACTGGCAAATTCGCGAAGAAGCTTTTGGAGCATAAGCATGCCTGGGCCGAGCCGCAGCTACCTTAAAGATCGTTCCGACCCCTAAACGATCAGCGCTCCACGAGCGCCCTCCGGCCATGAACAGATAGAAGAAGCCAGACTCCCATTGAAGGGGAATTGGTCTTCCTTGGCGCCTACACGAAGCCCCAAAAAATAAAAGAGGGGCTAGAAACCTTATCTAACCCCTTGAAATTATGGTGAGCCGTGCGGGGCTCGAACCCACGACCACCTGATTAAAAGTCAGGTGCTCTACCGACTGAGCTAACGGCTCCAAACCTTTTTGGGACGCAGATGAACGCAGATTTCTGGGATAAAAAAACCAAAAAACAGAATTCAGAAGTGGAAGCATCTTGGCTATTGACTCCTGAATTCTATTTATTTGCGAGAGTCCCCGGAAATCCGCGTCTATGAATAAATTCTAAACGCATTTCCTCCGCTGATCAAGTGTTTTATGAAAGGCGGGGGCCTTGCTGGAAGGGGTTGCGGCGCAGGATGGTCTCTACCCGCTTTTCCCCCACGGAGACAAGGGTAACCTCGGTCCCGGTCAGCTCCTCGATCCGCCGAACATAACCCTGCGCCTTTGAGGGGAGGTCCTGGAAGCTCCGGAAGTTTCTGAGCTCCGCCTTCCACCCCGGATGGTCTTCGAAGACGGGTTCGCACTCCTTCAAAGCCTGGACTTGCGAGGGAACCTCCTCGATCCGCCGGCCGCGGTGCTGATAGGCGGTGCAGATGCGGATGGTTTCAAACTCGCTGAGAACATCCATCTTGGTCAGGGCGATTCCGGTGATGCCGTTCAGCCGGATCGCGTCCTTGAGCAGGGGAATATCCAGCCACCCGCAGCGGCGGGGCCTTCCGGTGGTGGCCCCGAACTCCCGGCCCCTTTCCCGGATCTTTTCCCCGACGGAGTCGTTCAACTCGGTTGGGAAGGGACCTCCTCCCACCCGGGTGGTATAGGCCTTGGAGACGCCGATGACTTCGGTGATCCTGGTGGGCCCCACCCCGGCCCCGGTGCAGGCTCCCCCGGCAACCGTGTTGGAGGAGGTCACGAAGGGGTAGGTCCCGTGGTCCACATCCAGGTGGGTTCCCTGGGCTCCTTCAAAGAGAATCTGACGGCCCTGTTTTATCTGGCGGTCGATAAAGAGGGAGATGTTGCCGGCGAATTTTTTCAGTCGCTGGCCATACCCACGGTATTCCTGGAACATGGCCTCCAGGTCGAAACCCTGGTCTTTCAGGCAGGCATCCAGGTAGTGGTTCTTGGTGGAGAGGATAGCCTCCAATTTTCCCCTGAAAATTTGATCATCCAGGAGGTCTCCGAAGCGGATTCCTTCCCGGGCCACTTTGTCTTCATAGGCGGGCCCGATCCCCCTCCCGGTAGTCCCGATCTTGCCCTCTCCCTTCATCCGCTCCCGGGCCACATCGATTCTTCGGTGGTAGGGCATGATCAGATGGGCGTCCTCGCTGATCAGGAGCTGCCGGTCGTCCAGGAAATGGCCCCGTTTCCTGAGCTCGTCGATCTCCTGCAGAAGGACCTGGGGATCGACCACGACCCCGTTTCCGATCACGCAGGTCTTGTCCCGGTACAGGGCACCCGAAGGGATCAAGTGAAGGATGATCGTCTCCTGGCCCACGACCACGGTGTGCCCCGCGTTGTTCCCCCCCTGGAAGCGGACCACCACGTGGGCATATTCGGTCAGAAGATCGACGACCTTCCCTTTGCCCTCATCGCCCCATTGCATTCCGACAATCACGATGTTGGCCATAACAATCCTTTACGCGAAAAATCGCATAGCGAAGAGAGCATAGCGCATAGCGTGAAAGAAATTCTCCCCTTTCCCTGTCAAATCAATATCTCCATCGCCGCCCGCACCCCTGCCCCCAATTCAAAAGAGTATCCCAGTTCCTTCAAGGTCAATTCCAGGGCAGTAATGCCGGCGATGATGTCCGACTGTTCGATGTACCCCATATGGGCCAGGCGGAAGACCTTTCCCTTGGCCTGATCCTGGCCTCCGGCAATCGTGAGTTCGTGCTTATCGCGGAGGATTTTCACCACCTTCTGCCCGTCGATTCCCGGCGGGGCCAT
>DASPRR010000190.1:0-12181 GCA_035624375.1 Thermodesulfobacteriota bacterium | reverse complement strand
TCTTCAGCAACCTGCTCTCCATCGGGCAGCAGCTTTACATGAACCGGAATATCAAATAGATGCGAGGCAACCCATGAAGTCTGTCGAAACTGAGGGCAAAAGCACGGAGGAAGCGATTCATAAAGCCTGCGAAGAACTGGGAGCTCCCCGGCAAGAGTTGGAAATCGAGGTCCTTTCCAACGGTTCCAGCGGATTCCTGGGAATGGGGGCCAAGAATGCCAGAATCCGCGCTACGGTAAAGGAGAAGTCTGCGCCCCGGATATCCGAAGCCCGTCCTTTGGGGGCGGTCTCCGATCCCCAGGCGGCCGAGACCGCCAAGAAAATCCTGCAGGATATTCTTCGTCTCCTGGAGGTGGAAGCTACCGTTGACCTGAAGGAGGAATCCGAACGTATCCTCCTGAACATCAAGGGAGACGGCAGCGGGCTTCTAATCGGGCGCAAAGGTCAGACCCTGGACGCCCTCGAGTATCTAATCAACAAGATCGTCCATAAAGGTGCGGAAGACAAAAAGAGGATCGTGGTCGATACCGAGAACTATCGCCTCCGGAGAGAAGATTCCCTGGTTCAACTGGCCCAACGGTTGGCGGAGAAAGCCAAGCGCCTGGGCCGCCCGGTAACCATCAGCCCCATGAGTGCCCACGACCGGCGTATCATTCACTTGGCCCTGCAGGACGACAAGACCCTGCGCACCTGGTCCACGGGCTCCGGACTGTACCGCAAAGTGATCATCAGCCCCGAAAAGAAATCTTCATGAATCCAGGGGACACGATTGCTGCCATCTCCACCCCCCTGGGGGTTGGGGGGATCGGAATTGTGCGCCTCAGCGGCCCCCAAGCCCGGCAGGTCTTCGAGAAAATCTTCCGTCGCCGAGGAGCAGACGGTCCCCTCCTTTCCCACCATTTTTACCTCGGGGAGGTCCTTCACCCCCAGGGCCGGGCGGTGATCGATGAAGTCCTGGCGGTTTTCATGGAAAAGCCCCGGACCTACACCCGGGAAGATGTGGTGGAAATCCAGGCCCACAGCGGTATCTTGATCCTCCAGGAAATCCTGAATGCGGTCCTGCAGAGCGGAGCCCGCCTGGCCGAGCCCGGGGAGTTCACCAAGCGAGCCTTCCTCAACGGCCGGATCGACCTCACTCAGGCCGAAGCGGTCATTGACTTGATTCGATCCAAGACCCGAAAATCCCTGGAAATGGCCAACCTCCAGCGCCAGGGGCGGTTGGGGACCGAGGTCCGTCAGGTCCGCGACCGACTGTTGGACCTCCTGGCCCAGATGGAAGCCAGCATTGATTTCCCCGAAGATGAAGTTCCCGAACTCTCCGGAGAAAACATTCACCTCCAGTTGCAGGGAGCTCTGGAAAGGCTGAACTCCCTTCTGCAAACCTACGAGCAAGGCAAGGTCTACCGCGAAGGCGTTTCAGCGGTCATCGTGGGGCGGCCCAACGTGGGAAAATCCAGCCTGCTCAATGCCCTTCTGCGGGAGGACCGGGCCATCGTGACTCCCTTTCCAGGTACGACCCGGGACGTCATCGAAGAAGGAGTGAATGTCCGGGGGATTTTTCTGAAGCTCATGGACACGGCCGGACTCCACCAGACGAAGGATGCGGTGGAAGGAGAAGGGGTACGGCGCACTTGGGACCGGCTGGCCCAGGCCGACCTGGTGATCTGGGTGGTCGATGGGTCTGAGCCCCTCACTCCCGACGATCTGGACATTTTGAGGGAAGTCCGGGATAAGCGGACCGTAGTGGCGATCAATAAAAACGACCTCCCCCTGCGCGTGAACCTGCAAGACCTTTCGGGACAGATGCCGGGGGTACCGCTGATTCCCGTCTCCGCCCTCCACCATCGGAGGATCAGCCACTTGGAAGACGCGATCCGGGATCGGGTGCTGAAGGGAACGTCGGAGTCTTCCTCCGAAATCCTCCTTTCCAACCTCCGTCACAAACAGGCCTTGGAAAGGGCCCGGGAAGGGCTGGAGCGGGCCACGGAAGCAAGCAGATTGAAGCTCTCCGTCGAATTCCTATCCGTGGATTTGGGAGCGGCTTTGCAGGCCCTGGGAGAAGTGGTCGGGGAAACAACATCCGAAGACCTTCTGGAACGGATTTTCAGCCGGTTCTGCATCGGAAAGTGAAGGGCCTTTCATGAGAATCGATAAAGAGGGACGGTGGTTTTTTCAGGGAGAAGAGATTACCCATCGCAAGACGTATCTCCTTTACTGCCGCAGTCTGACCCGGGATGATGCTGGGCGAATTGTCCTCCGGGTTGGCCGGGAAGAATGCCCGGTGGAAGTGGAAGACGCTCCTTTTGTGGTGATGACCCTCGAATTCGTTTCCCGCGGACCGGCTGGGGAAGAAGAGGTCTGGATCACCCTGAATGACGAAACCCGTGAAAAACTCTCCCCCGAGACCCTTAGGATCGGACCGGGGAATATTCCCTACTGCAAGGTGCGCAACGGCCTATTCGAGGCCCGCTTCTCCCGTAATGCCTACCAGGTCTTGCTCCCCCACATTCTCCCGGATGAGCGGGAAAACCAGTTCTTCCTCTCCTTGAACGGAAAAAAGTATCCCCTGTAGAGAATAGTTGCTGGTTACTGGTTCTCGGTTGAAAACTCGGAAACCTAAGAAACCAGGTATCAGCAACGAGTAACCAACAACCAGTAACGAGCAACCAGCAACTATTTTTTAAGCGGGTACGGAATCAGAGCGGCAAGGATAAAAGCCCCCAGGGGGAGGAAGGCGATCATCCAGAGGGTTGTCGGGACCCCCCAGATATCAGCAAAAAGCCCCAGCACGGCGGCCCCGAGTCCCCCCATTCCAAAAGAGAGACCCAGGATGAGACCGGAAGCCAGTCCCACATTCTGGGGCATGAAGGACTGTCCCATGACCATGGAGACGGAGAAGGAGAAGATCAGGATCAGCCCGGCCAGGGTGAGCCAGATGAAAGACCAGATTCCCGAGCTGAGGAGAAAGAGGATAAAGAGGGGACAGCTGAGGCCCAGGCTGAAGAGAATGATTCTTTTATGGCCGAAGCGGTCGGCCAGCGGCCCGCCGATGAAGGTCCCGGCCGTTCCCGCGGCGAGGAAGGCGAAGAGCAGGTTGCCGGCCAGCATGGGATCGCCCTTCAGATAGTTGATGTAAAAGAAGGGGATAAAGGTGAGCATCCCGATATGGGCCCAGGAGCGGAACATGATCATGCCCAGGAGAAGGGTCATGGGGTAAAGGGCTTTTCGGAGGGCCGGGAGGGCGGGGTCGGAAGCGGTTTTTTTCTTGATCGCCGTGGTGTCCACCCTCCAGAAGCGGCTGAACAGGAAGACGCTGGCGATCGCCGCCCCGGGAATTACAAACAGGGTGGTTCCTTTCAGGGTGAGGTGGGTTATGAAGAAAGTGGCCATCAAGGGTCCCAGAGCGAACCCCAGGTTCCCTCCCACGGCGAAGATGGACATCCCCGTGGCCTTCTTTTCCCCCGCAAAAAAATTGGCCACCCGCCACCCTTCAGGATGATAGATAGCCACCCCCAGACCGCTGAAAACAACCATGACCAAGACCAGGGAGTAGCTTGGGGCCCATCCTACAAGGGCCAGAAAAAGGGCCGCGCAAAAAGACCCCAGGGGCAGGAACCAGAGCAGGGATTTGCGGTCAGTAAGATAGCCGAAGGCGGGCTGAATGACTGAAGACATGAGATTGGAAACCAAAACGATAGTCCCGGCCATGGCATAGGAAAGGCCTAGCGCTTCCTTCAAGAAGGGAAGCATGGCCGGTAGAGCTCCGCTGGTAATATCGGTGACCAAGTGGCCCATGGAAAGGAGGGTCAGAACCCGATAATCGATCTTTTGGGGGGCTTCCCCCGGTTCAGCCATGTGATTTCCTCCAAAAAATGAGTTTACTATTTTCCCCTCAAAAAGCCAGATTAAATTTTTAAAGGCGCGCCTGGCCGCCGCACCATCCTGGGCTTCTTTCTTCGTGTACCTACTGAGAAAATAGGTTATGATTCCCCTGGAGGTCCTCCATGAGTCGCCGCAACGCAATGCTTGCGGTCATGATTTCCCTTTTCTTTTTCTCCTTCTTCTACCGCACCTCGCCGGCAGTGATCTCTCCCCATTTACTGCGGGATTTTTCCCTGGGGGCGGAGAAGCTGGGCCTTCTGAGCAGCATTTTCTTCATCGTTTTCGCCGTTGCCCAGATCCCCCTGGGGCCGGCTCTGGACTTCATCGGCCCCCGCAAGGTGGTGTCGGTCCTGGGTATGCTGGGAGCGCTGGGGAGCCTGACCTTTGCCCTGGCGCCTTCTTACGAGGTCTGTTTGCTGGGCAGGGGGCTAACCGGGCTAGGAATGTCGTGCATGTACATGGGAACTTTAACTATCGTGGCCAACTGGTATCCGCCCCGGCAATTCGCCACCCTCACCGGCATTGTTTCCTCCCTGGGCAATGCTGGAGCACTGACCGCCACGATTCCCCTGGCTCTTCTGGCGGGTTCGCTGGGTTGGCGGGGGTCCTTCCATCTCTTCGCGGCGCTCAATCTTCTTCTGGCCGTTCTGGCCTGGGTCGTCATCCGGGACCGCCCGGCCCGGGTTGCGAACCAGCCGGTCCTTTCTCCCAGGCATTTCTCCCTGGGAAAAGCCTTCCGGGCTGTTCTGGGAACCCCCACCTTTTGGTTCATCGCCACTCTCAATTTTTTTACCGCCGGTTCGTTTCTCGCATTCCAGGGCTTGTGGGGAGGGCCGTTTCTGATGGACGGGTTCGAGCTTTCCCCGGTCGAGGCGGGGTCCGTCCTCTCCATGATTGCCTTCGGCTACATTATCGGCTGTCCCCTCATCGGGATGATCTCCGATCGGCTGGTCCCCTCGCGCAAAACGCTCACCTTGATCATCCTTTCCATCTACCTGGTACCCCTTCTGTCTCTTTCCTTTTTTCTGGGGCCCGGCCGGAATTTTTTTCTCTTCCCCGTCTTTTTCTCCATCGGCCTCTTCGCATCCGGGGTCGTCCTTTCCATTTCCCACCTCAAGGAGCTTTTCCCCACCCGGATCGTGGGAACGGCTCTTTCCTTGAATAATCTTTTTGCCATAGGGGGGGCCGGCATTCTCCAGTACCTCATGGGCTGGATCATTGAACGCCACCCCGCCGTGGGTCGGATTTACCCGATCGAGGCCTATCAGGAAGCTTTTCTTCTTCTTCTGGGGGGCATGGCCGGGTCTCTTCTCCTTTACCTGCGGGCAAAGGACTCCAATCCCCCTTCACTCCTTTCTCCTCCAAAAAAGTAGGGGCGACCGGCTGGGCGCCCCTATCCTGAAATTCCTCGCATTTTTTTCGGTTACCTAACAACCAGCACGCAGCATCCGCATTCTTCCATCTAGATTCCGTTGATTCCGCATTGCGAAATCCGCAATCAGTGTTTAAAGGCTCTCTGCCCGGTGAAGGCCATCGTCACTTTCGGCCTGGCTTCGTTGCATGCTTGAATGGATTCAAAATCCCGGTCCGAACCTCCGGGATGCACGATGGCGGTGACTCCCTCTTTGATACCCACGTCCACCCCGTCGCGGAAGGGGAAGAAGGCATCGGAGATCATGACCGATCCCTTGATTCCCCCCCGGGCTTCCTGGGTCTGGTGGTCGATTTCCTTTTTGGCTGCAAGGTCGCGCCTTCCATTTTCGATTTCCATTTCCAGGGTCTTGTATGGAATCCCATATTTCCGGAAGCAGAGGGCGTCGGCATATTTGGTATAAGCTTTGTAGGCCGCGATTTCTGCCACTCCCACCCGGTCCTGCTCGCCCGTGCCGATCCCCACCGTGACCCCCTTTTTCACGTACAACACCGAGTTGGAAGAGACTCCCTGCTCCACTGCCCAGCCGAAAATCATGTCCGCGTATTCTTCTTCGGTGGGTTCCCGTTCGACGACGTAGGGTTTCCCCTTGTAGGTGGCCGTGGCCTTCTTGAAATCCCTTTTCGTGTTAATCGCGTTGAGGGACGACTGCTGGACGACGATGCCTCCGTCGATCAGCGATTTGAAGTCCACGAACCGCATATTCCGGTATTCCGCCAGGCGGTCCATTCGGGGGACCCGGACGATTCGCAGGTTTTTGCGAGCCTTCAGGACCTCCACCGTTCCTTCTTCGTATTCTGGCGCCGCGACGACTTCCAGATAATTTTCGCTGACCATCTCCGCTGTTGCTTTATCCAGAGGACGATTGACCACCAAAGCTCCGCCGAACGCCGCAATCCGGTCGGCCATGTTGGCCTTTCCGTAAGCATCAGCCAGCGTAGCGCTTAAAGCCACTCCGCTGGGGTTGTTATGCTTCATGATCGCCGCACCCGGACGGTCCATCATGTATTTCAGGATGTTCAGGGCATTGTCCACGTCGGTGAAATTGATTTTTCCCGGATGCTTTCCCGACTGGATCATATCTTCTTCCGAGATGGAGCTGACCAGCCCCTTCCCCGCCTGAATGAACTCGCATCCCCCCAGGACCAGGTTTCCGTTGACGAGCTCATATAACGCCGCTTCCTGACCGGGGTTCTCCCCGTATCGGAGGCCTTTCTCAATCAGTTCCCCCGTACCTTCATCCGGGATCTTCCAGGCCCGCTTCCGGTAAATCAGGGACTGATTTCCGAATTGGATGATCATCCGTTCGGGAAAATGGTCCTCCATCACGGTTTTATACATCTGCTTGAAGTCCGCCATATACTCCTCCCGCCAATGATTTAAATGATTCCATGGGGCCTTAATCCTTTGAACCCTTTTCTCCTACGAGGATATTACCAAAGGGGGAAAGAAAAATGAAAGATCTTTTTATGCCCTGTCTTCTCTCCTTGCGGCGGAAGGACCTATTTGTTAATCTGGAAATATATTTCGAAATCCATCCACTGGAGCGATCCGGAGGGTCGCCCCTGTTTTTAGATCATCTTTCAATGAAAAGTGAAATCGAAATCAACCACGTCACCAAAGCATACGGAAAGTTGGTGGCGGTGAAGGATTTTTCTCTGGCCGTTCCCCGGGGCACGGTCTTCGGCCTCCTCGGGCCCAATGGGGCAGGGAAAACCACCCTCGTTAGCATCCTTACTACACTATTGAAACCCACCTTGGGGGCTGCGTCTGTCGGCGGCTATGATGTGGTCCGGGACGGGGCCCGGGTTCGCAGCTTGATCGGAGTGGTCCCCCAGGAAAACAACTTGGACCGCTATTTGACCGCCCGGGAGAATCTGGTCCTTCACGCCAAGATGCAACGGATGAATCCTTCGGAAGCCAACCGGAGGATTGACGAACTCCTTTCCTTACTCAACCTCGCGGATCGGCAGACGGACTTTCCTCCGAAGCTGTCGGGTGGCATGCAGAGGCGGCTGGTGGTTGCCCGGGCCTTAGTTCATGATCCCCAGATATTGTTCCTGGATGAGCCGACCACGGGGCTGGATCCCCAGGCCAAGCGGCTGATCTGGGATTATTTTCTTTCCTTGAAGGGCAAGCGGACCCTTTTCCTTACCACCCACAACATGGAGGAGGCGGACTTTCTCTGCGACCAAATCACGATCATCGACAATGGTTCTCCCATCGCCTCCGGCACCTCAGACCAGCTGAAAGAGATGGCCGAAAGCTCCTGGTTCTATGAAATCGAAGTTCACAGCCGGGCCGAAGAATATCTCCATCTCTTTCAGCGGCTTCCCTTTATCGATTGTGCTTCCCTCCAGGATGGGGAGATTGAGGTATGCTTGAAAAAGGATGGAAGCCTGGGCGCTCTGGTGGAACGGATCAACCCCCGGGACTTAAAAAGGATCAGCTCCCGCCAGCCATCCTTGGAGGATGTTTTTTTGAAATTAACCGGAAGGAGATTACGGCAGTGATGCACGGTGCGGTATGTATCTGGCAGAGGGATATGCGGGTCCTGAGGCGGAACATTTCCTCCGAGGCGGCTACGGTCCTGGCTTTCCCCCTTACTTTTTTCCTCACCTTCGGACTGGGGCTCAAGGAATACATCCAGGACATCGACGGGATCTCCTATGCCTTGTTTGTGGTTCCCGGCCTCATATCTATGACCGCCATCCTCGGGGCTTTTGACGACGGCTCCTGGGGAATGTGGTTCCACCGGGTGGTACAGAAGACCATCGAAGAGTACCGGGTGAACCCGATTTCGGTGACCGATATTATCGTTGGCAAGATCATCTCCGGGTTCACTTCGGGTTTTCTGAAAGGCCTCTCCGTGGGAATCTGTCTCCTCTTCCTCACCGGCTTTCAGTTCAATCCCCTTTATCTCTTTAGCTACATCCTCTTTATTTTTATCGGCTGCATCATGTTTTCCTGCCTGGGCTCCCTGGCCGGAACTCTGATCGATAAGCCTGAAAACCTGGGTCGCCTGGAAGCCGTGGTGGTCATGCCCTTCATCTTCCTGGCCGGCCTCTTCTTTCCCCTCTCCGCCTACCCGGACACCGTACTCCCTTACATCAAGAGTCTCCCTACGACGGCCCTCTTCGACGGTGCACGACTGGCTCTATTGAGCGGCAGGATCGAGCCCGTATACCTGGCCGAGCTTCTGGTTTCAGCGATGATCAGCTTTGCCCTGGCAGTCCGCCTTTTTGAGAAGAAGATGCATGGGTAAAAGCCAAGTATGAGGTTTCGGGTAAGCGGTTGCAGGCTACAAGAATAGACCCACGAGCTTGGTGGCAAAGCCCCGGTCTTCGAACCTCTCGCTTCTGGCTGTTTCCTGGTCCCTTCTTCCCCGCTGTTGATAATGGAGCGCTGGTGGAGCAGCGGGATGATCATCTCTTCGCCGTCCTTTCCGGGCCGCCGGCCCGGCCACTGGGGCATGGCTTCTTTGGCATTGACTCTATTTTTCTTTAAGGTTATTTTCTCAGGGACAGATCTTGCACCCAGAGATTGCGGGGAGAATTACATGGATAAAAAGAAACTGAAAGAGTTGGCCCTTCAAGCCATCGAACGGGAGAAAGACAAAATCATCGGCTGGTCCAAGGCCATCGCCGGCAAACCCGAGCTGGGCTACAAGGAGACCCAGACAGCGGAGTTCATCCGCTCTGCTCTCGAGGGCCTGGGTTTGCCCACCCGCGGCGGAATCGCGGCAACCGGAGTTGAAGGCGTTTTGGAAGGGAAGGGTCCCGCCCCCGGCTTGCTGTTCATGGGGGAGATGGACGCGGTGGTGAACCGGGAGTCTTCTGCCGCCGACCCGGTGACCGGCGCCGCTCACCTTTGCGGTCACCATCTCCAGGTAGGAATCATGCTCGGGGCAGCGCTGGGGCTCATCCAGGCTGCGGCCCGTAACCATCTCAGCGGCAAGGTCTTTTTCCTCGGTACTCCGGCAGAAGAATTCATCGAGATCGAAGAGCGCCTGCGCATGCGGGAGCAGGGGAAGATTCATTACCTGGGCGGAAAGCAGGAGCTGGTCCGGCTTGGATATTTGAAGGACAAACATTTGTGCCTGCTGGTCCATGCCCACTCGGGGCTTTCCCAAAGGAAGATGCTTTTCGGTGGAAGGACCAACGGCTTTCTGGCCAAGTCCATCCGTTTCCACGGGAAACCCGCCCATGCGGGGGTTTCTCCCCATGAAGGAATCAACGCCCTGAATGCGGCGTGCCTGGCGATCATCAATATTCATGCCCAGCGAGAAACCTTCCGGGAGGACGACAAAATCAGGGTTCACCCCATCATCACCAAGGGCGGAGATGTGGTTAATGTGGTCCCATATGACGTGCGCATGGAAACCTACGTTCGCGGTGCCCGGCTGGAGGCTATTACAGACGCCAATGAAAAAGTAGACCGTGCGATCCATGCGGGAGCGGATGCCGTGGGGGCCAAAGTGGCTATACAGAACATTCCCGGTTATCTTCCCCTGATCCAGAACCCGGCCATGTCGGAGATCGCCAAATCCAATGCCTTCTCGCTCGCCGGCGAAGAGGGGGTGGGAGCCGCCGGCTTCGAGGGGGGCTCCACGGATATGGGCGACCTCTCCTATTTAATTCCCACGATCCAGCCTTATTCCGGCGGAATCCGGGGAAACGTCCATGCCGCGGATTTTGAGGTGGTTGACTATGAAGCTGCGGTGATCTACCCAGCTCAAGTCATGGCCATGACCGTGATCGATCTCCTCTTCGGAGGAGCCGAAGAAGCCCAGCGGGTGATCCGGGAATTCAAACCGGAGATGACTGCGGACGAATATCTAGCCTTTCTGCAAAAGGTGGAAAATCCTTAACCCGACTTGGCCAGAACTAGGCAGGGCATTGTGGGGGCAACCCCCTGTGGTTGCCCGTCCTTCGGGCGGCCACAGGGGGCCGCCTCTACAGGTTGTCCACCAACCGCAGGGACCGAAGGACCTGCATTTCCAGCGCTCTCTGCGGGAAAGAAAGGAAAATAGATGCGAATCGACCGGATGGAAGTTTATTACGTCGCCCTTCCTTTGATCTATCCCTGGAAGACGGCTTACGGAGAGGACGCTGATATCCACTCCGTCCTCGTCCGCATGTTCTCCGGAGACCATGAGGGTTGGGGAGAGACGACTCCTTTCTTCGCCCCCACCTACTCGCCGGAGACATCCTCTTCCGCTTTCTTCCTGATCACCGAAATATTCGGGCCGCAGATCGTAGGGAAGGATTGGGAAAGCGCTTCGGCTCTTCGGGACCATTTGGCAGTTTTCAAGGGGAACCCCTTTGCCAAAGCCGGAGTCGAGATTGCCTGGTGGAACCTGGAGGCCCAAATAAGAAAAATCCCCCTCCACCGCCTCCTGGGAGGAAAGACCCGCATGGTGGAAGCCGGACAGGATTTTGGAGTCCAGGACTCCTTCGACATGCTCCTGGGAAACATCGAAAAGGCGGTGAAACAGGGGTTCAAAAGAATCAAGCTCAAGGCCAAGCCTGGCTGGGATGTGGAGATGCTCGAGGCGGTTCGGGGTGCTTTTCCTAAAATGACTTTCCACATTGACTGCAATTCGGGGTACACCCTTGGCCACCTTCCCCTCTTCAAAAAGATCGACAAATTCCATCTAGCCATGATCGAGCAGCCTCTTTTTCATGACGACTTGGTTGAGCATGCTGAACTGCAAAAGCAGATCGGGACCCCTATCTGTCTGGATGAATCCATCAAGAGCCCCCGGGACATGCGGCTGGCCATCAAATTGAAATCCTGCGGGTATGTAAATATCAAGCCCGGCCGGGTGGGCGGCCTGCAGAACGCCATCGAGATCCACAACCTCGCTCAGGATAACGGGATTCCCGCCTGGGTTGGAGGAATGCTGGAGAGCGGGATCGGATCGGGGGTGAACATCGAGCTGGCGACTTTGGAGAACTTTACCTATCCGGGCGACGTTTTCCCGTCGGAGCGTTTTTATGTAGAGGACCTGACCGAGCCTGCCGTGCGGTTTGCCCCCGGCAAGCTGGGGTTTCAGCCATCTGGCAAACCGGGCATTCCCTATGCCCCGATAATGGACCGGATTGAGAAAAGAACGGTCCGAAAGGCTGTTGTGAAAACGGGAACTTGATACTGAATACTTGATCCTCGATGCTCGAGCAGGCCGCCGGTTCATGTCCGGGATCCAGGATCCGGTATCCAGAATCTAAAATCCCTTTTTCATTCTATGCGCTCTGCCCGTCCTCTGTGGTAAGGAAAGGAGAGAAGCATGCGCATCGATCGGATGGAAGTCTATTACGTCGTCTTTCCGTTAATTTATCCCTGGCGAACGGCCTATGGGGCCGATCCTGATGTTCATACCATTCTGGTTCAGCTCCAATCCGGCAACAAGATCGGCTGGGGAGAAACGACCCCTCTCTATGCCCCCTGCTATTCTCCGGAATCCTCGGTGGGGGTGTACCATACGATTCGGGAGTACTTTGCCCCTCAAATCGTGGGGGAAGATTTTCCGACGGCCCGGCACATCCAGGAACGTCTGAAGCATTTCAAGGGGAACTACTTTTCCAAGGCTGGAATCGAGAACGCCTGGTGGCTTCTCAAGGCCCATATGGAAGAAAAGCCTCTTCACCAGCTCCTGGGTGGGACCCGAAAGGTGGTGGAATCCGGTACCGCTCACGGGATCAAAGAAAATTTAGACATGCTCATGGAGGCGATTCAGAAAGGGATCGATGACGGGTACAAGCGGACCAAGTTGAAATTCGCCAAAGGATGGGGGTTGGAGATGCTGAAACCGGTGCGGGCCAATTTTCCCCGGCACACCTTCCATATCGACTGCAATTCCAGCTT
>DASPRR010000184.1:0-9462 GCA_035624375.1 Thermodesulfobacteriota bacterium | reverse complement strand
GTTGAAGGGGACAAAGTGATGCGCCGCTTTCAGATCGGAGCAACGGTTGAAAACGATTACCAGTCCGTCGACGCCCCCACCCGGGCCATGCTGGATGCTTACGCGGCCGGGGTCAACGCGTTCATCGAAAGCACGGACGCGCTGCCCATCGAATATAAGCTGCTCGATGCAAGGCCGGAGCCCTGGCATCCCCGGGACTCTTTTGCCGTGTTCAAAGTGCGCCACATTATGATGGGCGTGTTCGAGGGAAAGCTCTGGCGCGCCAAGCTGGTGAACACCCTGGGCACGGAAAAGGCGGCGGCTCTGTTGGGGGGCCACCCGCCCGGCGATCTAGTGATCGCGCCCCCCGGCGGAACATATAAAGGTCCAGTTCTAAACGGGCTCGAAGAACTGAGCCGAAATTTGGAGGGCATTCGCTGGCTTCAGGATGAGCCGGATTCGGGCAGCAACAACTGGGCCGTCCATGGCAGCCGGACCTCATCGGGAAAGCCTTTCCTGGCGGGCGACGCCCATCGCCTCCTGGATACCCCGAATTGTTACTACCAGAACCACATCGCCTGTAAGGAATTCGACGTCATGGGGATCTCCTTTCCCGGAGTCCCAGGCTTTGCCCACTTCGGCCATAATCCCCATGTGGCCTGGTGCGTCACCCACGCCCAGGCCGATTACCAGGACCTTTACATCGAACGGTTCTCTCCGGAAGGAGCTTCTCGCTATGAATTTCGGGGTCAGTGGAAAGAGGCCGAAGTCCGGCGGGAGCGAATCAAGGTGAAAGACGAAACGGACCAGGCCCTGGAAGTGACCCTTACGCGCCACGGCCCGATCATCGCAGGGGGTCCGGGAAAGGGTTACGGCCTGGCGTTTCAGTACACGGCCACGGCTTTCCCCTACAGGGGGTTTGAATGCCTTCTCCCCATGATGAAAGCGGCCTCCGTGGACGAGTTGAACGAATCCATGCGGAAATGGGTGGACCCCTGCAACAATCTCGTTTCCGCCGACGTCCACGGGAACATCGCTTACCTGCACCGGGGGCAGGTGCCCATCCGGTCCATGTCCAATGCCTGGATGCCGGTCCCGGGCTGGAGCGGAGACCACGAATGGCAGGGAAGTATCCCTTTCGAAAAACTATCCAGGCTGCGTAACCCTTCCACGGGATTCATCGTCTCCGCCAACAATCGGATCCCGGACCAGAAATATCCATACTATATCGCCCTAAGCTATGCCCCCGAATACCGGGCCCGGCGGATTTACGAGCGGCTGGAGAACCTGACCGGGGCCACCATGGAGGATATGCGCTCCATCCATGGGGATTCCATATCCATACCCGCGCAGGTATTCATTAAGCTTATCGCCGAAGCGAAGCTAACCAACGAATTCTCGATCAAAGCGCAATCCATGCTTGTCCGCTGGAATGGCGCCATGGAGCGGGACGCCGTCGCCCCGACGATCTACAGCGCCTTTCGAGTCAAACTTCTCCATAAAATCATCGGCAGCCGGATGGGGCCGCTGGTGGACGTGATGTTTAACTCCACCGGACGCGGCGCCCCAAGGCACCTGGGCGAACTGGCGTCCCAAATCGTTCACCAGGCAAAGACGGGCGATGCCGCTTTTCTTCCCCAGGGGGTCACATGGGGATCGATAGCTGGCGAGGCCCTGAATGAAGCGGTTGCTTATCTCCGCCAGCGCCTTGGAGGCGACATGGAGACTTGGAAATGGAATACGATCCATCGAACGTCCCCCAAACATCCGATCTCCCATCTTTTCCCCGGGCTGGAGAACTTCCTGAACCCGCCCCCCGTATCCATGGGAGGGGATGGAGATACGCCCTATGCCGCCGGCTATTCGCCCGGCCGTCCTTTTGATATAACGCTTCTCTCCGTGGTCCGCTATATATTTGACATCTCCGACTGGGACAATTCCGGCTGGGCCGTGCCCTTGGGCGTCTCTGGCCATCCTGGAAGCCGGCACTATGCCGATCAGGCTTCCATCTGGGGCAATCTGGAACTGATCCCTATGCGCTACACGTGGGATAGGGTGAAAGCCGAGGCAGCAGTCCCCCAAATTCTCGAGCCCAGGTAGGGGCGGGTTTCAGTTTCAATCCACCCTGCGGCGCGAAGGAGCGCATTTGCTTCATCGGGGCATTTCATGAATTGCCCCAACCTTTGGCTTATACCCACAAGTTCCTTCATCTTCATTCCCCTCCCCCTCGACGGGGGAGGGATGGGTGGGGGTGGGAAGGATTGGGAGAACCTCAAAAATCCTCATTTTTATACCCCTCACCCAACCCTCTCCCGCAAGGGGAGAGGGGATTTTTTTACTTAAGAAACCCGATCGAAAGGAGCCCCCCATGCCCCAATCCTACGAAGGTTCTCATCAACAGTACGACGCGCTCATCGACTCCAGTGCCATGATCCCCATGCGGGACGGCGTCAAGCTGGCCACGGACCTCTACTTCCCAGCATCAGGCGATCGACAGGCGGCGGGGAAATTCCCCGTGATTCTGGAGCGCACCCCTTACGGCAAAGGCTCATCCGGGAGCGTCTTGAAAGGGAAATACTTTGCCCGCCGGGGATACGTGTGCGCCATCCAGGACGTGCGGGGACGCTTTGATTCTGAAGGGGATTGGTATGCTTTCGCCAAAGAAGCCCACGACGGCTATGACACTGTGGAGTGGCTCGGAGCTCAGAAATGGAGCGCGGGCAAGGTAGGTACCATGGGAGACTCCTACGCCGGAAGCGACCAGAGCGCCCTGGCCACCCTTTCCCCGCCCCACCTCTCCACCATGATCGTGGCCGTGGGGGCTTCCAACTACTACCACAGTTCCATGCGGCATAACGGCGCTCTGGAGCTGCGGTTTCATGTTTATGTCTTCCGCATGGCGATCACCAGCAAGGAAGCGGCCGCTGACCCGAATCTTAAAAAGGCCCTCATCAAAGCCTATACGGAAGAGATGCCCGAGATCCTGCGAAGGTCTCCGCTCAAGAAAGGGGCAACCCTCTTGCGTAGGTTACCGTCTTACGAGCAGTGGGCCCTGGACATTCTCACCCACGGGGATTATGACTCCTACTGGAAGGAACACCGCGGGTACGCGATCTCGGAGTACTACCGGGAGCATGCCGATGTTCCCACTCTTTATTTAGGAGGATGGTATGATTCCTATGCCCGCAACACCTGTGAAAGCTTTGTGCGACTTAGAAAGATCAAAAAATCCCCCCAGTACCTTCTCATGGGTCCATGGACCCACGGGAAGTATGAGATTACCTACTCTGGTGACCTCGACTTTGGCACGGAAGCGGAGATTAACTACCTTGATTTAAAGCTGGCCTGGTTCGATCGCTTTTTGAAAGGCATGAACACCGAGGTGGCCGACTGGCGACCGGTTCAAATCTTTACCATGGGAACTGGCGGCGGGAGGCGGGTCATCGACGGTGCGCCGGGGGAGGCGTCGGACTATCCAGGCAGAATCCACCACGGCGGCTTCTGGCGGGGTATGGATGACTGGCCCATCCCCGGCACACGGTTCACCCCCTACTACCTCCAAGCCGATGGAAACCTGTCTGCGGAAAAGCCCGCGAAACCGGACATTCCCCCCAGTCGATACACCTTCAACCCCCGCGACCCGGTGCCTACTCTCGGCGGCGGGATTTCGGCGGTCGATATCGTGATGAGGCCGGGCGCCTTCGATCAGCGCGGCCGAAGCGGCAGCATAGGTTGCACCGACAAACAGCCGCTGAGTTTGCGGTCCGATATACTGACCTTCCAGACTCCCCCGCTGGAGTCTGATGTGGAAATTACGGGACCTATCGAAATGCACCTGTGGGCCTCCTCGTCGGCCGCGGATACGGACTTTACCGCGAAGCTCATCGACGTCTATCCGCCCGACGAGGATGAGCCCGACGGCTTGGCCATCAACCTGACCGATTCCATCCTCCGAGCCCGATATCGAAACGGATTTGAGAAACCGGAGTTTCTGGAACCCGGAAAGGCCTATGAGTTCGTTTTCCAGCTATACCCCACATCCAACATTTTTAAAAAGGGGCACCGCATCCGACTGGACATCAGTAGCAGCAACTGGCCGCGGTTCGACGTCAACCCCAACACCGGCGGCCCGCTGGGCCTGGAGCAGCGCTACAACCTCGCCCACCAGGCCGTCTACCACGACGCCGCCTATCCCTCTCACATCGTGCTGCCCTTGCAGAAAGGAGGATGAAAGGTCGGGGGGGGATAATTTTATTCTGGTAAACCCCCGGCTCTGCCGGGGGACTCAAAGAGTTTGACATTTCCGGGATGCCTGAGTTGTGGCCCGGGGGCAAGAGTCTGGGGTTCAAAAAGCATCGGCCGGGCGATCCCTATTCCTGGAGGCTGGGACTGGCTTCCGCTTGAGCCGGCGGCCCGGTCGGGCGACCGGCCGGTCGCCCCTACAAGGACAAGACCTTCCAGGGGTTGCGGGATCGGCTGGCCGACCCGGCCCATGAAATGAAGGACGCCTCATGATTTTTGAACCCCAGACCCTTGCCCCCGGGCCTGGTATTGGCGTCCAGGCGATGGCCACCTTTAGGTGGCGCTCATTTCAATCCGCTTTGAGCGGTTCAGGGGTATTTCATGCCTCCACCTCTGGTGGAGGTCATGACTCCGAGGAAGGCCATTTCTCGGCCCGACGCCGAAGGGTCAGAGAATTGGGAAACAGGGCAGGATCGTCCTGTGATTCCACTTTGGCCCTTGAATGGATTTTTTCTGTTGATCCTCCATCCGTTTTCTCCTATACTCCTCCTATTTAAGAGCGGCTATTGATCGGGGAGGCGCATGGTCTGCGGCCCATCACCCCGGGGTCAATGAATCAGGCACATAGGTAGAAAGGGGAAATCTCTGAGTTTCAAGAAGGGGATCGATCTCGGATTCCAGGCCATCACCGCCTTCCTCATGATCGCGATGGTGGTCCTGACGTTGCTGCAAGTCACCAGCCGCTATGCCCTTCAATCCCCCTACCCTTGGACAGAAGAGCTAGCCCGAATCGACCTCATTTATCTTACCTTCTTCGGGTCCATCGTTGCCTTCCAGCGCCGTGAGCACCTCAAAATTGATATCCTGGTGCATGCCTTATCCCAGGGATCAAGAAGGTGGCTTCGGGTGATCGTTGATGGGGCCTCGATGCTAGTGTTGGGTGTGGTGGTTTGGCAGGGCGCTCCCCTGCTGCACAAGTTCTGGCCCATGCTCTCCGCAGCCCTGAATTGGCCCACAACGGTATTTTACTTTCCAGTGGTCTTCGGCTGCCTCGTCATGTTGATCTATACCATCCAGGACCTCGTGGCAGCGATCCGGAATACCGATTCGGAGCGGAGGATCGGTTCCGCCGGGGAGGAATCCACGTGAGCCTTTTTCTGCTCTTCGCCCTGATGCTGGGCTTTATGGCCCTGGGCATGTCCATTGCCGTGGCCATGATCGCCAGCAGTCTGATCTACCTATTGATCAACGCTTCCGGCCCCATGTCGCTTCCCCTGGCAGTAATTCCTCAGAAGCTGCTTTACGGAGTCGACTCTTTCCCCCTCCTGGCTATCCCCCTCTTCATGCTTGCCGGCGAACTGATGTCCGCCGGGGGGATCACGAATAGGATCGTTCGGTTTGCTACTGCCCTGGTAGGGTGGATCACAGGAGGGCTGGCGCATGTCACCATCGTCGTGAACATGATTATGGCCGGCATGTCCGGGTCCGCCGTGGCAGATGCCGCCGCCACCGGTTCCGTCTTGATCCCAGCCATGATCAAGGCCCGGTTCCCCGCCGCCTTCGCGGCGGCGGTCACTGCGGCTGCGGCCACCATAGGCCCCATCATACCACCCAGCATTCCCTTCGTGCTGATTGGAACGATCGCCCAGATATCCATCGGAAGGCTATTCCTGGGAGGCGCTATCCCGGGCATCATCATGGGCCTCTTCCTGATGGCCGTATCCTACTGGGTGGCCAAACGCCACGGCTATGCCGTGGAGAAAAGGGCTACCTTTCGGGAGATCGTGGTAAGTTTCTGGGATTCGGCCCCCGCCCTGATCATGCCGCTCATCATCATGGGCGGGATTCTAAGCGGGATCGCCACTCCCACGGAGGCCGCGGTTCTCGCGGTGGCCTACGCCCTTTTTCTTTCCGTCGTCGTTTACCGGAAGCTGTCCCTATCCGAGGTCTACCGGATCTGCTGGCGGATGGGAAGTGCGACTGCAGCCATTATGATTACGATCTCCGGGGCCACCCTGCTCGGCTTTGTCGCCACTGCGGAGCAGATGGGTCCCAAGTTGATCCAACTTTTCCTTTCCTTGAGCGACAATCCCCACCTTCTCCTTCTGATCATCAATATTGCCCTGCTATTCTTGGGATGGGTGATGGAACCTGTGCCCATCATCCTTCTGACCGTGTCGGTATTCTTCCCGGTCCTCACCAAAATCGGAATGGACCCCATCCATCTGGGGGTGGTGATGACCCTGAATCTAATGATCGGCCTGCTCACGCCCTTCGTGGGGCTCAACGTTTTCGTCACCGCGGCCATTTCCAACGTCCCGGTCATCAAGGTGGCCCGGGAGTCATTGATCTTCATCGCCACGTTGATCACGGTGTTATTCCTGATCAGTTACGTGCCCGAGCTGGTGCTCTGGCTTCCCAACACCGTTATGGGCAAGTAAATATCAAGTCCTGGAGGCTGAGAGTTGGGAGATCGCCCGAAAGAAGGGAATTAGAGAGATCAAGGTCTAGGGTTTTTCCCAGCTCAAAATTCCATAAGGAGGGATAAAAATGATGGAAAAGGGAAAGAGTATTTGTCGCCCGGATCGCTTCGGGGAGAAGGGAGAGAGGCCCTCGAATCCCAGCCGGTTGAGCATCCGCTGGTTCCTCAAGGCTGCCTCTCTGGCAGTGGTGGGCCTTGGGATGGGGGGGACCACCCTGTTGACCCCCCAGGCAACTTCCGCCCAGCCCCAGGTGCTGGAATACAAGTTCGCCGATGTCCAGCCAGCCCAGGGCATCTACGGCCGTTACGAGGTCAAGTTCGGCAAGCTCATGTCCGAACGCACAGGCGGGGCGGTGAAGATCGCCCACTTCGGGGGCGGTTCCCTGGGGGGCGAGAAAGACGTCATGGAAGGCCTGCGGCTGGGGTCCGTGCACATCAGTCTGATTGGACTCACTCTGATGCCCTTCCTGGATGTCATCTGGGGTCCCTACGTCTTCCGGGACAACGACCACGGCCGGAAGGTACTCGACGGAGAGATCGGGGAGAGCTGGAAGCAGCGAGTTCTCAAGGAGGGCGGCGGGCTGAGGCTGATCGACTATGTCTATTTCGGCCCTCGCCAATTGACCACCAAGAACACTCCGGGCAGGACCCCCAAGGAATTGAAGGGCTTGAAGATCCGAGTTATGGAAGCTCCCATCTACATCGCCACCTGGAAGGCCTTGGGGGCCAGCCCAGTCCCCATGGCTTGGCCCGAGGTTTTCACCGGATTGCAGCAGGGCACCATCGACGCCCAGGAGAATCCCCTGGAGCTGATCGTCTCCAATAGCCTGTTTGAGGTCCAGAAATATGTTGCCCTGACCTCTCACGTGCGCCCCTACCGATTCTTGCTGATGAACGACGCCGCCTTCAACAAGATGTCCAAAGAGCATCAGAAGGTCTTCGTGGACACCTGGAAGGAAATCGCCAAGGAGATTGAGCAGGAATACATATCCAGCGACCAGAAGTATCTGGACCTTCTGAAGAGCAAAGGCATGACCGTTGTCCAGGCCGACGTGAATGCCTATCGCGAGGCCACTAAGGATGTCTGGAAGCAGTTCATGCCCAAGGCCTGGGGAGAAGGCGTCTACGAGAAGGTTCAGGCGGTGAAGTAGAAAAATCATTCCGGAACGGGAATGGATTTGCTTTGGGAGGAACTGCGATGGGAGAACTGGTTCTAAGACCCCTTCACGTGGGAACGATTCGGCGGGACAAGTCGATCTTTACCTACCTCAGGAACATGGGGACCCAGATCGAGATGCCTATCCTGGTCTGGTATATCGAGGGCCAAGGGCACCGGATTCTGGTGGACACGGGCGGGCACGACCCGGCCAAGGGCGAATTGCACCCCCCATACATGCGGGAGCCCGGCCAGGACCCTGTATCCCGGCTCGCCGCCCTGGGTGTTCGGCCGGAGGACATCGATATTCTGATCCTCACCCATCTGCATTGGGACCACGCTTCCAACGTCGACCTTTTTCCGAAAGCCCGGGTGATCCTCCAGCGGGAAGAGTTGCGCTACGCCGCCGCCCCCTTAGACCCTCATCGTTGGGCTTATCAGTCTATCCCCCCCTTTCTCCAGTTCTTGGAGCGCATCGACCTGATCGAAGGGGACAAGGAAATCGCGAGAGGCGTCTCCGTCCACCTCACCCCGGGCCATACCCCCGGGATTCAGGGGGTGGCGGTGCGGGTACCCAGCGGAAGGTATTTCATTGCTGGCGACAATGTCCCTCTGATGGAAAATTGGGAAGCTAAGGGAAAATATGGAGTGCCGCACTGGCCGAACAGCATCCACGTGGACCTGGAAATCTTCTTGAAAACCCTGCGCCGGATAGAAGATTTGGGAGACATCATCCTCCCCGGTCACGACTGGAGCGCTCTGGAAAAGACTGAATACAAGTAACCATCCTTCAGAAAAATGCGACACATCCCAGGACCACGGTAGGGGTGCTTAAGAATCGGCATCCCAACCGTGACCTTTTTTGACCAGAAAGCCCCAAAAAAGTGAATCGCTCAAAGCGGATTGAAATGGTCCCCACCTAAAGGTGGCCTTGGACTGGTGACCACAACCTAACCACCCCGGATAAGGTCAGATTTTGGGTGTCCCCCGGCAGAGCCGGGGGTTTACCCAAATGAATTTATTGGAAGGCGGCAAGGACCCGGGTTGCGTCGAGGGTGGTTGTGGCATCGGTGAAGGTTCCGTAAGCACATAGCAGGCGGGCCTTGTTCCCGGAATTCAGACTGGTTTGGAGAGCCTGAGAATAGGCATCAAACTGGGTGTACAGCTGGACCGTGCCCTGGTAGCAGATCGCATACAAGCCCAAGGGAGCGCTCTTTGGCTGTACAATGGGGGAGTTCGGCAGAACATCCGTCCACACCCAACCGCGCAGGATGTGGTGGAGCGTACCCACCCCCGCTGGATTGAGAGTCATGCCGGTGGGGGAGATGCTTGAGAAAGGAGCTGCACTGGCTGGGTTCCAATCGAAGAAGAGAGTCGCCGGAAGGGCCGCAACATTGATTATGGTCCAAGCGGTGAAATCCGGCGGCGCCTGGCCGAAAGCCCGAACCAGCCCTCTTACCCGGACCGGCGTCCCCGCAGAGATACCGCTTAAGCTCAAAGCTCCCGTGCTCACCTGATAATTGGCCGGCTCCGCATCATTGGCGGATGTCGTTCCAGTTCCCGCAAAGTTAAAGAGCGACACCTTCCGGCCGTTGATCGTCTG
>DASPRR010000176.1:0-7732 GCA_035624375.1 Thermodesulfobacteriota bacterium | reverse complement strand
AATTCCTGCTGGAGAAAATGCCGGGTTTGCCCTTTTTGGGCTTCATCGATTATGATTCAAAGGTAGTGGAAGCCGACCTTTCGGGGACCCCCCCTTATCAGGAAAATCCGACTTTCCTCCAATCCGTGGGAGGGATTGTGGATCGTCTCTTGTCCTAACTCGTTGCTGGTTACTGGTTTCCGGTTACTCGTTACCGGCCATTCTCCGGGGCTGGGTTTGGGCAACAAGGAACCAGCAACCAGCAATAGAAATCGAAGGGGATTTAATTCATGAGAATCGCAGCTGTTGGCACGGGAGCGTTGGGCTCTCTGTATGCCGGGTACCTCTCCCGGAGCGGGGAAGAGGTTTACGCCGTCGATATCAAGGAAGATATTGTATCGGCCATCCGCAGTTCAGGGATCCGGATCGTCGAGCCTGAAGGAAAAGAGGTATCCATCCCCGTCAAGAACGCAACCCTGAAACCCGAGGAGGTCGGGAAAGTCGATTTGGTCATTTTCCTGCCGAAGTCCCGGCAGACCCGGGAGGCGGCCCAAAGCGCCAGGTGCCTATTCGGGCCGGAGACGGTGGGGCTGACTGTGCAGAACGGCCTGGGCAACCCGGAAGCCATCGAGGCTGTCGTGGGGGAAGGACGGATCCTGGCCGGTGTGACTCTAAACGCCTCCACTTACCTGGGGCCGGGCCGGATGCTTTACGCGGGCCGGGGAGAAACGGTCATCGGGGAGATGCGGGGAGGCCCGAGCCCGAGGGCGGAGAAAATCGCGGCCGCTTTCAACAAAGCCGGCCTTTCAACTCATGTCTCGTCCGAAGTCTGGAACGACGTTTGGGGGAAACTGCTGGTGAACGCGGGGGTGAACCCTCTCACGGCGATCACCCGCCTGGCCAACGGAGTCCTGGTGGATCAGGCGGCGGCGCGGGAAATCATGAGGGGCCTGGTGGAAGAGGGAAAGCGGGTGGCCCAGGCGAAAGGGATTCGCCTCCCCTATACCGACGCGGTGAAAAAGGTGGAAGACGCATGTATTGCCACCAAGCCGAATTATTCCTCTATGCTCCAGGACGTTTTGGCCCAGCGGGAGACCGAAGTGGATTTCATCAACGGGGCCATCGTGCGAGAAGGAGAAAGATTGGGGATCGACACCCCGATCAACCGGACGATCACCAATCTGGTGAGAGCGATCGAAAAGACCTATGACCGACGGGTGAAGTAGGACCAGCCAGGATCCTTCGCCGGCGGAGAAGAAAGACAAGGGGAGTTCGCGGGATAGCGCCCTGCTATCCGGTGCCTGAATTTGCCAGCGGATGCAGTTCATATCCTGTTCTTTCGCCGGCCGATTCCGAGAATACGCAATCGGGCGGGGACAGCCCGGCCAAGGTATTTGGGTCGCCCCGGGCCGAGAAGTTGAATTGCGCAGTGGAGGGAACGATGCCGGAAGAGATCGACTTTTCCAAGCTGGACCCCATTCTGGAGAAGTACCGGGGGCAGGAAGGCGCCCTGATCCCCGTCCTCCAGGAGGCCCAAGCCCTCTATGGGTATTTGCCGGAAGGGGTCCTGAAGGCCATCAGCCAAAGGCTGAAAATTTCCATAAGCCGGGTTTATGGGGTGGTCACTTTCTACTCCCAATTTTATACTACCAAACGGGGCCGACATACGGTGCGGGTTTGCCGGGGAACGGCCTGCCACGTGCGCGGGGGCAAGGGCATTCTGAAGGCGGTCCAGCAGATTCTCGGGGTGGGAGAGAATGAAACGACTCCGGATTACGAGTTCACCTTTGAAACCGTTGCCTGTCTGGGGGCTTGCGCGCTGTCCCCGGTTCTCCTGGTGGACAAGAAGTATTACGGAAAACTCACCCCCGCGAAAGTGGATCGAGTCCTGAAAGAGTATTCCAGAGGAGGGGGAAGTTGAAGGAAACCCTTAGATCGGCCAAGGATTTGACATCCTTCCGCGAAAGCATACTTCGGGGCTGGGATCCGCAGAAGACTTGCGTCACCATTTGCGGAGGAACGGGGTGCCGGGCCTGGGGAGGGGAGGAACTTCGGATCGCCTTCATTCAGGAAATCCAGAAACAAAGCCTCGGAGAAAAAGTGGATGTCATGCGCACCGGATGCCACGGCTTCTGCGAGCGGGGGCCGGTGGTGGTTATTCTCCCGAAGGAGATTTTTTACCAGCAGGTCGTGGTGGACGATGTCCCGGAGATCGTCGCCCAGACCCTGGCCAAGGGGCAGGTGGTGCAACGCCTGCTCTACACCGACCCGGCCACCGGCCAGGTAATCACCTACGATCATGAGGTTCCCTTTTACCGGCGTCAGAAACGTATGGTCCTCAGCGACAACGGGAGGATCGATCCCACGGAGATCCGGGATTACATCGCCCGCGGCGGGTATTCCGCCCTGGCGAAAGTTCTCTCCTCCATGACCCCGGACCAAGTCGTCGAGGAAGTAGAAAGGTCGGGATTGCGGGGACGGGGGGGCGCCGGATTTCCCACGGGGCGAAAGTGGCGTTTCACCAGCCAGGCTCCGGGAAAGGGAAAGTACCTCGTCTGCAACGCCGACGAGGGGGACCCCGGAGCCTTCATGGACCGGAGCGTGCTGGAGGGGAATCCCCATCTGGTCTTGGAAGGCATGCTCATTGCCGGTTACGCGATCGGAGCCCAGAGCGGTCATGTATACGTGCGGGCCGAGTATCCCCTGGCGGTACAACATCTCACCCTGGCCATCGAGCAGGCGGAGGAACTGGGCCTGTTGGGAGACAACGTGCTGGGTTCTTCCTTCGGCTTTCACCTGAAGATCAAAGAAGGGGCGGGAGCTTTCGTCTGCGGAGAAGAGACCGCCCTCCTGGCCTCCATCGAGGGGAAAAGAGGAATGCCCCGGGCGCGGCCCCCCTTCCCGGCGATAGCCGGTCTCTGGGGCAAGCCCACGAACATCAATAACGTGGAGACCTACGCCAACATCAGGTCCATCATCCTGGGAGGGGCAGAGGCCTACGCCGCCGTCGGTACGGCGGGAAGCAAGGGCACAAAGATCTTCTCTCTTACGGGGAAGATCAACAACACCGGGTTGGTCGAGGTGCCCATGGGCACCACCCTTCGGCAGGTGATCTACGACATCGGGGGAGGAATCCCGCGGGGCCGCCGTTTCAAAGCCGCCCAGATGGGGGGACCCTCCGGAGGGTGCCTGCCCCCGCAATACCTGGACCTTCCCATCGACTACGAGTCCCTCACCCAGGCGGGATCGATGATGGGGTCGGGCGGGATGATCGTCCTGGACGAGAAGACCTGCATGGTGGACATTGCCCGTTTCTTCCTGAGCTTTACCCAGGATGAATCCTGCGGAAAATGCGTGCCCTGCCGGATCGGGACCAAACGCATGCTGGAGATTCTCACCCGAATCACCCGGGGAGAGGGACAGGAAGGGGATATCGAACTCCTCCTGGAGATGGGCCCGATCATCAAGGATGCCTCCCTTTGCGGCCTCGGGCAGACGTGTCCCAATCCGGTGCTCTCCACGATTCACCACTTCCGGCAAGAGTATGAAGCCCACATCCGGGGGAAATTCTGTCCCGCCGGCGCTTGCGAAGCCCTGGTCTTTTCCCCTTGCGAAAATACCTGCCCGGTCCGCTGCGACGCCGTGGGATATGCCGCCCTCATCGGGGAAGGCCGGCACGAGGAGGCCTTGAGCCTCATCCGTCTAAACATGCCCCTGGCCGGCATCTGCGGCCGGGTCTGTGATCATCCCTGCGAAAACATGTGCAAGCGGGGGGAGATCGACGAACCTCTGGCCATCGCTTCCTTGAAGCGATTTGCTTCCGATTGGGAACGGAAGCAGGGGAAATTGGCCCCTCCCGCTTTTCTGGAAAAGATGAAAGAGGATCGGGTGGCGGTGGTCGGGGCAGGGCCTGCGGGTCTGAACGCCGCCTACCAGTTGGGGAGGCGAGGATATCGGGTAACCGTGTTTGAGGCCTTGCCCGTGGCCGGGGGAATGCTCGCCGTGGGCATTCCCGATTATCGCCTGCCCCGGGAAATCATGGAACACGACCTGCGTTTCATCTGCCAGCATAACGTGGAAATTCAGACCGGCAAAGCCCTGGGCAGAGATTTCAGCCTCGAGGAACTGCTCCGGGGGGGATACAAAGCCATCTTTTTAGCCCTGGGAGCCCACCGGAATCAGAGATTGAACATCCCCGGGGAGGAAACACCGGGGGTCCTGCCCGGAATCGACTTCCTGCGGAGGGTCAATCTCGGGGAGAAAGTGGAACTCGGGGGAAAGGTGGCGGTGGTCGGCGGGGGAAACGTGGCTTTCGACGCCGCCCGGACCGCTTTGCGCCTGGGGGCCAGGGAAGTTTCCATCGTTTACCGGCGGACCCGCGAAGAGATGCCGGCGAACGATGAGGAAATTCAAGAGGCGGAGCACGAGAGGATCAGGTTCTTATACCTCGTCGCCCCCACCCGGATCGTGGCCCGGAACGGAAAGGTAGAAGGCTTGGAATGCCAGCGGATGGAACTGGGCGATTTCGATGCCACCGGCCGGCGCCGTCCGGTTCCGGTGAAGGGATCGGAGTTTATTCTGGAAGTCGACTGGGTTATTCCGGCCATCGGGTATATCCCCGACCTATCCTGCCTGCCCCAGGGAGACGGTTTTCAGATCACCAAAGCGAATACCCTGTCGGTGGACCCGGTCACCATGGCCACCCATATCCCCGGGGTCTTCGCCGGAGGAGATGTGGTCACGGGTCCTTCCACCGTGGTGGAGGCCATGGCCGGGGGCTACCAGGCCTCCGTTTCCATCGACCGCTTCTTGAAGGGGCAGGACTTACGCCAGAACCGGGTCTACCAGCCTCTGCGGCGGGCCGAGGTGCCCAAGGTCGAGGACGGGGAGGAAGAAAAGGAAGCGGCCAAACCAAGGGCGCAGATGCCGGCGAACCCGGTGGACCGGCGGGTCTGCACTTTTGAAGAGGTGAATTTGGGCTTCGACGAGGAGACCGCGGTGCGGGAAGCCCAACGCTGCCTGCGCTGCGACCTGAAGGGTTAAAGAGGTAAGGGGCGAAAGGAAGAACTATGGCCGAGGTACAATTGACCATTGATGGGCGGGAAGTAAGGGCGGGAGAAGGCACCTCCATCTTTGAGGCAGCGCGGAAGGCCGGGGTCCATATTCCGCATCTCTGCTACCGGGAAGACCTTACCCCCACCACCGCCTGCCGTTTATGCGTGGTGGAGGTGGAGGGGGCAAGGACGCTGGTGGCTTCTTGCGCTTATCCGGTGGCCAACCGGATGGTGGTGAGGACGAATACGAAAAGAGTCCAGGATGCCCGTAAGCTAGTGTTGGAATTCCTGCTCTCGGACCATCCCTACGACTGCATGACCTGCGAGAAGAGCGGTTCGTGCCTGCTGGAGAAATATGCCTACCAATTCGGCCTCCGCCAGCACCGTTTCCTGGGGGAAAAGCATGATTACTCCCTTCGGGCGGCCAATCCCTTCTTCGAGCGGGACTACAATAAGTGCATTCTCTGCGGCCGATGCGTTACGGTCTGCCACGAGGTTCAGTACTGCGAAGCCGTGGACCAATCGAAGAGGGGGTTTGACACCAAGATTGCCGCCTCCTTCGACCACTCCATGCAGGAGACACCCTGCGTCTTCTGCGGGAATTGCGTGAGTGTTTGCCCGGTGGGAGCGCTGGAAGAAAAAGCCGGGCGTTTTCAGGCCCGGGAATGGGATTTGAAGAAAGTCCCAACCATCTGTTCGTATTGCGGAGTGGGATGCACCCTGGTTCTGAACGTCAAGGAGAACCAGATACTCAGGGTAACCTCGGATAAAGACCTGGGGATGAACCGGGGCTGGACCTGTGTCAAGGGAAGGTTCGGGTTCGACTACGTCCACAGTCCGGACCGGCTTATCGAGCCCCTGATCCGCAAGGATGGCAAGCTTCAGCCAGCCTCCTGGGACGAAGCCCTGGACCGGGCGGCCGAAGGCCTTAAGAGGGTGAAGGCCAAGTACGGACCGGAAGCGATCGGGGTCCTGGTCTCGGCCAAGTGCACTAACGAAGAGAATTACCTCCTGCAGAAGATGGCCCGGGCCGCCCTGGGGACCAACAACGTTGACCACTGCGCCCGGCTCTGACACAGCTCCACCGTCGCCGGTCTGGCGATGGCATTCGGCTCCGGGGCCATGACCAACCCCATCGAATAGATCCGCAAGGCCGGCTGCATCCTGATCATCGGGTCCAACACCACCGAGAATCACCCGGTGATCGGGCTCGAGGTCAAGGCCGCAGTACGGCATAACGGAACGAAACTGATCGTGGCCGACCCCCGCCGGATCGAGCTCGTCCAGTTCGCCCATCTGTTCTTAAACCACAAACCGGGGACGGACGTGGCCCTGATCAACGGGATGATTCAAACCATCCTTTCCCATGGCTGGCAGAACGAGGATTTCGTCCGAAATCGGACCGAGGGGTTCGAAGCGGTGGCCGAGGCGGTAAAGGAGTACACCCCCGAGGCGGTGGAAAGGATCACCGGGGTTCCGGCGGCGGACCTGGTGGAGGCCGCCCGTCTCTACGCCCAGTCGCCGAACTCGACCATTCTGTACGCCATGGGAATCACCCAGCACGCAACGGGGACCAACAATGTCCTGGCCCTGGCCAATCTGGCCATGGCCGCCGGGCAAGTTGGAAAGCCCCATTCCGGGGTCAATCCTCTGAGAGGGCAGAACAACGTGCAGGGGGCCTGCGACATGGGCGGGCTGCCCAACGTGTACACCGGGTACCAGCGGGTGGATGATGAGGCCGTGCGGCAGAAGTTCGAAAAAGCCTGGGCCGTTCCCCTGAGCCCGAAACCGGGCGTGACCCTCATCGAAATGATGAAGGGAATCGGGCAAGGGAAAATAAAAGCCCTCTTCATCCTAGGAGAAAACCCCCTTTTGAGCGACCCGGACAGCAACCAAGTCCGGCGGGAACTGGAGCATCTGGACCTTCTGGTGGTCCAGGACCTTTTCCTTTCGGAAACGGCCGAGCTGGCCCAGGTGGTCCTTCCGGGAGTCAGTTTCGCCGAAAAAGATGGTACCTTCACCAACACTGAGCGGCGCGTGCAGCGGGTCAGGAAAGCCATCGAGCCCGTGGGAAACGCACGCCAGGATTGGGAGATCATCAGCGACCTTTCCACCCGGCTAGGGTACCCCATGAAGTACAACTCCCCGGAGAAGATCATGGAGGAGGTCACCTCCCTCACTCCCTCCTACGGGGGGATCCGGTATGAGCGGCTGGAAGGATCGGGGCTGCAATGGCCCTGCCCCACTCCGGTCCATCCCGGAACTCCGATCCTCCATCAAGGGATGTTCACCCGCGGGAAGGGGAAGTTTCATGTGACCCCCTACGTCCCGCCGCCCGAGCTGCCGGACGCAGAGTATCCCTTCACCCTGACCACGGGACGGGTCCTTTACCATTACCACACGGTGATCAGCCGCAAGTCCAAGGGACTGTCCGAGATCTATCCGGAAGGGACCGTGGAGATCAGCCCGGCGGATGCCTCCCGGCTGGGAATTCATTCCGGCGACGGGATGGTCGAGGTGAGTTCGCGGAGGGGAAAGGTGCAGGCCAAAGCCAAGATCTCGGAAGCGCTCCCTCCAGGAGTGGTCTTCATGACCTTCCACTTCAAGGAAGCGGCGGTGAACCTGCTCACCCTGGACGCCCTGGACCCGGTGGCCAAGATCCCCGGGCTCAAGGTCTGCGCGGTGAATATCAAGAAGGT
>DASPRR010000172.1:0-2183 GCA_035624375.1 Thermodesulfobacteriota bacterium | reverse complement strand
TTTTCTAAAGTTGTTTTTTTCTGCTGAGAGCTGACCGCTGACAGCTGATTTTTCATTGGCTCTTTTTTTCGCTTTCCAAGATTTTTTTCACTACTCCCCGCATTAGCCCCAGGTAGACATCCCAGGGGATGCCCCTGGTTTTTAGACTGTCATACCGCTCTCGAGCCAGTCGGGCTAATTCTTCATCCGGGTCCGGTACCCCTTGAAGCTGGCGGATGATCTCCAGACGCATCTTTTCGGCTTCCTCGACGGAGCGGGAAACATACTCTTTGGCATCCTGCCCCAGAAAGGCGCCGTTGCGGGCGAGACAAACGACATCCACGTAGAGAGGCTGCAGTTCTTCAAGCGACTTCTGGTAAAGCATGAAGTCTTCATTGCCGGAGGGGAAGATCTCTTTCCCTTCCCCGGGAATGCCTCCAGCATCGGAAGGGAAGAGAGCCCTCAGGGAGGGAACGTAGGCGGCTATGGAACAGGAACTGTGACCCGGCATTTCGATGACCCGAACCTCCACCCCCTCCCCCAAGTCGATGGTATCTCCTTCCCCTACTGCTTCTTCGACGGCTAACTGATCGAAGTCCAGGTTCAGTTCGGCGGCCTCTTTCTCCATCTTGAGGAATTGAATCATCTCCCGATTCCGGTCCCGGATAAATTGGATGACCTTCTCCTTACGGTACAGTTCCTGGCTCCGCCTGGAGCCTATGATTTTAAGACCGGGAAGCCTGCGCTTGAAGAAGGGCACGATTCCGCAGTGGTCAAAGTGGGAGTGAAGGATCAGCAGGCGGGTGATCCTGTTCAGGTTAATCCCACGCTCCTGAAACTGTCTTAGCATGTCGGACACAATATAGCCCATCCCTCCCTCGATGATCATGTACTCTTCTCCTTTGAGGAGATACACGTTCATTTCCTGCCTCCCCAGGTATTCAATCCGGGGATGGATGGTTTGGGGGGTTAGGTAACGCATGGAGACCTCCGGGAAAGTCAGTTTCGGGTTGTGGGTTTCGGGCCTCGAGTTAAAAGCCTTAAAGGCCGAACCGGAAATGTAAATCTGAAACCTGAGGCTTGAAATTTTTCTGCTTTCGCCTACCTTACCAGAATCCCCTTCTTCCAGCAACTTTGGCGGTATTAATATTTCTTGAAATGAACGGTCCTCCTTGCTAATGTTTCTTTGTTCTCACTCCGAACTCCATGCAGGCGCGCGGCAGCGTGCACCCCACATGGAATGAACTTATTATGAGCACGATCGTCCTCGTCAACCCTCCCTACGCTTTCTGGTCTCCGGAAAAGAATTATCTCCGCCCCTTTATCGGCAATCTTCCTTCTCTGGGGCTCCTGAGCCTTGGAGCGATTCTTCGGAAATCCGGTTATCGGGTCAAAATCGTGGAAAGTGCCTCCCGGGGGTTGTCTTTCTCCCAAACGATTGACCAAATTCTTCAGGAGAGGCCTGCCTATGTAGGCCTGAGCTGCACCACAGCCTCGGTGGAGAATGCGGCGAAGATCGCCCGGGCAATTAAGGAGGCAAGACCCGATACCCGGGTCCTCGCCGGCGGCCCCCATATCACCGCCCTTCCCGAAAAGACTTTCCGCCGTTTCCCGGATTTCGATTTTGGAATTCTGGGGGAGGGAGAGGCCGCTCTGGTGGAATTGCTGGAATCTCTGGAAGGGAAGAAAGACCTGGATCAGGTGGAGAGCGCCGTTTATCGCCGGGGAGAAGAAATCCTGGTCAACCCCCGCCGCAGGTTCATCGAGAATTTGGACACCCTGCCCTTTCCCGCGTTTGACCTCTTGCCCGACTTTCCTCGGGTTTACCATCCACCCTTTCTGAATTATCAAAAAGGCCCTGCTGCTTCCCTGCTCTCTTCCCGGGGGTGCCCCCAGGATTGCACTTTCTGCGACCGATCCGTATTCGGCAACCGGTACCGGTACTATTCCGAAGACTACTTATTCGCAGGGGTCTCTTTCCTGGTCCGGAGATACGGAATCCGCCACCTTGTCTTTACCGACGATCAGTTCGCCGCTTCCCGGCCTCGCCTGGTGCGCTTGTGCGAAAAAATGTCCGGCGGGGGCCTGAACATCCAGTGGAACTGCGACGCCCGGGTGGATTCAATGGACCCGGACCTGCTGAAGGTAATGAAAAGGGCGGGATGCTGGATGATCAGCTACGGGATCGAAAGCGGTTCGCAGAA
>DASPRR010000171.1:0-9467 GCA_035624375.1 Thermodesulfobacteriota bacterium | reverse complement strand
AACCATGAACGGATTACGACACAGTCTCTTGATAGGGGGGGTAAGGGTGGGGGTGAATCGGGAATGCATCCCCCTCCCCTTGATCCCCTCCCGCGAGGGGAGGGGAAAATTGTAGAGGCATGATTCATCGTGCCTCTACGGCCTTGTGAAGGATTTCTTCCTACCAACATATTTTTATTAATGAGGCCTCAAGCGTCTAAAATGTATCAAATCCCCAGAAAACCCTTGGGCAACTCTACCTGCAGCCAGGTCTGAAAGATGAGATAGGCTCCGACAGCCGAAAAGAGGGCGCCCATGAGGACCGTCCTCCAGCGCTGAGGCTCGATGACCCGGAACAGAAATCCCATGCTGAGAAAGGTGGTCAAGAGAAACCCCAGGGATTCCAGGAAGAGGCCATAAAAAATGATGCAGCCCAGGGTCAGGAAAACCTTGGGCCAGCGTCTGCGGTCGGCCCAGAATGCTCCTTCCCGTCCCGGTCCGCTCCGCAGGGCCTTCGCCAGGACGGCCAGCGCACCGCCAGCCAGGATCAGACCGGCCCCGAAAGGCAGGAATCCAGGGCCTGGGTTGTGGAATTCCCCCAGGTTAATCCGCCAGGATTCCTCGCAGATGAGCACCCCGACCATCAACCAGAAACCAGAGCTGAGGAAATCAAGCCTCTTCACTTTCTCCTTGCGCCTTTCTTTTTCCCCCCGCAGCGGAGGCCGGCCCTATTTCACTTCCAAATTGGCCTCTTTGGCTATCCGGGTGAACCTCTCCTGATTCTCCTGGACAATCCTGTCCATCTCCTGCGGAGAGGTCAAGAAGGGGATCATGCCGATCTTTTCGATGATGGGTTGAAGCTTATTCTCGTCGAAAGCCTTCTTCTGGGCCGCGTAAAGTCGATCGATGACTTCCTTCGGGGTTCCTTTGGGCGCCAGCATGCCGAACCAGATGATCATCTCTACATTGTATCCCAGCTCTTTGAAAGTAGGGACATCGGGCAAGTAAGGATAACGGGTCACATCCGAAACAGCCAGCGCCCGCAAAGCCCCAGACTGGAGGTGGGGAAGCGTGGGCTGGACGGTGGTCTGACAGACATGGCTATGACCGCCCAGGGTGGCGGTGATCGCCAGGGTGTCGCTGTTGTAGGGGATATGGACCATCTGGATTCCCGCCGCCCGCATGAAAAGCTCGGTGCAGAAGTGATGGGCGGACATGAGCCCGATGGTGGAGAATTTGTACTTGCCGGGATTCTTCTTGGCGTCGGCCACGAATTCCGCCAGGGTTTTCCACGGCGCGTCTTTTTCTACCGAAAGGACGCTGATGGCCTTGGCGAAGGTTCCCACGGAGACAAAATCGGCGGGAGTATATGGGACTTTCCGGGTGGCCGGGACCAGGTTCACGTGTGAGGTCGACCCGGCGAGGAGGGTGTAGCCGTCTGGTTTGGCCTTGGCTGCGGCAGCGGTTCCGATCGACCCCACGGCGCCTGGCTTGTGGGAGACGACAATTTTCTGCCCGAGATATTCGGGCAGAATATCTACGATGCCCCTATAGGCAAAGTCAATCCCCCCTCCCGGAGCATAGGGATTGATCAGGGTGATCATCTTATTCGGGTAATCCTTCTCGGTCGCGCCGGCCGACCCCCCACAGAGGGCCAGAAGGATCAGCCCTCCCCAAAAAACCCGACCCGGAGTCCGAAATCTTGGCTGCATGGCCATGAGAAATCTCCTTTCTCCTCCCAGTTCTCTTAAGTCCTTTACCAGCCAAATTAATCTCAAAATGGAGACAAATTGTAGGGGCAACCCCCTGTGGTTGCCCATCTTGCGGGCGGCCACAGGGGGCCGCCCCTACAATATCTTCTTTTGGTTCTCGCTCAGCTCACTCCTCCAGCCCCTCAGCCGGGCGGCGTTTAAGCCAGGGCAGGAGGCTGGAGGCCATGATCAGGACAGCCACGCCCATCAGAACCAGAGAAACTGGCCTCGAGAAAAAGATGAGAAAACTTCCATCCGCCATCAATAGGGACTGGCGGAAAGCATCCTCGATCATGGGGCTCAGGACCAAAGCCAGCACCAGGGGGGCACCGTCGTATTCAAACTTCTTCATCAGGTAGCCTAGGAACCCGAAGAAGCCCATCACGTAAATATCGGCCGCCGTATTATTCAGGCTGAAGACTCCGATCAGGCAGAAGAGGACGATGAGGGGGAAGAGGAGCGGATAGGGGAGCTTGAGAATTTTCACCCACAGCCCTATGAGGGGCAGGTTCAGGACCAGGAGCATGCCATTCCCCACATACATGCTGCTGATCACCCCCCAGAAGAGGTCCGGGTACTCTTTTACGAAGAAGGGCCCCGGCTTCACCCCCTGGACGAGGAGCGCACCCAGGAGCAAAGCCATAATTGCGTTGGAAGGAATGCCCATGGTCAGCAGGGGGACGAAGGCGCCGCCCGTGGCGGCGTTGTTGGCGGATTCCGGGCCGGCGACCCCTTCGATCATCCCGGTGCCAAATTTTTGCGGAGTCCGGGAGAACTTTTTTTCCACGGCGTAGGAGGCAAAGGAAGAGATGATCGCCCCCCCTCCGGGCAGAATCCCCAGCAGAAAGCCCAGAGCCGAGCCACGCAGAATGGGCAGGATGGACCTGGCCCAGTCCTGCCGGCTGGGCAGGAGGTGGGAAAGATGGGTCTTAAAAATCTGCCGGGTCACCGACTGTTCGATGTTGACCAGGACTTCGGTAATCCCGAAGAGGCCCATGACCACCGGCACCAGCCCCACGCCGTCCGCGAGGACATCGAGTTGATAGGTAAAGCGCAGCGTGCCCACCATGCGGTCCTGGCCGATCGTGCCGATGAAGAGCCCCAGGGCGGCCATCATCCAGGCTTTGACCATGGACCCGGTGGAGAGATAGGAAAGAATCATCAGCCCCAGGAGCATCAGAGAAAAATACTCCGGCGGGCCGAATTTCAAGGCCATGCGGGCCAGCGGCGGGGCCACGAGCATCAGGGCTACGATACTGAACGTGCCGGCGATGAAGGAGCCGAAGGCCGCAATGCCCAGCGCCGGCCCGGCCCTTCCCTGGCGCGCCATCTGGTATCCGTCCAGACAGGTGACCACCGAGGCCGACTCGCCGGGGATGTTGACCAGGATCGAGGTGGTGGAACCCCCGTACATGGCGCCATAGTAGATCCCTGCCAGCATGATGATGCCGGTCAGGGGGGAAAGTTTATAGGTGGTGGGCAGGAGGAGGGAGATGGCCGCGGCCGGCCCCAGGCCCGGGAGGACCCCGACGAGCGTTCCGATGAGCACCCCCAGGAAGCAGGCGAAGAGGTTGGAGGGGTGCAGGAGAACGGAAAAGCCCAGGACTAGATTATGCAACAGCTCCATGAAAAGTTCCGCTCCGCTCTTTCTCCCCTAGCCGGACTCGGATCAGATTCCCATGGCCGCGGCAAAGCCTTCGTGGATCGCCGCGGCGATATCCCGCACCCCGGCGCAGTCGCCCACGGCATAAAAAGGCAGGCCGCAGGACTGAAACTCCTCGCAGCTTCGGTCGGCACCGGCCCCCATGGCCGCTACGAACCCCTCGGCTTCTATTTCCATCGACTTTCCCGGCTGGCGAAGGATGGCCGTTCTCCCCTCGAGGGAGATCACTTCAGCCTCCGTGAAAACCCGTACGGAAAGGAGGTTCAACCTCTCCAGGAGCAGCCTTCGGGTATGGCCCTCCATCCCGAGGGCGATCTCCGGCAGTTTCTCAACGATGGTGACCCGCTTCCCCTTGCTGGCGAGGTACTCCGCCACCTCGCACCCCACCATTCCCCCCCCCGATGACCACGATCTTTTCTCCGATCGGTCGATTGGGTTCCAGGGCTTCTTCGGGGGTGAAGATTATTTCCTCCGGTACACCGGGAATCTCCGGGATCAGGGGGCGAGCGCCCGTGGCCACGATGACCGCCTCGGGCTTCTCCTGGGCGATCGTCTCCGCCGTGGCTTGCGCTCCGCAATGGGTTTGCACCTTCAACCTTTCCAGCTGGACGACGAGAAAATCGAGGAGGGTGCGCAACTCTTCTTTGTGGGGCGGGATCGCCGCAAAGTTGACCTGGCCTCCCAATTTGGCCTTCTTTTCATACATCGCCACCCGGTGACCGCGCCAAGCCAAGACCCGCGCGGCCTCCATGCCGGCGGGGCCCCCTCCGATCACCATGACTTTCCGGCTCCGCGCGGCCGGGAAGACCCGGGAGTCCCGTTCGCGCCCCGCCTGGGCATTCACCGCGCACCGCAGAGTCCGGTTCAATTCGACGATCCGCCTCCGGCAATAGTTGCAGGCCAGACATTTGCGGACCTCCTCCAACCTCCCTTCCTGAGCCTTCAGAGGAAGTTCGGGATCGGCGATCAAGGCCCGCCCCATGGCCACCAGGTCGGCTTTTCCTTCTTCTAGAATCCGATCCGCCAAGAGGGGGTCGTTGATCCGACCGACGGCGATGACCGGAATGCGGACCGTTTTCTTGATCGCCCCGGCCAGTTCCGCGTGACACCCCCGCGGGACCGCCATGGGAGGAGTGTGCCAATAAGGGGCCGGGGGGCTCCCTGCGGACACGTGCAAGGCACTTGCTCCGGCCTCCTCCAGGCGCTGGGCGATGATTTTCGTATCCTCCAGGACGAGCCCGCCATCCGCATATTGATGGCCCACCATCCGAAAATTGACCGGAAAATCCACCCCCACTTTTTTTCGCACCCGGCGGAGAATATCCACGGGAAAATTCAGCCGATTTTCCAGGCTCCCCCCATAGCGGTCCTTTCGATGGTTGGTCAAGGGAGACAGGAATTCAGCTATCAGGTAGACATTGGCCCCGTGGATCTCCACCCCGTCGAATCCAATCTTTTGGGCCTTCCGGGCTGCCTCCGAAAAAAGCTCGATGATGTTTTCAATCTCCTCCGGGCTCAGCTGATCCGGTCCTTTTCCCGGGCGAATACTGAGGACGCTCCCCCGATGGTTGAGCTGAAGAAAGGCTCTGGCCCCCCGCTCCTGGATCGATTCGGCCAATTCGTTGAGGCCCACCTGGAGCTGGGGATTCTCGATCCCGAGGCGCCCCATTTCTCGATCCTTTTCCATCACATAGGCGGATTCAACGGTGATCAGGCTTACTCCGCCCTTGGCCCTCTCCGCGTAATAATCGATCATTCTCTGGGTTACCCCCCCGGACTCGCTTGCCAGAAGAGTGACCATGGACGGCATAATCATGCGGTTGCGCAGTTCCAGCCTTCCGAGCTGGAAGGGCTGGAACAGAGTGCTCAAAACTCTGGATTTCCCCTGAAAAAACATTTTTTCTCTCCAAGATGAGTCATATACCTCCGGGAGAGCCGGAGCCTTGAAAAATCGTGAACCGCCCTCGAAATTGCAGAATGCAGATCGCTCATTGAAGAACATGAAATCCGAAATGCCATATGGGCTTTTCCACTTGACTCATGTTCGTTCGGCCCACTTTTCAAAAATCCGGCGGATACGGTTGGCTGATACAAAGAACGATTTTCCGCTTGACCCTTGAGGTTCTTCAGCGTTGATTCTCCCTCCCCCTCGATGGGGGAGGGAAGGGTTGGGGTGAAAAGTCTTCGGAATCTCCTGCTTCTGCTTCAATCCCCCTCACCCCGACCCTCTCCCACGAAGGGGAGAGGGGGTTTTCGGGCTGGAAATGTCAACATGGGTTAAATGGAAAAGCCCAATGCCAAATTTGAAAGCCGAGATCGAATGGGCTGATACTCTTTACCCAAAGGCCCCTCCCCCCCGGGCCACAACCCAAGCATCCTGGAAATGTCAATCCGCCACAGGCGGATCACCGGCAACCCGAGAGTTCACCTAAGGGAATTTAGCTGACTAACCTCTACCAAAAGTGGGGCTTTTTGTCGAGATGGATTTTGTTTTTCCGATTCTTTCGAGAAATCGCTTGACAGATTGATGGGGCTTTTATAACTTGAGTTGCGACGAGCGGGTTGCCAAGGTTTTATTCATGACCCGCCTCTGCCCCAGGAGTCTTCGTAATAGAGAGAGGATTCCTTCCTGCAGGACACAATCCGAATAGGAGATCCCATGGAAGAAAATTTATTGATCGTGGAAAAGAAAGAGAGAGTCTGCACGGTCATCTTCAACCGGCCGGAGAAGCGCAATGCCCTTACTCCGCTCATGCTCTTCCAACTGGCCGACCTTCTGAAATCCATCCAGGCCGAGGGAGAAATCCGCTGTCTGGTCCTCCGGGGAGCGGGGGACAAGGCCTTCACTGCCGGTTACGACATCTCCGACATTCCCAGAAACATGACCCCGGAGATGGCCGCCGCCTTTAAAAAGAAAAATCCCCTGCAAACCGGGCTGCAATCGATCATCGACTTTCCCTACCCGGTCATCGCCATGCTGAACGGCCATGCCTTCGGGGCCGGGTGCGACCTGGCCATGACCTGCGACCTGCGCATCGCCGCGGAAAACGCCCAGATGGGGCTTCCGCCGGCCAAACTGGGGATCATCTACCAGCCCAATGGAATCCTGAGGATGATCAACATCGTGGGGCTGGCCAGTGCCAAGGAGATTTTTTTCACCGGACGCAGCTACGCAGCCCCCAAGGCCAAAGAGATGGGTTTGGTCAATTACGTCCTTCCCCTGGATCAGCTCGCTTCCTTTACCTACGAGATGGCCCGCGAAATCTCCGAGAATGCTCCCCTGTCCCTGAAAGGAATGAAGGTCATTTTCAACAAAATCTTCCTTTCCCAGAAACTGGACCCCCAGGACACCGAGGAGATTGAAGCCCTTCGCCTTCAGGCATTCAACAGCGAAGACATCAAGGAAGGCCAGCAGGCCTTCAAGGAAAAACGGAAACCGGTGTTTAAAGGGAAATAGGGGCCACTGGCGGCTCGACTGAGCTCGCCGAAGTCCGGTCGCCCCTGCGCCGAGGCTTCTGAAAGGAGGAAAGAACTTTTGAATACGGACAGGGTAAGCAGTCTCTTCTGGCTCGCCGTTGGGCTGGCCACCCTCTACGGATCGGTTCAGTTGGGCCTGGGAACCCTGCGGGAGCCCGGTTCGGGATTATTTCCTTTTCTCGCCGGGGTTTTCATCTCCCTGGTGGCCCTGATCATATTCCTGAAATCCCTCATCCAGTGGCGGGCCGTACCATTGGACCTCAAAGCCCACTGGACCGGGGTGAACTGGCATCGTTCCCTTATCATCTGCCTCCTCGTCCTGGGCTTTATCCTTTTTCTGGAAGGACTGGGGTTCTTCGTCACCAGTTTTCTTCTTCTCTTCCTAATCTTCCGATATGTGGAGAGGCTTTCCTGGGGTAACTCCATCATCATTCCCGTCCTCACCCTGGGTCTTACCTATCTTCTTTTCAATGTTCTTCTCAAATCCACCTTACCCAAGGGGATCTTCGGCATCTAATCCGGAAGGGACTTTTGGTTATGGATTTTTTCTCCAATTTCATCGCCGGTTTTGCCGTGGCCCTGCAGCCCATCAACCTCGCCTTCTGTTTTTTGGGGGTTTTCATCGGAACCCTCATCGGCGTTCTCCCAGGAATCGGGCCGGTGGGAACCATGGCCATCCTTCTTCCGGTGACCTACGGGATCCCGCCCACCACCGCCATCATCATGCTGGCCGGGATTTACTACGGGGCCCAATACGGAGGTTCGACCACTTCCATCCTGGTCAATATTCCAGGAGAAGCGGCATCGGTGATTACCTGCCTGGATGGCTACCAGATGGCTCTAAAAGGCCGGGCCGGCCCCGCCCTGGGAATCGCCGCCTTCGGCTCCTTTATCGCCGGGACCATCGGGGTCATCGGCCTGCAGCTCATGGCCCCTCCACTGGTCTCCGTGGCCCTGCGATTCGGTCCCCCCGAGTATTTTTCCCTGATGCTTCTGGGCTTTGTGATCCTTACCTACTTGGCCCAGAAGTCGATGATCAAAGCTTTGATGACCGCCGGTGTGGGGGTTGTCCTGGGGACCATCGGGCTGGACACCATGACCGGAATGCCCCGCTTCACCTTCAACATCCCGGAGCTGCTCGACGGCGTAGGACTCGCCCCCCTGGCCATGGGACTCTTCGGCATCTCCGAGATCCTGCTGAATGTGGAAAAGAAGATCAAACTGGAGCTTCTGACCACCAAGGTCAGGAATTTGTTTCCTAACCTGGAGGATTGGAGGCGGTCCATCTGGGCTATTCTCCGGGGCACTGGTTCCGGATTCTTCCTGGGAATTCTCCCCGGGGGGGGAGCCGTTCTCGGCTCCTTCGTGTCTTATGCTTTGGAAAAACGCGTTTCCCGGCATCCCGAAGAATTCGGCAAGGGGGCGATCGAGGGGGTCGCCGCCCCCGAGTCGGCCAACAATGCCGCCGCCCAGGGGGCTTTTATTCCCCTCCTCACCCTGGGAATCCCGGCCAACGTGGTTATGGCCATATTGCTGGGCGCGCTCATGATCCACAACATCACCCCCGGGCCCATGTTGGTAAAGGAGCATCCCCAGCTCTTCTGGGGGGTCATCAGCAGCATGTACCTGGGGAATATCATGCTCCTGGTCCTGAACCTGCCGCTTATCGGCCTCTGGGTCCAGCTCCTGCGGGTCCCTTATTCCCTTCTCTTCCCGCTGATTCTTTTTATCTGTCTCATCGGTGCTTACGTGATCAACAACAGCGCGGTCGATGTGGCGATCATGTTCATCTTCGGAGTGCTGGGTTACTTCATGCGCAAGTTCGACTATGAGCCGGCGCCCATGGTATTGGCCTACGTTTTGACCCCTCTCTTGGAAAACGCGCTGCGCCAGTCCCTGATCCTCTCCGACGGCAGCTTCGCTATCTTCATGAGCCGCCCCATCTCCGCCGGATGCCTGATCACCGCGGCCGCCCTTTTGTTCTCTTCGCTCCTCCCCATGATCCGCAAGAAACGGGAGACCCTGGTGGCGGAGGCGGAAAAAGATGAATGAAGCGGGGCGGGGGTACAAGAATCGGGCGATGCCCAGAAGATACGAAGGGCGAAGCCAAGCGGTTTCAGCAAAACTTGCTCTAAAAGCCGAAGAACGGATAAAATAATGGTCAGGGGAAAATGAATTCCAGGCAGTCTGGGGGGAGGTCAACATGAAAATGCAGGATGGTTCTCTTTTCCGATTCTTTATTTTCGCCTTCCTGGTTTCACTCGTAACCCTGATCCTGCCCAGGCCGACCTCGGCCCAGGATTATCCGTCCAAGCCCATCACCATCTACTGCGGGTACGAGGCAGGGGCCACCACCGATTTGACCGCCCGGGCACTGGGCGCTGGTCTGGAGAAACTCCTCGGCGTCCCGGTGGTGGTGGAAAACAAGGCCGGAGGGGGAGCCACGGTGGCGGCCGGCCTGGTGGCCAGCAGGAAGCCCGACGGGTATACCCTGGGAGTCGTCTCCACAGGAGTCATTACCGTCCGGCCGCATATTTTCAAAGTGTCCTACGACCCCTTCAAGGATTTTACTTTGATCGCCCAGTACAGCCGCTACA
>DASPRR010000168.1:0-11090 GCA_035624375.1 Thermodesulfobacteriota bacterium | reverse complement strand
CCACCACCACGTCCGCGCGGGCGAATCCCTCGGCAACGTTCCCTTTGCGGAGCTTTGTGTGGAGAAGGAGATTTCCTTTTTCGTGGATTTTGACCGCCCCTTCGGCCAGTCCTTCCCGCGGGCTAGTGATCACCGGAAGGGGCCGGTATTTGACCCGGATGGCTTTGACCGCGTCCTTGGCGATCTCCTCCGTCTCGGCGGCCACGAGGGCCACGGCATCCCCGATGTACCGCACACGGTCCTCGGCGAGTGCCACTTGATCTTGGAAGGCGATGCCAAAACGGTTTTTGCCGGGGATGTCCCGGGCGGTGAGAACGCAGGCCACTCCTTCCATGGCCCCGGCCTCCTCCGTGTCAATCTCTTCGATGATGGCATGGGGAATCCCCGCCCGCAAAACCCGGCCGTGGAGCATATCCGGGAAGGAGATATCCTCGGAATAGACCGCCCGGCCCAGGACCTTGTCCAAGGCATCGACCTTCGGAACGGAATGCCCCACGCAAGAAAATTGTTCCTTTTCCATCTCCTCGCACTCCATCCGGGTCCCCGAGGGCGTCGCAGGGCAACGCTTTATTTTTCAAAGCCTTCCCGGGGCTGGATGAAAAAAGTTTATTGGCCCATAATCTAAATGTCAAGCAAATAAGGCCCGCTTCCCACCCGGCTTGAAGGAATCCCTGGACAGCGGCCTTCCGAGTAAATCTTCGGGGTCCGGTTTCCTGAATGAACGACAGTCACCGAAGGGCTTTACTTTATCCATCAATATGCTATAAAAATTGGAGCACGCCGGGATTCTACCAAAGAAGAGGAAAGCGATGTTGAAGACGCTGATCGCCCTGCCGGAGAGATGTACCGGTTGTCACCGCTGCGAAATGTGGTGTTCTCTGAAGCATAAAGGAGTCATCAACCTCGAGCGGGCGACGATCCACGTCTTGCGAAGAGAACCGTCTATCGACGATCCGAGGGTCTGCCTGCACTGTGGAATCTGCATCAGCTCATGCTCGAAGAACCTGATCAAGAGGAACCAAAAAACCGGAGCCGTGGAGATTGATACCCAAGAATGCACCTCCTGTGGGCACTGTGTTCTAAGTTGCCCGTACGGAATGATAACCCTCGACCCGGTCGACCGGCACGCGGTTAAGTGTGATCAATGCGGCGGGCAGCCGGAATGCGTCAAGCATTGCCGGGAGGAGGCGATATTGTACGTCCCCGCGGACAAGGCTGCCCTTCATCGCAGAGAGGCGATCGCCCGGAAGCTCGGGGAAGAACGTCAAAAACCCAACCTCCGGGGGATCAAGACGGGATAAGGGGCGGGTGACCATGGATGATTTCGGGTATATGGGCCTGATCTGCAGGGTCAACCTGACTACGGCGAAGGTGTCGGCCGAGCCGCTGGTAGAGCGCGACCTCGAAAGGTTTCTGGGCTGCTCCGGCTACGCGGCTAAAATGTTATGGGATGAACTGGAAGCGAAGGTAGACCCCCTGTCCGAGAGAAGCAAAATCATCCTGTCCACGGGCCCGCTTACCGGGAGCCTTTGTCCCAGCGGGGGGAGCTACGAGCTATGCTTCAAATCCCCTTTGACGGGGGCGTGGTGCCAGGCCCGTTCCGGGGGGAGTTTCGGGCCGAGGTTGAAGAAAGGCGGCTTTGACCACCTCATCGTTGAAGGCCGATCCGACCGGCCCGTCTATCTCTGGATCAGGAATGGCCGGGTGGAGATCAGGGAGGCCGCTCATCTATGGGGGAAGGGGGTCGATCAAACCACCGATGCCGTCCATAAGGAGGTGGGCGACCCGGATGCCTCGGTGGCGGCCATCGGCGCCGCCGGGGAAAATCAGGTCCGTTTCGCCGCGCTGATCAACGACCGGGGAAGGGCCGCAGGACGCGGGGGAGGGGGGGCGGTCCTGGGGTCAAAGAACCTGAAGGCCATCGCCGTCAACGGGACGATGGACCTCCGGGTGGCCCGGCCGGAGGAATTCATCCGGGCCATTCAAAAGGCCGAGGAAGCCCTGGACAAATATCCCTTCGAGAACATCAATCAATATGGGACCTCCCTGCTGGTTAACATCCTGAACGCCAACGGCTGTCTTCCCACCCGATACTTCCGCTTCAGCACCTTTGAGGGAGCGGAGGATATCTCCGGCGAATTATTGGCCGAAAAGTACCTGATCAAAAGAAGGGCCTGTTACGGCTGCTCCATGGGATGCGGGCGGTATGCCGGCGTGGAGAATGGGCCCTGGGCCACCCCTCCGCAGGAAGGGCCGGAGTACGAGACCATCAATATGCTCGGCTCCCTTTGCGGCAACAACGACCTGGCCTCCATCATCCGGGCAAACCATCTCTGCAATAACCTGGGCATGGACACCATATCGGCTGGCTCGGTCATCGCCTTTGCCATGGAATGTTTCGAAAGAGGGATCCTCACCAAGAAGGACCTCGGGGGCCTGGCCCTTCATTGGGGGGACAGTGAAGGCATCCTGAGGCTGCTGAAGCAAATCGCCTATCGGGAAGGAATCGGGGGTCTATTGGCCGACGGCGTTCGCTCCGCCGCCGCCCGCCTGGGAGCCGAGGAGTTCGCCCTGCATACCAAGGGACTGGAACTCCCGGCCCATGAGCCCAGGGGGGAATCGGCGATCCTGGGTTTGCAGTATGCCGTATCCCACCGGGGTGCCTGCCACATGCACCCCAATTGGGCCAGCACCTGGGATGCTGGTAAATTCGAATCGGGCCTCAGGGAATTCGGCCTGCCCTGGCCGCCGGCGGATAAGTTCGCCGAGACCGGACACCAGAAAGGGCTCGCCTATCGTTTCGTCGTATTGCAGGGAGAAATTGCCGAGATCCTGGGCTGCTGCATCTTTCATTCCTGGGGCGCCGCCGATCAATGCCTCACCCCGCAGCTCTACGGAGAGATGCTGCGTTCCTTGACGGGACGGCCGGTAACCAATAAAGGACTGATGCTCGCCGCGGAGAGAAGCTGGAACCTGAAAAGGTGCTTCAACGTGCGGGAAGGGCTGACGAGAAAGGACGACCGTCTGCCCGGACGCATGTTCGAACCCCTTCCCGACGGCCCGAACAAAGGACGGCATATGAAAGACCTGGAAGGGATGCTGGACGAGTATTACGACGCAATGGGCTGGGACCGAGAGGCAGGAATTCCCACCAAGGAAACTCTCCGAAAATTGGACCTCGAAGATATCGGAAACGCATTGGGAAAGTGAAACCGGTTCCTTTTTGGGGACGGGACCCGGATCGGACCGGGCCGGCGGCAGAAATCAGGAACGGATAGGGGTAAAATCGAGGCCGGGATGCATGATGGCCTCATCAGAAATCCAAATTCAAGAGGAGGGGTTAGAAATGGAAAGACGAGTAATCAGGTCGGTATTCATCCTTTCGTTCATTTTCCTTTTTAGCGGGGCCGCCTTGGCCGCGGAGCCGGTAAAGATCGGGGTCGTTTATCCCCTCACGGGGCCGGCCGCTGCTGCCGGTAGCTATCAGAAGGCGGGGGTTGAAATCGGCCGGGATAAGATCAACGCCGAAGGGGGAATCGCCGGCCGGCCCGTTACCCTCTTTATCGAGGACGGCGCCAATGACCCGGCCCAGTCCGTGAGCGCCGCGGAAAAGCTGGTCACCCGGGATAAGGTGGATGCCATGATCGCCGCCTGGGGCAGCTCCCCCACCCTAGCGGTCAGCGCCAGCGTCACCAAGAAATACGGGATTCCCCATGTGGTCGATACGGCCAGCTCGGTTAAGGTGACGATGCTGGACGGAAAGAGGCCGAACCCATGGCTCTTCCGGATCAGCCCGACCAGCCGGATGGAGGCCGAGGGATTGGAGAAGGTGCTGGTTCCCAAAATGGGTTTCAGCAAAGTGGCTTTCATGGCCGTAAACAACGACTGGGGCCGGGGCGCGGCCGAGGAATTCGCCAAGATCGTAACGAAGACCGGCGGCTCCGTGGTCGCAACGGAGATTATAAACGCTGACGCCACGGATTTCCTGACCCAGCTGACGAAAATCAAGAGCGCGGGGGCCAACGCGATCATCGTGACCACGGACCAGGCCCAGGTCTCGCTAATCTTGAAACAGTACAAACAGCTGGGGATGGACCAGAAAATATTGACCACCGGAGGTGGGATCGTTCCCGAGGGATTGATCCTCCTTTCCGGCCCGGAAGCCGCGGAGGGGGTAAACATCATCACCTTCTTCGCCCCCTGGTTCCCGGAAATGGCCAAGAACCCGGCGGAGGCGAAGTGGTTCTCCGAGGAATACCTAAAGCGGGGGTTTGCGGCCAAGGGCTTCGGGGAATGCTTCCGCGGGTATGACGGCATGAAAGCGGTCAAGGCGGCCATGGATCTGGCCAAGACGACGGACAAGGAGAAGGTGCGCGAGGCTTTTTCCAAAGTGGACACCTGGGGCCTCTCGGGCCGCATCAAATTCGATGAGTTCGGCCAGAGCTCCCCCAACATCCTGGTCATACAGGTTAAAAACGGAAAACCTTTCATCCCCGAGTTCATGAAATAGGGGGCGGTGAATTTCTGCGGCCACCCGGGATTTTTCCCCTTACCCTTCCCCCCTCATCCTTTTTCGAGGGAGAGGGGGGAATTGGCGGGTATTTTTATGCCCTGTCCGGTGTCCATTCCCTGCCTTTCAGGCCTTCATTCTGAGTAGCGGAATATGGTCTTCATTCAGTATGTGATCAACGGCCTGATCATTGGCGGAGCCTACGCCCTGATCGGGATCGGGCTCACGCTCATCCTGGGTATCATGAAGGTGGTCAATTTCGCCCATGGCGAAATGTACATGCTGGGGGCCTACTTCCTCTTCACTTTCTTCTCCAAGATGGGGATCTATTTTCTTTTGAGCATGGCCTTGGCCATCCTGGCAGTGATGGCCATCGGGTGGGTCTTCGAAAAGGGGATCTTGAAACCCTTGCGCCGGAGGTCGATCGATACAGTAATGCTCTCCATGATCGGGCTATCCCTCTTCATGCAGAATATCGCCATGCTGATCTGGACGCCAGTGCCGGAATCCATCCAGAGCCCCCTCCCCATGACCACCTACACCCTGGGCGGGCTCTATTTTCTCCCCCAACGGATCCTGGTCATCTGCGCCGCCCTCCTCCTGGTCCTCCTGACTCACCTGCTGTTGAAAAGGACCAAGGTGGGCAAGGCCATGCGCGCCACTTTCCAGGACCTGGAAGCCGCCTCGCTGATGGGGATCAAGATCGACCGGATTTATTCCTTTACCTTCGTCCTGGGGGCGGGATTGGCGGCCGCCTCGGGCGTACTGCTGGGGCCGATCTTCACCGTCCACCCTTACATCGGCAACCTGGCGAACCTGAAGGCGTTTGTCATCGTGATCATCGGAGGTCTCGGTAGCTTTTGGGGGGCCGTGACCGCGGGCCTTCTCCTGGGGGTGTTCGAAAGCCTGGGTGCCGCCTACGTCTCATCCGGATACCAGGATGCCGTGGGCTTTATCCTCCTGATTCTTATTTTAATCAAGAGGCCGACCGGCCTGTTTGGAAAAGTGGGACAGATGCGATGAGAAGAACGAGCGCCACCGCTGCTCTATGCCTCGCCGGGGCCATGGTCTACCCGATCTTTTTTGCCGACCCCTATTTTCTCCACATGGCCATCCTCATGGGGATCTACGCTCTGCTCGCCGTCAGCCTCAACCTGCTCCTGGGGTACACGGGTCAGCTCTCCCTCGGGCATGCCGCCTTCTTCGGGGTGGGCGCCTACCTCTCTTCCCTGTTTCACCTGCATCTGGGGGTTCCCCTGTGGGGAGGAATGGTCCTGGCCGTTTGCGGGGCCGGGGTCCTGGGCTTTTTCGTCGCCAAGCTGGCCTTCAAGCTTCGGGGGGCCTATTTTGTAATCATGACTATCGGGATCGCTGAAGTCGTGAAACTGGTGGCCCTCAACTGGGTTGACCTGACCAAAGGGCCCATGGGGCTCACCGATATCGCCGCCCCGCAGCTCAGTTTCGGGTTTATCACCATCGATTTCAGCCAGAAGGTGCCCTACTATTATCTGATCCTCCTTTGCGTCGTCCTGGCGGCCGTCCTCCAGCACCGGTTGGTGAATTCCACCCTGGGGAGATCCTTCATCGCCATCCGGGAAAACGAAGACCTGGCCGAATCCGTGGGCATCGACTGCTATAAATACCTGGTCATCGTGATGGTCGTCAGTTCCTCCATCTCCGGGATCGCCGGCTCCCTGTACGCCCATTACGTGAGCTTCATCGATCCCGGTGTCTTCGCTTTCTTCATCAGCGTCAACGCGGTGATGATGGCCATCGGCGGGGGGCAGGGCACCCAGGCCGGACCGATCCTGGGGGCGATCCTCTTCACCCTGATCCCGGAATGGCTGAGGGTCTTCGGGGACGCCCGGATGGCGGTGTATGCGTTGATCGTGATCTTCATCGTGATCTTCATGCCCAAAGGCATGCTGTATTCCCTCGCCCAAATCATCCAAGGGAAAAAGAACGATGGCCGGTGAACTGCTGAGTGTACAACGACTGACCGTAAGATTTGGCGGCTTAACCGCGGTCAACGACCTGGACTTCTCCATTTTTCCCGGAGAGATTGTCAGCCTGATCGGCCCGAACGGGGCGGGCAAGACCACTACCTTTAACGCCATTACCGGCTTTTTGCGTGCCAGTGCCGGATCGGTCCGATTCGAGGGAGCGGAACTGATCCACCTGAAGCCTCACCAAATCGCGGAAAAAGGAATCACCCGGACCTTTCAAATCACCTCCCTTTTCCCCAACCTGTCGGCCTTGGAAAATATCCGCACCGGCCACCACATGCAGGAGAGGGAGACGTTCTGGGATGCCGTTCTGAACACCCGGCGAAAACGCCGGGTGGAGGATGAAACCCTGGCCCGGACCGCTGAAATTCTCAAATTCATCGGCCTGGAGGGCAAGAAGGGGGCGATGGCCGGAAGCCTGCCCTATGGGGATCAACGGATTCTCGAGATCGGAGTCGCCCTCGCGGCGAATCCTAGGCTGCTCCTCCTGGACGAACCTTCGGCAGGCTTGAACGATACGGAAACCCAGGGCATGAAAGAGCTGATCCAAAAAATGCGGGCCAGGTCCATCACCATCTTTCTCGTCGAGCATGACATGAAGCTGGTCATGGGGCTTTCGGACCGCATCGTGGTCCTGAATTTCGGCAAAAAGATCGCTACGGGAACGCCGGAGCAGGTCAAGACCAATCCCGAGGTGATCACCGCCTACCTCGGGGATCGGAAAAGAGATGCTAAGCGTTAAAAAAATCGGGGCCAGCTACGGGTATGTTCAAGCCCTGTCGGAGGTCTCGCTGGAAGTCCCCGAGAGAGGGACGGTCACCTTGATCGGATCGAACGGAGCCGGAAAATCGACTCTACTCAAGGTGATCTCTGGACTGCTGCGGCCCAAAAGGGGATCGATAGAGTTCTTGGGGGAGCGGATTGAAGGGCTATCCCCGGATAAGATCGTTGCCAGGGGCATCGCCCATTGCCCCGAGGGCCGCCGTCTCTTTCCGGAATTGACGGTCCTCGAGAATCTGGAGATGGGGGCTTATCTTTCCAAATCAAAGAGTTTTGTCCAGGAGAGGATCGAACAGCTTTTCGATTCGTTCCCCATCCTGAAGGAGCGGAGGGGCCAGCTGGCCGGGACCCTCAGCGGGGGCGAACAGCAGCAGCTGGCCATCGCCCGCGCGCTAGCTCTGAATCCTAAAATGGTCCTCTTCGATGAACCCTCCCTGGGACTCGCCCCCATCCTCGTGGACCAGGTTGAAAAAATCCTCCTGCAACTGAAGGAAGAAAGGATCACCATCCTTCTCGTGGAGCAGAATGCCAGCATGGCGCTGGATGTCGCCGATTATGCCTATGTCATGGAGACAGGCGGAATCATCCTTCAGGGGGCCTCTGCCGATTTGCGCCAGGACGAAAAAATCGTAAAAGCATATCTGGGAGGCTAAAGCCTGCTCCCCTATCTGGAGGTCATGATTTTCGAGGTATGGAGGAGACTCACAGGGAGGGTTTCTGCAAGTAGATTAACCGAGGATCGTGGAAATCCCCTTTCAGGAGAACCGTGGCGATGACCGTCACTTCTGCGCCGGCATACTCGATCAAATCACAGGCGGCTAAGACCGATCCCCCCGTGGCAATAACGTCTTCAATCAGACAAACGCGATGCCCCTTGATCCGGTCTGCGTCCCGCCCGTCTAAAACCAGGGTCTGATCTCCCGCACTCGTTATGCTCGTGACCGGGACCATCAAGGGCTTGATCATGTATTTTTTTACTGACTTGCGGACGACGAAGAAAAAGGGATAGCCCAGTTGTCGGGCCACTTCATGGACCAAGGCGATGCCCTTCGCCTCCAGGGCCACCAGCAGGTCAAATTTGTCCAGCAGTCCCTCGGCTTTAAACCTTTCCACCAGCATCTGAGCGCATTTCTCATTGAGCTCCACATCACCAAGCATGACGAAGGAGGCGATGCGTTTGCCGGTCCCCGCCAGAGTGACCATCGGAAGCTCACGCTCCAAACCGGGCCGGAGGCGAAGGAGGAAGGTTTCTTCTTTTTTGTCCGTGCTCATACCTTCTGGGATGAATTTAGAATATAGCCGCTTCTTGGCGCTTCCTTACCGATCATAGGAAGGCGCATCCTAGAACTATTTTTTTATGGTCGCTTTGTAACATGCCGCTGCTGTCAAGTTAAACACCGGAGGACCGGGAATTTTAGTGGAATAGAGGAAGGTGAAGAATCATGAAGAACCCGTTCAGGGCGAAAAGCGCGCCCAGCACGGCGGCCCCGACGGCGAAAGAAAAAATCTTCGCTGAATGAGTCAAAATGGCAACGGTGGACATGACGATGGCGATCTGGAGCAGAACCTCGCCAAATTCGAAAAAGGGGTCCTTGGCCCGGTGCTCGTCCCTTTTTTCCTCCAGCTTCTTGGCCTCCTGCTCGATTTCCTTCTTTTCCTGGTTGTAGCGCTTCTCTTCCTCCTTCATGGTTTTGATCATTCCCTCCACCTGCCCTTTGGCCTCTGCTTTCATGGAGGCCCCGCGGTCCAGGAGCATGGTTTCAAGGAGCATCATCTGGCTCCGGTAGAGATGCTCGCGGATCACCTTGGCCTGGTAGTAGGACCACTGGTTGGAGGCCTGCTGCTGGGCCATGAGCATTTCCTTCATATTATACGTCCACCCAGGGAAGCAATGGCCAGAAGGACGGCAAAGACCGCTGTGATCATGGCCACCCTGCGGGTGAAGCCTTTTTCCTTAACCTCTTCAAGCTCGTGGGGGTTGGGAAGTTCGACTTCGGCCATATATTTTCTTTCCTCCTCTCTCTCAGGAAATGGGATAACAGGAAAAAAGCAGATTGGCGGATTATGTTAGCAAAAAAAGGACGGAAAGAAAATAAGCTTTTCGCGAGGACGGGGAAGAAATTCGAGGAAAGGCTCAGGAATGATTGACTCTCTTCCCCATGGACTTCATGATCTCTTCGGCTTCGGACACAATGCAATCGAGCAGCTCCTGGCAGGAGGGGATGTCATCGATCAAGCCGCAGGCCTGACTGAAAGCCATGGACCCCCACTCCAGGTCCCCTTCCACGTAGGCCTTGCGGATCCGGCCCACCCCGTACTGCATCATCTCCCAGGGATCGACTTTGCTCTTGGCCATTTCCATGATTCTCTTGGCAAAGTCGTTCTTGATGACCCGGCAGCGAACCCCGGTGAGGTTGTCGGTCACGACCGTATCTTCCTCCGATTTGTCGATCAGATATCTCTTCACATGCTCGGGGACCGGCGCTTCCTTGGTTACGATAAACCGGCTTCCCATGGAGATCCCCTCGGCGCCGAGAGCCAGGGCGGCCGCCAATCCTCGGCCGTTGCCGATTCCCCCCGCGGCCACCACCGGAATTTTCACCCGGCTGGCAACCAATGGAGTCAGGACCATGGTGGCGATGTGCCCCGTGTGTCCACCCCCCTCGGTTCCCTGGACGATGACCGCATCGGCCCCGTCCTGCTCGGCTCGCAAAGCATGCTTCAGGGAGCCCAGGGTGGGAAGAGCGATGATCTCATAAGGTTTCACCCGCTCGATGATTCGCTTGGGATTCCCGCGGCCATAACTGGCCACGGGGACTCTTTCCTCCAGAATCACATCCAGCAGCTGATCCACGATCGGGTTGTCGGGCATGAAATTGACCCCGAAAGGTTTGTCCGTCATGTCTTTGATTTGGCGAATATTGTCCCGGAGCTGCTCTGGATTCATGAACGCAGCGCCCAGGATTCCCAGGCCTCCGGCATTGGAGACCGCTGCAACCAAAGGAGGAAAAGACACCCAGGTCATGGCCCCCTGGATGATCGGATACTTGATTCCCAGCAGCTCTGTGATTCGCGTCTTCATTCCATTTCCTTGTGACAGATACTGGATACTCGATGCCGGGTTCTGGATTTGACCCCGATATCTGATTTCCAGTCTGCCGGGTCCAGTGGCGAATACTTCTGACCCGGAAATAACGAAAAGGCCGTGAGGGTTCTCCCCACGGCCTCTCTATCATTCGGCCGTGGGTGGCGACCACGGCCTGAATCGTTTCATTTTTTCTGCTTGCGGATCAAGCCGAACGTTCAGGCAGTGGGCCGGGCCCGAGGGCGAGGCACAACAGGAGTAAGCCAAGAACCCAAAGCTGAACCAATACCTGATCCACAGATCTCATCCTCCTCTGCTATACTATATATTAAGACCCCCCTTTTCTCTTTGTCAAGAATTTGTTTTCCGCCCAAAATTGTCTTGACTTTCCCTCTTTTCCCCCTGAAATATATTATTGTCTACTGTTGCCAGTCATTGACCTCCGTCCCGGCCGGAGGTGTAATAATAATGAAAAGCTCTAAGGACAATTCGCAACGGATGTCAAAGGATGCGTTCTTTCGTGGGTATTGAACCTTTCGTGAAAGCTAAGACCTCACTGATCGGCCTCGGCAATATACTGATGGGGGACGATGGGGTGGGCGTCCACGCCGTGGAGGCTCTCAAAAGAAAATATGATTTCCCCGAAGAAGTGCGCCTCCTGGACGGAGGAACCCTGGGGCTCGACCTCCTCCACCTGATCGAAGGAATG
>DASPRR010000160.1:0-10212 GCA_035624375.1 Thermodesulfobacteriota bacterium | reverse complement strand
CAGCTGGCGATCAACGGGCGCGGTTATTTCCGGTTCCAGCAGCTCGATGTGGGAGGGGTGGACCGATATGGCAACGATGCCTCCAACAAGGTGAGTTACCTGGCCATCCAGGCCATGCGGGAAGTTCACACCACCTCCCCTTCGGTAGCCTTGTTGCTTCACTCGAAGACCCCGGATGATCTGCTTTATGAGGGCGTCATGCTCGCCGCGCAGGGGATGGGCCATCCCAGTTTTTTCAACTGCGAAACCCTCTGGCAGCAGCTCATGGGCCGCGCCGCCGGGCCCAATGGTCCAAGCAAGTACTCCTTCGACCAGATACGGGAATATGGGGCCTATATCGGTTGCGTGGAACCCGGGGTTCAAGGGATGCAGTACGGCCATACGGACAGTTGCATGCTCAATATGAGCGCGGTGATGAGCCTGGTGTTGAGCAACGGGGTCAAACCCAAAGGCGCTCCGGGCTGGGGGGGCGGGATGCAGTGCGGCCCCAAGACGGGCGATCCTCGGGATTTCAAGACTTTTGAAGAGTTTTTCAATGTTTTCAAGGTGCAGCTGGCTTACGCGATCAAAGAGGCTCATGCCCACATGATCGTGGGCGAGAAGATCCGGTCCGAGGAGCATTTCAAACCGGTTTACACGATCTTGACCAAGGGGACAATAGAGAAGGGCCTGGACGTCGAGGAAGGCGGGGCCCCTGTGAGTGTTGGCCCGGTCATCGCCGTTTTGGCCACCGCCGATGTGGCCAACTCCCTGTACAACATCAAAACAATGGTCTTTGAGAAAAAAGAGATCACCATGGACGAACTCTTAACCGCCATCGACGCCAATTTCGAGGGCTATGAACGGTTGAGGGAGAAGCTCAGAAATTCGCCCAAGTACGGGAACGACCTGGACGGGCCGGACTCCCTGGCCCGTGAGGTGCTGGACTTTTACGCCCTGGAGACCAAAAAATATAGGACGTACCTGGGTCATTATATGGACCCATCCATCCAAATGGTTGCGGCGAACGTAAGCTTCGGCAAGAAAACCTGGGCCCAGCCCAATGGCAAGAAGGCCTGCGTCCCCCTGGCCGACACGATTTCCGCAGAGCAGCATACGGATAAAGAAGGACCGACCGCGGCGATCAAGTCTTACGGCAAGCTGGACCATGCCGGGCAGACCAACGGGACGATATTAAACATGTGGATTTCCAAGTCCGAACTGGTCGCCAACTAGGCCCAGGGGGTCGCGGAGCGATAAGCGGAGACTTACCAAAGAGGAGGTATCATGAAAGCCAGCAGGAAATTCAGCCCGGAACCGCAAGAGAGTGATCTCTTGTATGACAGGTTCAGCGATTTGCATTTCAAGAGAGAAGGGCTGAAAAAGTTTGCCAGCCTGATCCGCACGGCTTTGAATGATCTGGGCATCGCCCATATTCAGTTCAACTGCATCAACAAAGCAGTCTTGATCGATGCCCAAAAACATCCCGAGAATTACCCCACGCTCATGGTCCGGGTGGCCGGTTACAGCGCTTACTTCACGGACCTCGGGAAAGACATACAGGACGATATTATTTCCCGCTCCGAGCATCGGTTCAATTAAGAAGATTTGAGCCATTCCTGTCCCCGCTAAATGTCCCATCCGAAATCTTGATCGGGGGAAGGAATTTTCTTTCTCCCTGAGCCTCGACTTTTCCAATCGGAAACGGTGAGGAAGGATCGCCAAGGTTGCCTGAGGTGGAAAAAGAACATTACTCCAAGAAGTCTGGGGAGAACCATTTGGAACGATCCTCCGGAGAGCGGGGAACCGTTTTCAACATCACCAAATATATGCTGGAGGATGGACCGGGCATCCGCACGGTGGTTTTTCTGAAGGGATGCCCGCTCCGATGTCTATGGTGCAGCAGCCCTCTCTGTCAAACGACAGAGCCAAGCCTCGTCTATCTCAAATATAAGTGCATCTCCTGCGGGGCCTGCTTGCCAGCCTGCCCGAACCAATCCCTTTTTGAGGATGAAGAAGGAAAAATCGGACGCAACTTTGAAAGGTGCACCCACTGCGGGGCTTGTGCCAAGGTCTGCCCGGCGGGGGCCCGGGAGATACGCGGCTCGACGATGACCGTGGAGGAGGTTCTGGAGAAGGTGGAAAAGGACCGCGTCTTTTACCGGCGAGGAGGCGGAGGAGTGACCCTTTCCGGTGGTGAAATCCTGATGCAGGCCGCCTTCGCCACCAACATCCTCCACCGGTGCTGGGATAAGCTCATCCACACCGCAGTTGAGACGTGTGCTTTCGGTAGCTGGGAAGACCTTCGAGCCATCCTCACTTACACCAACCTGGCCTTTATCGACATCAAACATTCCGACCCTCTGATTCACAAGAAACTCACCGGTCGTTCAAATCGTCAAATACTGGACAATATCCGGAAAGCAGCCGCCTATTGCCTGGAATCAAATAGGCATCTCATCCTGCGCTTCGCGGTCGTTCCGGGAATGAATGACTCCCGCGAAAATTTAAGGGACATTGCCGATTTCTTGAAAAGCTTGCCCGGCGGGTGGGAGCTGAATCTTCTTCCTTACCACAAGTACGGAGTCTCGAAATACGACTGGCTGGGGATGGAATACAAGCTCGTTGATGTGGAGCCCCCTTCGCGGGAGCAATTGCTGGAGATCGTCAGGTATTTTGAATCTTTCGGCATATTGTGCAGCTTGGGCGGCGCGGAGATCCGCAGCGTGGTGGCCTGAGTCCTCATTTCTCCTTCCCCGTGGAGAGACGTAGCCTGCCAAAAAGAAACAAGATGCCGGCCGATCATAAAGGCGGGGCTTTTTTCTTGACACCGAAACCTCGTTTTCCTATACTCAACTCACCCAAAAGCACGTTCTGATCCGAAGGGTAGCCAATGAGACCTGAAGCCCTTTAGAAACGCTCTCCGGACTGTTACGGTTAAGCAGCCAGGTGGTCAGGGAAGGAGGTGACCCAGGTAAGTCTTGGAAGTTGAATCTGCCGGCCCCATGAGGGGGCAGCACCAACGATTCACCGAGTTTAATCAGAAGTGAATGAAAAGGAGGCTGAACGATGGCAAAGATGTTCGTTAATAGAGGGACCGTGATATCCATTATCTTGGCATGCACGTTTATGGTCTTCACCGCCATCCCGGCCAGTGCGGCCGGACCGGTGGTTCTTCGAGCCGGAGCGTCGGACCCCGAGGGGACGACGGCACCCGCCTTGTCTATCGGTAAATTGTGCGAGCTGGCGACCCAGCTGAGCAAAGGAGAGCTGAATGTTCAACCCTTTTACCAGTCCCTCGGGGTGGAACAGCAGCTGGCGGCGGGCATAAAGGCCGGCACCATTGATATCGGCTTTACCGCCACCCCGAATTTGGCACCCTTCACGGATGCCTACCTCCAGTTCGACCTTCCCTTCCTTTTTAAGAACGATAGAGCCTACATCGATGTGCTGGAGAACCATGCGGCTGGCAAAAAAGCGCTGGCCCAGTTCGAAAAAGACCTGGGGGTCAAGGTGCTCCTGATCACGAGTCATACCTACGACGCGCCGGTCAGCGGCACCGACCTGATGCTCCGCAGCAAGCCGGCAAAAGTCCCCGCCGATCTGAAGGGGCTGAAAATTCGCACTTCCAGCACCCCAGTCGAAATTAACCTGATTAAGGCCTACGGCGCCAACCCCACGCCCATCCCTTACGGTCAGCTGTACACCGCGCTCCAGCAGGGGGTCATCGACGGGAATGCTGCGACCCCCCTGCCCCCTGCCGCGTCCATAAAACTCTACGAGGTCACCAAGTATTATACGGCCATCGGCTTCCGCTTTAACCTTCTGCCCATTTACATGAACCGGAAGAAGTTCGATTCGCTCACCGCTTCCCAGCAGAAGGCCATCCTGGATGCCGCGGCCCAGGTCAAGCCGCTGGCCGGGCAATGGGCGAGGGACAAGGTTCAGTCTTCGATCACCGAATACGAAAAAGCCGGCGTTCCCATCTACCATCCTACCAAAGAGGAAATGGCCCAATGGTTGGCGGTGCGGGAGAAGGTCTGGCAGGAGATCGGCGACGCCTTTAAGGGTAAGATCGACCTTAACGTCGCCAACGACATCTTCAAGCTGAGGCCCCAATAATTAAGCCTACCGCCCTTTCATGCTGAAAACCAGACCCGGTCCCCGGAAGAGGTAGAAGAAAGGGGTCTCTTCCGGGGCCCTCGGATTTTCGGGAAATCCGTAAATCTCAGGAAAATGGAAATTGTGGGGGGAAACGGCGCCCGCAGCGAGCCGGGCTTTTCCGCCGCCAAAGGAATGAAGAGGAAGAAGAATGATGGAAGAAGAAAAAAACATGGGCTCCCCTGCCGTTGGTTCTTCCGCCTGGGGTCGCCTCCTTTTCAATGTAAGCGATGCCGTGGACCGGGCCTGCACCTTCTCTTTTGTCATGGCCACCATTGCCTTTGGCCTCACCATGCTCGGGGGCGTATTCTTCCGTTATGTGTTGAATCAGTCCTTGACCTGGTCCGATGAAGTCGCGCTCATCTTCTTCATCTGGGCCACGCTTTTGTCCATCGCTTCCGGCTATCTGCACGACAAACATGTGAATCTTGACCTGATCATTCGCAAGCTGCCTCCGGACTGGGAAGCTGGCGTGAGCGTGGCGGCGGAAGGTCTCACCCTCGGTTACCTAATTTCCCTGACGGTCTCGAGCATCCAGCACCTCCCCCTGGTGGCCGAAATGATTACCGATGCCCTCCGTTTGCCGATTACCATCCTCTTTTCCTCCATACCGGTGGCCTGTCTGATCATGGACCTCCACTGGGCGCGCCGTAATCTCGCTGTAGGAAAGGCCTGGATGGCTGTCGTCAAATTGATCATCGCGGCAGTTTTCGTTTCCCTGGTCATGCTACCCCTCGGCCAATTTGTACAGCTCACCGGCATATCCCGGGCGATCGTCATGCTCATCGCCCTCTTCGGGCCCATGCTGATCGGAGTGCCGGTGGCGATCTCCCTGGGATTCATGGCTACCTTCTACGTCGGCGCTGTCGGAGACGTTCCCTTCAATGTGGGGGCGGAGCAGATTTACAACGGGGTCAGCATCATTGCTCTGATGGCCATCCCCCTGCTCATGCTTGCCGGGAAGCTGATGCACGAGGCGGGCGTCGCCCGTTACATCGTGGATTTCGCGCAGGTGCTCGTAGGGCGCGTCCGGGGAGGATTGGGCGCGGCCAACGTGGTGGCCAGCTTTCTCTTCGGTGACATCTCGGGTTCGGCCGTCTCGGACACGGCGGCCATCGGCTCCTTGATGATCCCCCAGATGAAGGAGCGTGGCTACCAGCCGGCCTTCTGCGCAGCCCTCCAGGGAACGGCGGGAACCCTCGGGATGATGGCTCCCTTGGCCATTACGATCCTGATGTACGCCACCGCTACCATGGCCTCGGTCAGCCGGCTGGCCGCGGCGACCATTCTACCAGCGTTCCTGCTGGCCGGAAGCTTCATGCTGGTGGTCCTCTTTCATGCCCGCAGACACAATTACCCCCGGGAGCACGTGCCCCGGGAATTGATCCTGCCCCGCACTTTCAGAGCCTTGCCCGGTCTCTTCGCCCTAGTGCTCCTGGTCGGGGGAATCCTCGGCGGCGTTTTCACCCCGGCGGAAGTGGGCTCCGTGCTCGTGGGCTACGTCATGGTGCTGTCCTTCTTTTACAAGACCGCTCAGCCCAGGCGTCTTTACCGGGCGGTGGTGGAGGCCGGCTACATCAGCGGTATGACCTTGTTTATGGCCTCGACCTCATCGTTCCTCGGTTTCATGCTGGCCCGGGACCTGGTGCCGCACCATGTGGTGAATTTCATTTCGGGGATCAGCACTGATAAAAATGCGGTGATCTTCATCGTGAGCGGGGTATTCATCGTCCTCGGCATGATCCTGGAGCCTCCGGCCATGACCTTCGGCTTTTTGCCCTCCTTCATGCCTCTGCTAAGTAAGGTCGGTGTGGACATCGTTCACTGGGGAGTCCTCTTCTGCACCAACATGGGCCTCGGGTGCATCGTCCCTCCCGTGGCCTTGAACTTGTTCATCTCAACGCAGTTGGCAGGGGTTCGGTACGGCGATGCGGTGCGGGCTTGTCTTCCATTCATCATCATCATGACCATTGACCTGGTGATCATGGCCGTATTCCCTATCATCCCGATGATGATTCCTCACCTCCTCTTCGGCTACCCCCTGCCTAAATGACCGGTACGGGGATTGCTCGATGACCAAAAAGATCGCCGCAGATCGCGCCGAAAACACAAAAAGAAGTTACCGTTCATGCTGAGCCCTTCGGCGCGCTCAGGACATGCTTGTCGAAGGGTGCATCGCTAAGCCGTTCATGCCTCGACAAGCGTTCGACTGAGCTCACGCCGAAGACTCAGCACGAACGGCTTAGTTGCCAGCGTCCATACCATTAAACCTCCGATAATAGGTGGCTTCCCGGGGGGATATTTCTTAACCAGGGGATTGGGGGAAGACGATCCGGGGGGCGATGATTTCCGCCAGGTCCAGGACCCGCACTTGACCTGCTTTCTCATTCTTCAAACCATCTTCAAACATGGTCATGCAGTACGGGCAGGAGACGGCGATGGTGCCGGGGGATTTGGCCAGAGCCTGCCGCGTCCGGTTGATGTTCAGGCGGTACTCTGCGCTCTCTTCCATCCACATCCGTCCACCGCCGGCGCCGCAGCAGAAGCTCTTTTCCAGCTTCCGGTCCATCTCCACGGGCTTTTGTCCGGTGGCCATCCGGATGACCTCCCGGGGCTGACGATATATCTGATTGTATCGGCCGAGGTAGCAGGAGTCGTGAATGACCACCCGGCCGAGCGAGTCCTCCCCTTTGAGCTGCAGTTTGCCGGCCCTGAGCAGGTCGTACAGGAACTCGGAGTGGTGAAGAACGGTCGCCTCCAGCCCGAATTGCCGGTAGTCATGTTTGAGGGTGGAATAACAGTGCGGGCAATAGGTGAGGATTTTTTTTACCTTGTATTTCTTGAAGAGCTCCACGTTTTCCGCGGTCATTTTCTCGAAGATGAACTCGTTGCCCAGGCGGCGCAGGGAATCGCCGCAGCACTTCTCCTCCGCACCTAGGATTCCGAAGGAGACTCCCGCAGCCCGCAGCGCCTGAACCAGGGCTGTTACCGCTTTGCGATTCCGGCTGTCGAAAGACCCGGCGCAGCCCACGTAAAAGAGATACTCCACGGATTCATCCGCCGCAAGCAGGGGAATCTCCAGGCCCTTGGCCCATTTGGTGCGGTCCTGGGGAATAATTCCCCAAGGGTTGGACCTCTGCTCGACGGATTCATAAAAATTCCTCAACTCCTCGGGAAACTTGGCTTGAGTTTCGGTTAAATGCCGGCGCATCTTGATGATCTTGGGAACGTGCTCGATGAAGACCGGGCAGTTGGACATGCAGGCCCGGCAGGTCGTGCAGGCCCAGAGTGCGTCTTCCCCAACGCTCCCCGGCGACTCGTCGGTCTCTCGGATCAAAGGCATCAGACCCTGGGTGACATTTCCATGGAGGATTTTCTCCCCGTTGGCCTTCAGGTTGATTTTCCCGTCCTGGATGACGTATCGGGGATTCAGGGTCTTCCCGCTCAGCGTCGCGGGACAGTTGTCGTTGCAGCGGCCGCACTCCGTGCAGGCTGTGAAGTCCAGCAGGTCCTTCCAGGTGAATTCATCGACGCGGGAGACCCCGTAGGACTTACCGGGAGAGTAGGTTTCCCGGGGAACCAGGGCCGCGCTTTCAAAGGAACGGCAGAAGCAATCTGGAATCGCGGTGAGAATGTGCAGGTGCTTGCTGTGGGGAAGATAGTTCAGGAACCCGAGGAAGATGAGGGCGTGGACCCACCAGAAGACACGCTCCGCCAAGGGGAGCGACCCGCCGAAAAGAGCAAGCATTAGAGGGGCTGCGATATTCTGGCTGACGGGCATCGAATAGGGCCAGGGCTCAGACTGGAGGGCGAATTCGCACCCGTGGAACCCGAAATAAGCGATCATCAGACCCGCCACCAGGCTCAGGATGAGCAGGGCATCGGCGCTTTTGGCGTCAATGTAGGAGGGTTGGAGGACCAGACGCCGGAACAGGGCGATTCCCACGCAGACCAGGACAACCAGGGAGACGAGATCAAAAGCCAAACTCAAGAGGCCATAAAGAGAAGGGCCCAGGAAGCGGAAGGAAAAGGGGGGAAAGAGGCCATTAAGGAGGAATTCGGCGTTGGAAAGGAAGAGAATTAAAAACCCCCAAAAGAGGAAGAGGTGATTGAACCCGAAAGGTTTGCTGATGACGCGCCTTTGAGCAAAGGCGTAGAGAAGCATGGTCAGAAATCTTTTGAACCACCCGCCCTGCAGGCGGGTGTCCGGTTGTCCCAGGGTGATCAGGCGGACTAGGCGGACGGCCGAATAAATAAAGGTGAGGGCCAGAACGGCGAAAAGAATTGCAAAGAAAACATTTTCCGTGTTGGACATTTTTTTCCTTTAATCGGCGCGTTCGGGGAACGCGCCCTACATTCATTTTTTAAATTGTAGGGCCCGATCCCTGATCGGGCCGCTCACTGGGCCGGGGAATTTCTCAGGCTGAGACCTCCGGATAGGCGCCCGGGCGTGAGGGACCGCTCTTCAGCTCCCGAATTTTGGCAATCAAAGCCGGGACGACCTGGAAAACGTCCCCCACGATGCCCAGGTCCGCCACTTCGAAGATGGGGGCGTCTTTATCCCGGTTGATGGCGATGATCAAATCCGAATCCTGCATGCCCACCAGGTGCTGGATAGCCCCGGAAATCCCGCAGGCGACGTAGATTTTAGGGCGGACCGTCTTCCCGGTCTGGCCCACCTGCCTTTCGTAGGGCATCCATCCGGCATCGACTGCCGCCCGGGAGGCACTGACCGTTCCCCCCAGTAGGTCAGCCAGTTCTTTGAGAAGGCCGAAATTTTCCGAGGACACCATCCCCCGCCCGCCGGAGATCAAGAATTCCGCCCCGGCAATGTCTACCTTCCCAGCATCTTGACCGTCCTGGAGGATTTCCAGGATCTTCACGCCCACATCCGCTTCCTTCAGGTTAATTGGCTCTCGGATCAGGATTCCCTTTTGCCCGGGCACGGGTTCCGGCTTGGGAAGAACATGGGGGCGGACCGAGGCCATTTGGGGACGGTGAGCCCGGGTGAGGATGGTGGCCATGATATTCCCCCCAAAGGCCGGCCGCGTTTGTTCGAGGAGTCGGTTGGCTTTATCGATGGTCAATCCGGTGCAGTCGGCAGTGAGACCGCTCCGTAACGCGGTGGCCGCGGCCCCTGCCAGGTCCCTTCCCAGGCCCGTGGCGCCCATGAGCACGATCTCGGGTTTGTACTTGCGGACCAGGTCGTAGGTTCCCTTCAGGTACGGCTTAGTGCGATAATGGCGCAGGACGGGGGCATCGATCAGGTAGACTTTCTTCGCCCCATAGGAAAAGGCTTCCTCGGCCAGATGTTCGACCTGATCCCCCAGAATGAAGGCGCACAGGTCCGTTTCCAGGTCTGCGGCCAGCTTGGCCCCCGCCCCCATCAGTTCCCAGCTGACTCCCGCCACAGCACCGTCGATCTGTTCCACGAAGACCCAGACGCCCCGAAAGCTCTCATCCACCGGGGGAACCGCATCCTCTGGGGGAATCTCTCTCTGCCCCACTTTTTCCAGGAAAGCCTGCTCCTCCGGGGTGTAGACTTTCGCCAGGGCCTCCACGGGACAAGCGGGCATGCATTTGCCGCAGCCGATGCACTTCTCCATGTCGATCTGGGCTTCCCCACTTTCGTCCAGCACGATGGCGTCCACCGGGCAGACGGCCATGCAGCGGCCGCCGCAGGCGGCGCATTTCTTCATCAACTGGGCTTTGCCGCGAGGCTTCTTGGGCTTGGGAACATTGGGGGATTCTGTTTCGCTCATAATTTCATGACTCCCTTAAAAGTCGGTTGAGGGGCCTCAAAAGGAAAGGAGGTCCCGCTCGACCAGCTTCTGGACCAGAAGTTGGACCGCTCCCTGCGGGTCTTTCTCCCCGTCGCCCAGGATTTCGCCCATCTTGCGTTCCGGGGCAAAAATCCGCTTCACATTGGTGGCGGAACCCCGCAGGCCGATCAACTCCGGGGCCAGTTTAAGGACGTCGTTGTTCCAGACCTGAACCTCCGCTTCCTCCGCTCCCAGACGGGCTGGGACTGTGGGATACCGGGGCTTATTCCCCTCCCGCACCATGGTGAGG
>DASPRR010000158.1:0-5124 GCA_035624375.1 Thermodesulfobacteriota bacterium | reverse complement strand
AATTCCTTGGGTCGAAGGACCAAATGGTAAAAAAGACTTCCACTCGCCATGAGACAAAATTCTATGAACTTTTGTTTGAAACCGGAGCTCACAAAATACAAGGCGTCTGAACCCCCTCCAGGTATTCGTTGGCGGCCTTGGACCCTTGCCGCTTTTGGCGGTTCGTCCCCGACCGAGTCAGGTTGGCTTCTTCGGCCGGCTGCCGGTGGGAAGCGAACCTCATTATAGCGACTTTCCCTCATTCCAGCCAAGATTTTTCTGGAAGCGAATCAAAAATCCCGGTCGGTCACGTACATGGTGGCCGTGGCCTCGGCAGCCAGCGTTCCGTCTTCAAATTCGGCCTGGGCATAGGTTTCGATGATCTTCCGGGTTTTCCTCTTCACCTCTCCGGTTAGCAGGATCTTCTGGCCCGTTTGAACCGTCTTGCGAATGCGCATCTCCATCTTGGCGGTCATCCCCTTGATTCCCTGGAAATAGAGGACGTACCCGAAAGCCTCGTCCAGGCAAAGGGCCAGGAGTCCCCCGTGGAAAATCCCGTTCCAGCTCTGGTGGTAAGGGCCGGGGGTGAACTCGGCTTTGGCCTTGCCCTCTTCGAAGCGAAAGTCCAGCTTGAGGCCGATGGGATTCTTCTTACCGCAGGCGAAGCAAAAACCGTATTTGTCCTGGTCGGCAATTTCCATTTCAAATCCCTTTTGCCACAAAGAACCGAATAAATTCCAAGCACCAAATCCCAAATCCCAAACAAATCCCAATATTCAATGACCCAAAATCGGGGATTGGGTGGTTTGGCAATATTGGACTTTGGATATTGGAATCTATTTGGGATTTGGTGCTTATGAATCCTTCTCTATTTCACTTTGGTGAAAAACTATCGTCCCGTGTGCCCTTTGGGGATCGGGCCGGTGTGGATGCACTCCGACCGCAGGCGCCGGCCGACGATCTTCTCCACCATCCTTCCAATGTCCAGGAGACGATTCACGTCGATCCCCGTCTCGATCCCCATCTCGTCCATCATGACCACCATGTCCTCAGTGGAAACCAACCCGACGATGTTGGGGTCGGTGTAGTAATATCTCCCCGTCCCTGAGACCGGGTATCCATCGATGAAATTGGCCGGCTGTCCTCCCAGGCCGCCCAGGGTGGATTCGAAGTGGGTGATGCCGGCCTGCAGAGCCGCCAGGACATTAGCCAGGCCCCAGCCGCGGGTTACGTGAAAATGGGTGATGTGCAGTTTCGGGTTAGGGATTTTGTCCAGGACCATGGAGAAGTATTCATACACCTTGTCGGGCGTTGCGGAACCGTCATGGTCGGCATGCTCGATTTCGTCGGCCCCCATGTCGAGATACCGTCTGGCGAACTCCACCGCTTTTTTCAGGTCCGTCGGGCCTTCGATGGGACATCCCCAGATCGTGGAAACGGTACCACAAACCTTGATCCCATTCTCATGGGCTTTGGAGACGTATTTTTCAACCATCTTCCAATATTCTTCCAGGGAAAGGCCGGAGTTGCGCCGGTGATGGGATTCACTGGTGGACACCATGAAGACAATTCGGTCCGGGCCCCAGCCTTGCCGGCGGGCCTCGATAGCCCGGTCGGCGGCTCTCTCCCGGATGGTCACAGCGCTCAATTGCACATCCTGGAGTCTGTCCTTGAGGACTTTGCTATTGTGGATCCCCTGGAGCAACTGATCCGCGTCGGCGAACTGCGGCATGCCGACGGGAGTGCCCAGGTTGGTCACTTCCAGCCGCTTGAAACCCGCCAGGACGAGCTGCTCCACCACCCAGAGCTTGGCCCTGAGGGGAATGGTCTTTTCCTCATGCTGAAATCCTTCGCGAACGGTTAGGTCTGCGAGGACCACCTTCTTGGGGTAGTTCAGTATCGCCATGCCGGTTTCTTCTCCCTTTGGGAAAATTCAGAACCGCGTAGAGCACTGTGCGTCAGAGCAGCAACCGAATGGTAGGGGCAACCCCCCGTGGTTGCCCATCTTGTGGGCGGCCACAGGGGGCCGCCCCTACATTTCGGAAAAGCCCTTAATAAATTTTAGCGATTCTGCATGTTAATATTATAAAGAAAGGGGCATGGAATCTTTGGCATTTTCTGTCTGCGCCATGCTCTATGCACCTAGAGATTTTGCCACTTCGGCGGTCTTTTTTCGTTGAAGGCCCGGATTCCTTCCTGCCGATCTTCAGTGACCAGGTTCACATTGTAGGCTTCAATTTCAATCTGAAAGCCGGTATTCAGGTCGACCTCCATTCCCAAATCGACGGCCCGCTTGGCCTGCCTAACCGCAATAGGGGAATTGGCGCAGATTTCTTCGGCCACCTTGAAGACCGTCTCCTCCACCTGGGCGACCGGGACCACTTTACTCACGATCCCCATGGCCATTGCCTCCTGGGCGCTGATCCTCTTTCCGGTAAAGATCATCTCCTTGGCCCTCATCTTTCCGATGACCCGGGGGAGGTTCTGCGTCCCCCCGTTGCCGGGAATCAAGCCCACCCGCACTTCCGGCAGGCCGAACTGGGCGTTTTCCCCCGCAACGATAATATCCGCGGCAAGGGCCATTTCAAAACCTCCGCCCAGGGCAAAGCCTTTGACCCCGGCGATGACCGGCTGGGGAATCGCCCTCAGGGCATTCATCGCCCGGACGAACAAGACTCGCTGCCGGGCCAGGTCTCCTACACTCATCTGGTTGCGCTCCTTCAAATCGGCTCCCACCCCGAATGACTTTTCGGAGGTAGTCGTCAGTCCCACGACCCAGACCTCCCGATCAAGGGCCAATTCCTGGCAGGCCTCCAGGACCTCTTTGGCCATTTGGGTGTTCAGTGCATTCAGTGCGTCCGGCCGGTTCAGCTTGAGCCAGCAGAAATGTCCTTTTTTCTCCAAGACAAGAGTTTCCATCTCTTCTCCTTAAAACACATTTTTCACGCGCTGGACAATTTAGATGAATTCGTAAAAAGTCAGAAAGGCTGTCACTCCCGCGCAGGCGGGAGTCCAGAAATGTTTGATTTAACTGGATTCGCGCTTCCGCGGGAATGACGAAAACGGGGTAAAAACCACTTTTTACGACCTCATCACATTAACTTAGGTCACGAAAATCGCTGGGAACCTTCAGGCGGGGGCGGTTGGCTTTCTTCAGACCCAGGGCATCGTCGGCGATGAGCAACCGCATGACGTTGGCGGTTCCTTCTCCCACCTGGTAGAGCTTGGAATCCCGGTAGTACTTTTCTACGGGAAGCTCCAGGGAATAGCCCATGCCGCCGTGGATCTCCATGGCCCAGCCGGCGGCCCGCACTGCAGCCTCGCCGGCAAAGTATTTGGCTACGGCGATCTCCCGGGTGAAAGGCCTTCCCTGATCGTTCAGCCAGGCTCCGCGCCGGACCATGAGACGGGCGGTTTCGGTGTAGGTCACCATGTCGGCGATAAGGTGCTTGACCATCTGGTAGTCCCGGATGGGGCGCCCGAACTGGATGCGTTCGTTGGCGTACTTTACCGAAGCGTTCAGGCAGGCTTGGCAGATGCCCAGGGCGCCGCTTCCCACGCTGATCCGTCCCCGATCCAGGGCGGTCATGGCCACCTTGAATCCGCCCCCCCATTCCCCCAGAAGGTTTTCCTTAGGGGCGACCACGTCTTCCAGCCCGATTTCCGCTATGGGGGAAGCTTTGTCCCCCAGTTTGGGAATCTCGTGGGGCTGCCAGCCGGGCTGTTTCGTTTCCACGACGATGGCGCAGAGCCCGTTGTGCTTGAGGGAACGGTCATGGGTGCAATAGACCACCGCGTACTCGGCCACGGTGCCGTTGGAGATCCAGGTCTTGGACCCGTTGATCAGGAAGTGGTCCCCCTTGTCCACCACCTTGGTTTCGATGGCGGCGATATCCGAGCCGGCGTTGGGCTCGGAGAAACAGGTGCAGCCCAGCTTCTCGCCGGAGACCAGGGGTTTAACGTACTTCTTCCGAACCGAATCACTGCCCCATTCCATCATGGTGTAGGGAACGGTCATGGCCTGGAGGTTGAAGAGGGCACGCAATCCGGAATCATAAGTGGAGATGGCCTCGCAGATCACCGAATGGGCCAGAAATCCCGAAGCGGACCCCCCCATCCCCTCGGGAAAGGCGCTGCCGAAAAGACCCAGTTCTCCCATTCTCCTGACCAGTTCGCGGTTGAATTCCTCCCTTTTCAAATTGGGAACAATTTCCTTTTCGGCGAAATTCTTGGCCATTCGTTCCATGGCAGCCTGCTCTTCGGTCAGATCGAAGTTCATCGCCTCTCCCTCGAAGGGGATAAATTGCGGAATGGTAGGACCCCGGTCCTTTCGCTTCCCCTTTCGACCAGAGGTTAATATTTTTGCCGGGAAAGGTCAAGGAAAGAAAGAAGGAAACAGAGTACGGGGGGGTGGTTTCAGGCAGAACCTGACATGGGATATTCTTTGCAATCTGAAATCCGCAATAAGGGATCACCTTCCCAAAAAGGCCTTCATCATGTATTCGTTCTTCAGCAGTTCCTTCCCTCCTCCCTGAAGAACAATGGCTCCGTTTTCCAACACATACCCTCGTTGGGAGATGGCCAGGGACCGCTGGACGTTCTGCTCAACCAGAAGGACCGTGGTGCCCTGCTGGTTGATCTCCTGGATGATGGCGAAGATCTCCCGCACGATGAGGGGAGCGAGCCCCAGGGAGAACTCATCCAGGAGCAGAAGCTTAGGGCGGCACATCAATCCCCGGGCGATGGCCAGCATCTGCTGCTCTCCTCCGCTCAAAGTGCCCCCGAACTGTTCCCTCCTCTCCTTCAAGACCGGAAACAGTCGGAAGACCCAGCCCAGGGTTTCCTCCCTCCTCTTGCGGGCCTCCCTCACGTGGGACCCCATGTGGAGGTTTTCCAGGACCGACATGCGGGGAAAGACCCGCCGTCCCTCGGGCACCTGGGAAAGGCCTTTTTCCACAATTCGATGGGCGGGCATCCGATGGATTTCGGCTTCCTGGAAGAGAATGGACCCGGAAGCCGGCCGGAGCAGCCCGGAGATGGTTTTGAGCGCAGTGGTCTTGCCGGCGCCGTTTCCTCCCACCAGGGAGACGATTTCTCCGGTGGAAACCGAGAGGGAAACTTCCCGCAGGGCCTGGATGTCGCCGT
>DASPRR010000146.1:0-7435 GCA_035624375.1 Thermodesulfobacteriota bacterium | reverse complement strand
CGGGAACACTCATTTCGAGCGATTCTACCGGCTTGCGATACATCCGGATGACCGGGTCCAGGTCTCCGGCGATGAAAAGAGTTGGCTGCCGGAGCTTGGCTCCTTCAAGGAAAGGGGTAAGACTCCAGTTCCGGTCGATGTTTCGGTACCAGTTGAGGCCGCCGCGGAAACCGGTCCGCTGGAATTCCTGGACAAAGAAGGTGACATCTCTCCCGGCCAGCCACTCGGGCAGCTTTTCGGGCATAAAATACGCGTCGAGGAGCCTTTCCGATTTACGGTAAATGTATCGCCATCGCTTTTCCGGAGGGGCGCTGCCCGAGAGGGAAAACAGGATGCTGACCATCGTCTTGCGGATGTCGGCTTCCATATCCGCTTCCGCCTTGCCCGGTTCCTGGAAATAGACCTGGTAGAAGATTTCTTCCCCATAGACCTTCTTCATGATTTCCGTGGGGGGAATTTTTCCTCCCACCCGGGGCAGGAAGGGAACGCTGAGAAGGGCGACCGCGCGGAAAAGGTCGGGCCGGAAAAGGGCGCAGTGATAAGCCACGACCGACCCCCAGTCATGCCCGATGATCACCGCCCGGTCTTCCCCCAGGGCGTTCGCCAAGCCCACGATATCGCCGGTGAGCCGGAAAATATCGTAGTCCTCGATCGGGCCTGGCCGGTCCGTTTGCCCATAGCCGCGCTGATCCGGAGCCACGGCGTGGAAGCCGGTGTTGGCCAGAGCCACCAGCTGGTATCGCCAGGAGTACCAAAGCTCGGGGAACCCGTGGGTGAGAACTACCAGCGGGCCCTTCCCCCTTTCCGCAATGTGCATGCGGATGCCGTTGGTTTCAATGAAGCGGTGGGTGATCTGTTCCATTCTAAAACCCCAGTTTCGAGTTTCAAGTTTCAAGTTTCAAGTTACGGGAACCCCAAACCCAAAACTCGAAACTCGAAACTTTCTAAAACCCCGTGGGCCAGTTAGCCAGAAGACGACGGCCCTTGGACCCGTTCTTGGCGCAGGCGAAGTCCAAGGCCTGACAGAGAAATTTCCGGGTGTCTCTTGGATCGATGACGTCGTCAATCAGATGCATCGCCGCAGCCCGGTAAGGGAGACTGTCGTAGGCCCACCGGGCGAGCATTTTTTTTCTCTCCTCCGCGGGATTCTCCGCTTCCATCAGCTGCCGGCCGTACACCACATTCACGCCGACCTCGTCCCCGGTAAAGCTGATCTGGGCTGTGGGCCAGGCCACCACGAAGTCGGCTCCCAGGGTAGGGCCGCACATGTTGCTGTAGGCCGCGCCGATACTCTTGCGGATGACCACGGAAATCTTGGGCACCGTGGACCAGGCCACGGCTTGGTTCCAGACCATGATCTTGGTGGGCATGCGGTTCTTCTCGGCAAAACTTCCCACCAGAAAGCCGGGGATGTCGTGGAGGAAGATCATGGGAATATGGTAGGAGTCGCAGAGGCAGATGAACTCCACGGCTTTGTCGCACTCCTGGGGGCCGGCGGCGCCGGCATTGAACAGGGGCTGGTTGGCCAGGATTCCCACAGCCCGGCCGTTAAGCCGGGCCAGGCCGATGAGGAGGGCTTTGCCGAAGCATTCTTTCAGCTCCAGGAAGATTCCGCCGTCCACCAGCGCCCGGATGAGCCGCTTCATGTCGTAGGCCCGGTTCCTCTGGGTGGGAACGATTTTGGTCACTTCTTCGACCTGCCGGTCCGGATCATCCCCGGTGGATTGGAAAGGAGGCTCTTCCTGGGCGTTGGAAGGGAAATAGGCAAAGACCTTCTTCAGGATCTCCAGGCAGTGATCGTCATTCTCGGCGAAGAGGTCCACCTGTCCGGTGGTTTCGGCATGAAGCTTCCAGCCTCCCAGTTCTTCGGGGGTGATTTTTTCGGAGGTGGCGATTTCCAGCATGCGGGGACCGGAGACGGCCATACAGGTCCCCTTGACCTGGACGGCAAGATCCGCAGAGACGGCAAACCAGGTGGGCCCTCCGAAGCTATCCCCCATGATGCTGGCGATCAAGGGAACCTGCCGTCCGTGCCGGAGGAGGTTGACGGGCATCATTCGCTGGCTGATCCCGTCGGAACCCATTCCATCGGGAATCCTCAATCCCCCGCCCTCCCCCAGATGAAACAGGGGGAACCCCCGGTTGATGGCATAGTCGTGCAGAGCGTGATGCTTGCGAATGTGGACCATTCCTTCGGTTGCCGCCAGAACGGTCCTGTCCGAAGCGCTGACGACCACCGGACGGCCGTCGATCTTGGCCAGACCCCCGATCATGCCGTCGCCCGAGGTTTTCTCCTCGATCCCCGGGACATCTGAAGTATTGAGCATGCCCAGCTCCAGGAAGGTCCCAGAATCGACCAGTCTTTCAATCCTCTCCCGGGCGGTGTATCGCCCCAGGGAATGCTGGAGGTCAATCTTGGCCTGACCGCCCAGCTTGAGGGCCTTGGCTTTACGCTCCTCGAGATCTTTCAGGTATTCATCCATGAAAAAAACCCTTCATGGGTTTCAAGTTTCGAGTTGGAAGAACCTGAAACCTGAAACTCGAAACGATTCAGAATTTGGTGGGCCAGTTGGCCAGTCGGTGCTGGCCGACCCCCCCCGTTCGCCGGTCCTCGCTGATCTCCAAGGCCCGGATGAGGTACCTCCGGGTCTGCCGAGGGTCGATCACGTCGTGAATATAATGCATGCCCGCGGCCGGGTAGGGCCGGCTGTCCTCGATCATCTGTTGGATGAACTTCTCCTTTTGGGCCGCCAGTTCCGGGGTCTCCTGGATTTTGCCGGCGAAGACCACGTTCGCCGCTATTTCTGGGTCTACGAAGCTCATTTCCGCCGTGGGCCAGGCCACCAGAAAGTCTGTGGCGCAGCCCGACCCGCCTAGGTTCCAGTAGGCCATTCCGTAAGTCTTGCGCACGATGACCGCCACCCGGGGCACGGTCATCTGGCCCAGAACGTTCATGTAGTTCATCACGCGGGCACCCACCCGCTTTCGCTCCGCCTCTTTTCCCACCAGGAACCCGGGGGTATCATGGAAGAAGAGGACCGGGATATTGAAGGAATCGCACAGGACCAGAAAGCTCATGACCTTGTCGATGCCATCCGTCTCCATGGCCCCGGCGTTGAACCAGGGCTGGTTGGCCACGATTCCCACGACTCGCCCGTCTATCCTGGCCAGGGAAGTGATTACGCTCTTGCCGAAGAGGGGTTTCAGGGGGAAGAGAATTCCTCCGTCCACGATGGTTTGGAGGATCTTGTTCATGTCATACACCCGGTTCCTCTTTTCCGGGAGCAGGTCCAGGACGCGGTCCATGCGGCTGCCCGAGCCCTCGGGGACCGGTTTACGCGGAGGGGGCTCGTCGCAGTGGGAAGGCATGTAGGAGAGGAAATCCCGGATGATGGCGAAACATTCCTCCTCGTTCTCCGCCACCCGGTCGCTGTTGCCGGTGACCTGGGCGTGCACTTTCCAGCCGCCCAGGTCCTCGTCGCTGATCTTCTCGCTAATGGCCAATTCCAGAACCCGCGGGCCGGACACCGCCATTGCGCTTCCCTTCACCTGGACCACAAAATCGGAAAGGCAGGCCATCCAGGTGGGCATGCCGTAACATTCGCCCATGATGGCGGTGATCATGGGGGATTTTCGCACCCGGCTCATGAGCTGGAGGAAGGTATCGAAACCCCCTCCTCCGATGGAGGCCAGTCCCTTGGCGCCCATGATGTCCGGCATGCGGGCCCCACCGGCCTCTCCCAGGTAGATGGTCGGGAAACCGCGCCGGACAGCCTGGCCCTTGATTTCTCCCTCCTTGTGGCCCGCCACCCGGCTGGAGGTGGCGGCCAGGACGGTGAAATCATTGGCCACCACGGCCACGGTCCGTCCGTCGATCTTGCCGAATCCGCCGACCTTGCTGTCGGCGGGGGTCTTGTCTTCCATTCCCGGTATGTCGGAGGTGTTCAGCATTCCCACTTCGAAGAACGTGTCCGGGTCCAGCAGGCGGGCGATCCTCTCCCGGGCGGTGAGCTTTCCCTTCTCGTGCTGGCGGTTGACCTTCTCCGGCCCTCCCATCCGGAGAGCCTTCTCCTTCCGCCGTCTCAATTCTTCCATTTCTTTTTCGAATGACATGGCAGTTCCCCTGTTGAAAATGATTCGATCCTGAAAGGGCAGGGGCCATTCATGAATGCCCCTGCGGGAATTCCGCGTCGTGCGGGTCAGGAACGGTTCGCCGACGCTCGACTGAGCTCGTCGCAGGCCGCCCCTACGATTTCCCGGATTCTTTTCGAGTCAACCCGTATTTCTTGAAAATATACTCGTTGTCCCCGCCGATGTCTGCCGAAATCCACTTGACCCGGAGCGGGGTCCTGGACATTTTGCCGGTAACCGGCAAGGTGACGATGCCAAATTTGGGATGCTCCACCCGGGCGAAGGTGTTCCGGGCCTGCCAGTGTTCCTGGTCCATAACCTCGCGGGGGGTAAGCATCTTGGTGGTCACCGGAAGGCCCCCGCCCCTCCACTTGGAGCGCGCCGCTCTTATGCTGTAGGCGGAGAATTTCTCGGAAATTTCCTGGTAAGTATAATGGGCGACGACTTTTTCTACTTCTTCATTCAGGCCCCTCACCTTTTCGATGTCGTCGGTAATCCGGTCCAGGAGAGACTTCCAGTCTTCTTCCAATTTCCACCGCCCGAAAATCTTCAGGGCCGCGCGGAAATCCTGGTCCCGGAAACAGGCGATGGCCACGTACCCGTCCTTGCACTTGAAGAAGCCATAGGGACACAGGCCGTAATCGAGAGTTCCGTACCGGGGCCGGGGTTTCTTCCAGATATCCCCGATGGTGGGAGGAAATCCGACGCAGGAGGAGTAAGCATCGGCGGCGGCGATATCCACCATCTGGCCTTCGCCGGTGCGGCGTTTGAAGAAGGCCGCCACCAGGGCCCCCGTTGCCGCGGCCACAGCCGTGGTATAGCCGGCGGCGTAAAAGCCGGCGCGGGTCGGCCAGCTGTAGGGTTCGGGAGAATCGGCCAGGTCTCCGATCAGGGCGGCCAGGCCGGACTCCGCCTGGCTGGTCAGGTCGGTCCACGGCATTTCGGCAAACTCTTTGCCCCGGGCGGTATAGTGGCCGTAAGGGGAAATGGCCACATAGACGAGTCCCGGGTTGATCTCCCGGAGCTGCCGGTAGCCCAGCCCCCGGGAATCCATCTCCCCTGGGGCGAGGGTCTCGATAAGGACATCGGCCCGGGCCGCGAGGCGCTTCAGGTTTTCCCGGTCTTCGGGGGAATTCCAGTCCAGGGTGATGTGGCGTTTGTTCCGGGACTCCATCAGGTAGGGAGTGCCTACTCCCTGCACCTGGACCCCGAAGGGAGTCATAACCCTTGCCGGGTCCCCCTCGGGAGGTTCGGCCTTGATCACTTCGGCCCCGGCCTCGGCCAAGAAACTGGAAGCGATGCTTCCAGAGAAGTTGGCGTAGCTAAGGTCGAGGACAACCATATCCTCCAGGGCTTCGGGCTTTCCTTCAAGGGAAGTCAGTTGAGAAAGGATCTGTCCCCAGGCTGATATCTGCCGGGCCGTCCCTTTCTTCTGCAGATAGCGAGAATAAACCTTTTCCTTAATGGCCATTACTTCCGTCACCGCGGAAACGCCGAATCAAAAGAGGTTCCGAATCCGCCCTCCAAATTCCGAATTCGCGCAAGGCTACCGTCACCGAGTTCGCTCTCCCGCCGGGGTTTCTTCCGGGGAAGAGTAATGGAAGATCGGATCCCTATCGATATCATAATAAACGGGGGGCCTCTGCCCGACCCGGTAGTCCCAGTAACCCACGACCCTTTCTTTCTCCAGACGCCGGATCTCCGCTTCCTTCAGGCCCAGCATCTTTTTCAGGAGGTAGCGGTTGTGGTATCCCAGCGGGCGGGTCAGCCACTTGATCCGGCCGGGAGTCTTGCTCAACATGGACAGGGGGCCTTGCAGGACCATGGTTTTGTACATTTCATCTTCGTGGGTAACCACGTTTCCCCTTTCCCGCCGCCAGGGGTCTTGGCTGATCTGAACATCATCCATGACTTCGGATGCGGCAAAGCGGTGCCTCCGGCCGAGGGCGATCAGTTCAGAAGCGGTTCTAGAAGTAACCCAATTTTGCACGATCCCATTCAGGTCCCGCGCGTTTTCCTCTTTGAGCCGGTCGGTGGCTTTGCGGAAACGCGGGTCCACCGCCAGGGCGGACCGGTCCATGGCTTGGCATAAGGATTGGAACTGCCCATCTGTGGCCACGGCCAGGGCTACAAACTTTCCATCCTTGGTTTTGAAGATCCCCGAGGGGGCCATAGTGGGGTCCAGGTTTCCTGTCCGTCCCAGTTCTTTTCCCGTCATTTGAAGATGAGTAAAGTGAAAGAGGGAGCGCATGAGAATCTCGGCCTGGCATACGTCCAGGTACTGCCCTTCCCCCGTTCTCTCCCGGTAATGGAGGGCCATGAGGATCATCATGGAGGCGAAATAGCCCGGGAAGAAATCGCCGAAAAAGTCGGGGACCTTGAAGAACTTGTCCGTCTCTGGGTGCCCGGTGAGGGAAAGGACCCCACTGGTTCCCTGGGCCAGAAGGTCCCAGCCTGGAAGGAAACGCATGGGCCCGAACTGGCCATAGGTGCTCAAGCTGGCGTAGATGACCCGGGGATTGAATTTGCTCACCTGGGAATACCCGATCCCCCAGGCTTCCACTGTCCCGGAGGTGAAATTTTCGATCACTACGTCCGACAATTTCGCCAGCTTGAGGATGAGCTCTTTTCCCTTGGGTTTCTTCACATCGATGGCCGCGAAGTACTTGCTGTGGTTGATGAAGTGCCAGAGGGGATTGGCGTGCTTCCAGTATTTTCCCCAGTAGGTGCTTCCCCTCCAGTAATCCCCCTGGTAGGGGACTTCCACCTTGATGACCTCGGCGCCGTACTGGGCGAGAAACCTGGCCGCCGTGGGGCCGAAGATCATGTGGGAGAGGTCCAGAACCCGGATTCCCTTCAGGGCTTCGGGCTTTTCGGGAATCGTTTTCGGGTCGAACATCTTTCCGGTAAAGTCAAAGTAATCGTCGGCCATTCCCAACTCCGATAATCAAACCGTCCCAGTTTCGAGTTTTGGGTTAAAAGCGAAAGCACGACCCGAACCCCGAAACCCGAAACTTGAAACCTGAAACTCGAAATTCGAAACTATTTCTACATTCCTATATATGCCTTTTTGACCATCTCGCTGTTGAGGAGCTCTCCCCCCGGTCCCTGGAGGACCATGTGCCCGTCCTGGAGCACGTACCCGCGGTCGGCGATTTCCAGGGCATCGAGCGCGTTCTGCTCGGACAGGAGCACGGTGATTCCGTCCCGGGGGAAGGTCTTGATCGCCTCATAAATCTGGCCCATGATGATCGGGCTCAGGCCCAGGGACGGCTCGTCGATGAGCAGCAGGCGGGGGCGGGCC
>DASPRR010000132.1:0-9676 GCA_035624375.1 Thermodesulfobacteriota bacterium | reverse complement strand
AGCCACTCCCCCAGCCAGCGCGCTTCCGGCCTTGAAGACCTCTTTGCTTCCCACCTTCAGCTTTTCTTGCAGAGCCGCAAGAACGGACTGGGTTCAGCCGAAATAGGTCATGTCATTATGGAGGGCCAACTCGAAGACCTCTTCCAGAAGTTTCTCTCGGTTTTTCATCATTTTTTAACCTCCATGATAGATTACCAACGGATTCCTTTTTCAACGATGATAAACATCACTCATCGGATCATAAAAAACGGGTAGATGATCTAAGGAAAAATTACCGCAAAGAACGATAAATTGGAAGGGAGAATTTGCGATCGGACCCTCTGCTTCGGCGGGAAAACTGCTTGACTTTTTTGCAGGGCTGTTACCACTATAAAGGTCCAGAAACGGTTAAGCCCTTTCCCCAGGAGTGGAAATAAAGAATAGGGAAAATTATTTCAACTCCATGGCTGCGGGGTGATATGCAGGAGGGAAGTAATATGCCGAGCAAAGGAGCGGCCCTGGCGAAGGAGTTAAAGGACTTCTCCCTTTCCCGAGGAGCCGACCTGGTTGGAATCGCCGACCTGGTCCCGGTACGAAATTTCATTCTCTCCCAGGGGCCGTCCATGGTCGGCCAGTTTCCCAAGGCCATATCCATGGGCATGCGGCTTAACGACTGGATCGTAGATTCTCACACCCCTCATGAACCACGCCGGCATAGCCTGTACTGGCACCACGTCTATGACGTCGTTACTCAGTCCCTGGATTTTTTGGCCTACGACGTTACCCGTTGGCTAACAAGCCGTGGGTTCCAGGCATTCCCGATCCCGGGTTCCACCCCCTACGACTTTGACAAACTCTTGGGGATTTTTTCTCACAAGCTGGCCGCCCACCTGGCTGGTTTAGGGTGGATCGGCAAGAGCTGCCTGCTTTTAACCGAACAGTTTGGCCCTCGAGTCCGATTCGTTTCCGTCCTGACTGATGCTCCTCTCGATACAGGCTCACCCCTGGATAAACCCTGCGGCAAATGCCATGTCTGCATCGATGCCTGTCCGGTGAAGGCCTTTACCGGGGTTGAGTTCAATCCTGCCGAGGGACGGGGGGTCCGGTTTGACGTGCAAAAATGCAGCGAGTACCGCCGGGAACACCCCTGCGGCCTCTGTGTTTCCACCTGCCCGACCGGCAGGAAGGGACGCGGCAAAGCCTTAAATCCCTGACGCAATTTTTCGAACTCAGACCTATTCTTTTACCGTGGGAGACCAGACCACGAAATCAATTTACAGCTATTGTTTATTTATTGGCCATTTTGAATCATTATTATTCATTCTGCCATTGCTTCATACATGAGCCATCATTCCTTTTCCCTTTGCGCTCGCCAATCTGCTCCCTTATTGATCGAACACGGCCCTGGAAATTAAATCCATTTGAATTCTTTTTCCTTTTTTAGTATACTCTGCTCGAATTTCGTTCCCAAGTATTCTCTAATCCTTATTCTTGGGTCCATTGAAAAAATTAGGAGGCCCGGATGGGAATAAAGGGGTGACCCCATTTCTGAAAGGAAATCGGGGTCTTTTTTTCATCAAACCGTCCTTCCATTTAACCACAAGGGGATAAAAAATGCTTCTTTACGAGCACGAAGCCAAGAGACTTTTTAAGGACCAGGGTGTCTCCGTCCCCCCGGGAGAGGTGGCAAAGACCTCTCTGGAGGCCGCAGAGATTGCCCGAAAAATGGGCAAGCGGGTGATCATCAAAGCACAGGTCCTGGCGCTCCCTGGGATAGGCGCAGGGGATGCCCAAATTGCAGGAAGCCCAGAAGAGGCGGGCCGAGTTGCTGAGGGACTCTTGGGGAAATCCTATAACGGACAGCGGGTTTCAGAACTCCTGGTTGAAGAAGCACTTCCGTCTCAAAAAGAGATTCATGTCGCGATCCGAGTGGATGGTGCGGCAGGTGCCCCCCTGGTGATGGCCAGCCTCGAACGTTTGAGTGACCTGGATGAAGAAGCCAAAAGTTCGGCCAAGGTGGCCAGTTCTCACGCCGACCCCTTCCTCGGGCTGAAATCCCATTTGGCCAGGAAATTGGCCAAGGCTCTCGGGTTCACGGGTGATGCGGCGGTCAAACTGGCTGATCAAGTCCAAAGAATTTACAGGGTCTATGCCAAATGGAATGCGCTGACAGCCGGATTCAATCCCCTGGTTATAACCCCCGAAGAAAATTTCTTTGCCTCTGGCGCATTCCTTGAGATTGACGATTCCGCTCTTTTTCGGTTTCCCCAGTTCCGGGAACTTTCCCTCTCCCGCATTCTTGACCCCCTGGCCAGGGAAGGGAAAACCATCGGGGTCACTTACGTCGGGCTGGAAGGGGACATTGGGGTCATCTGCACCGGGGCCGGCATTGGTATGGCCACGGTCGACCTGATCAGCAAGGGAAGCTGTCCGGCGAATTTTCTGGAAACGGGCGGAGGGATCACGGAAAAACAGATGGCCGACGTGATGCGGCTGGTGTTAAAAAAGCCCGGCTTGAAGGGCGTATTTCTGAACATGTATGGAGGAATCAATCCGATCCACGAAGGGGCCAAGGGAGTGGTGAAAGTGATCCGGGAGGACAAGGTGAACATCCCCGTGGTGGCCAAGGCCATTGGGAATTTTCAGGAAGAAACGTGGAAGGTCCTAGAAGAAGGGGGGGTAACGGTCATCAAGACCATCCCCACCGATCAGGCTGTGGAGGAACTCTTCAAGAGGTTGGGAAAATGAGCATCCTGATAGATGAAAAGACCCGAGTTGTGGTGCAAGGAATCACCGGCCGGATTGGAGCGATCCAGACGATGCATATGTTGAAGGCCGGGACAAAAATTACCGCCGGCGTCACCCCGGGCAGGGGCGGCTCGCGAGTCGAGGGCGTCCCGGTATATGACTCCGTCGAGGAGGCCATGGCGGAGCAGGAAATCAATACCTCGGTCCTCTTCGTGCCCGCGCCCGTGGCCGAAGAATCCTGTATGGAAGCCGTAGACGCAGGGGTGAAGCTCCTGATTCTCATTACCGAACACATCCCGACCCACGACACCATGCGCATCCGGGCCTATGCCCGGAGTCACGGGGCGAGGTTGATCGGGCCCACCACCCCTGGAGTAGTCACTCCGGGAAAATGCAAGATCGGGATCATGCCCACCCACCTCTTCACCCCCGGTCCGGTGGGGATTATCAGCCGAAGCGGCACCATGTCTTATGAAATGGCCGGACTGTTATCCACGGAGGGAATTGGGCAGACCACCATGGTGGGGATGGGGGGAGACCTGGTCGTGGGGACCAACCTGGTTGAGCTGCTGGAGCTATTCCAGAAAGACCCGGAGACCCGGGTGGTGGTCGTCCATGGTGAGATTGGCGGGACCCAGGAAGAAAAAGCAGCGACGTTCATTCGCCAGAAAATGACCAAGCCGGTCATCGCTTATATGACCGGGAAGGTCGCCCTCGAAGGATCCCGCATGGGGCACGCCGGGGCAGTTTTTGTCGGAAAAAGAGGGGCCATGGAAAATAAGATCAAAGCCTTCCGGGAAGCGGGGGTTCCCATTGCCGACAGTCCCGGTGAAATTGCCAGGTTGGTGCGCCAAGCCCTGAAAGCTTGATTTCAGGTTGACCCTTCGAAAGGCCCCAGACTTTTCTTTGGGGTCTATTTTTTCCCCTCGAAAGCCCGCCCATCCGAGCCGTTTCGATGCCTGACCTATTTTAAGCGGAAGGGTCAGCAAACCGGGGGGTGAAAACTTGGGAGAACCAATGACTCTCGAAGAATTCATTCAAATCTGGCCCCGGTTGACGAAACAGGTGAGGTCCCTTCGGATCCCTTGGGTGGATCAAATGTCCTCCGAAGACCGGGACCCGTTCAAGATTCTGATCTCCTGTATATTAAGCCTGAGAACCCAGGACAAAACCACCGGGGAGGCCTCCCAACGCTTGTTTCGGATGGCTCAAACGCCGGAAGCGCTTTCCAAACTCGCCGTAGAAAAGATTCAGAAGGCCATCTACCCCGTGGGCTTCTACCGGGTCAAAGCCCGGAGAATCAAAGACCTCGGGGAAAAAATTGTAGAGAAATACCAAGGAAGGGTTCCCGACACCATTGAGGAATTGCTTACCCTCAATGGTGTCGGAAGAAAGACCGCCAACCTGGTGGTTACTCTCGGGTACGACAAACCCGGAATCTGCGTGGACACCCATGTCCATCGCATCACCAATCGATGGGGGCTGATCAAGACTAAGAATCCCGCTCAGACCGAATTCGCCCTCCGGGAAATCCTGCCCGTTCGCTACTGGAAAAAGCTAAACGGCTATCTCGTAGCCTTCGGCCAGGGGGTCTGCAAGCCCATCTCTCCCCTGTGCTCCAAGTGTAAAATAAGCGCCTCTTGTGCCCGAGTGGGTGTGGGTCGCAGTCGGTAATGCCTGCCCGGAAATTTGAATCCAGAGGGAGAATGAAAGGATGAAATTATTGAGAATTTCCATTTCCCTGATTCTTCTCTTTCTGTCCGCCGATCTTTTTGCAGGGCAGAAAGAAATCACCATCATCCACACCAACGACCTTCATTCCCATATTCTCGGGTTTTCCCCCAACCTCGACTACCGGCCGGATATGACCGGCGGGGACGAGACCAAAGGTGGCTTGGCCAGGGTCGCTACGGGCATAAAACGGGAAAAGGAGAAGAGAGATCATCCTGTGCTGGTGCTCGACGGCGGAGATTTCCTCATGGGTTCGCTTTTCCATATGCTGGCCCGGGAAGAGGCCATGGAACTCCGGCTGATGAAAGACATGGGATATGATGCTATGACCCTGGGAAATCACGAGTTCGACCTCAAGCCGAAAGGCCTAGCCCGGATTCTCCATTCGGCGGCGGCCAAGGGCGGAATGCCTCCCATTGTTTTTTCCAATGCCGTTTTCAGCAAGGAGAGCGACCGGGACGACGCTCTGGAAGAGGCATTCAACCAAGGCCTGGTAAAGCCCTACATGGTCTTGCAAAAGGGAGGGATGAAAATTGGGATTTTCGGGATCATGGGAAAGGATGCCGCGGAGAAGTCTCCCTTTGCCTCACCCGTTACATTCCGAGACCCCATTGAAACTTCCCGGGAAATGGTGAAGGCGTTGCGGGAAAAAGAAAAGGTGGACATGGTCATCTGCCTTTCCCACAGCGGGGTGAGGGAGGCGAAGTCGATCTCGGAAGACGAGGCCCTGGCTCAAAAGGTTCCGGGTATCGATGTCATCGTGGGAGGCCATAGCCACACCCGGCTGGAGAAACCCATCTTGATCAATTCCACTTTGATCCTTCAAGCCTCAGCCTACGGAAAATGCGTCGGAGTCCTGGACCTTCTCTGGGAGAGCGGGAAGGTCAGACAGAAGACCTACCGGCTCATCGATATCGATTCATCCATCCCCGGGGACATGGCTCTGCAAAAAAAGATCAATTCCTTCCTGGGAACCATCGACCGGGATGTTCTCCAGAAGGTGAACTTGACCTCCAAGAAAGTGATTGGGCAGAGCGCCTTCGACCTCACGATCAAAGAGGAGGAGTCGAATCTCGGCAATCTCATCGCCGATGCTATTCGGTGGTGGGTAAACAAGCATGATTCCGATCCCGGGGATCCCCGGACCAAGGTCGCGGTGGCCATCGAGTCCAACGGCCTCATCCGGGATAATCTTGTACGGGGTAAAACCGGCGCCCTGGCGGTAACCGACGTCTTCGCCGCAATTCCCCTGGGCATCGGCATGGACGACACCATGGGCTACCCTCTGATCAGCTGTTACTTTTACGCCTCGGAAATCAAGAAGGCCCTGGAAGTTTTGACCAGCGTCTATCCCCGCAAAGGGAGCTCCTATTTCCTGCAGGTTTCGGGCTTGAAATTCACCTACAACCCCCGGCGGGTGATTTTCGACCGGGTGACCGATATCTGGATGGGAAATGAAGAAGAGGGATATCTTCGGCTGGATTATTCGGAATCCAACAAGAGCCTGTACCGAATCACCACGAATATTTACAACGCGGCCTTCCTCAAAATCATCGGAAAATACACCTACCAGGTCCTCAATGTCATCCCCAAGGACTTGAACGGAAACCCGATTGACGACCTCACGGCTGCCCGGGTGGACGCCGATAAGAACCAATCCGGGGTCCAGGAGCTCAAGGAGTGGATCGGGGTGATGGAATACATCAAGAGCTTCCCCGACACCAGCGGTGATGGGATTCCCGATGTCCCCGAAAAATACCGGGGCAAACTAGGCAGGATCGTCGTCCAGGCCAGCTGGAATCCGGTTTCTCTGCTATCGAAGGGGACGATGGTAACCTGGGGTGCTTTTTCCGCGATTGTCATCTGCCTGCTCCTTCTGGCCTTGATCGCCGGCTATGGGGTGAGGGTGGCCAGAAGAAGGAGGGGTTCGCAGGGCCTTACCTGAAGTCCTGCACCGTCCAGACCCGGCCGCTGGAAGTCACGTAGAAGCCACAGGCTACTTTTGTATAACTCGTGCTGGACATGTTGATATAGTGCCCGTGGGTGGAGAAATCCGAACCGGGCCCTTCGGCCCACATGGCCGCGAGGCACGAACCGATCATGGTCTCGGGGGTACCAGGCCAGCCGGGGCAGGTGTTCTGAGCCCGCTCGCTGCAGGACCCAAAGGAACCATGGGGTTGATTCGCCTCGGCGTCTCTCCTGGCCTCGTCGTCCGCGCAGGCTTCGGCATCGGTCAAACGGGCATAGGGTGCCAGTCCGATGGAGGCCCGGTACTGGTTGATGGTTTCAACGCAATCCTCGGCCGCGGCGGGATGGCTCGACCCGGTGGTGCCCCCTCCTCCGCCCGTTCCAGCCCCTCCACCGCCCGGACCTCCGGATGACGAACTGTCCGATCCTGAACCACCTCCACATCCATAGGAGAAAGAAAGCAGCATTGCGAGAACCACGAATTTAGCAAATCTCATAGACTCCATCCCTTTTTGATCGAAGCAAAAACATTGCCATTTAATCATCCATCGTCTTTAAATGAATAAAAGATAAATGTCAGTTAAGGGAATCTTACCGCACCACCGAGGAATCGATCCATTGAAATTTACCGAAGAGGGTCATTGGCTCTCTCAATCAGAAATTGGAGAAAAGGCAGGGATCACTGTCTCCAGATCGACTTGAAAAGATTCAATATCGGGCAATATCGGGCTTGACGGTCTCCCTCACATTTCGTATATTCAATCCGCCAAAAGGTGCAGTCTGGTCAAGGCCATCCATTCGGGGAAAGAAGGTGAGACATTTGCAAATCAATTTGACGGGAAAAGTTGCCATCGTAACCGGTGCGGGGAGGGGGATTGGAAAGGCCATTGCCAAAGCCTTGGCGGCGGCTAAGGCGAGTGTTGTGGTGAACGATGTTGATTGGAATGCTGCAACGCAGGTGTCCAGGGAGATAGAATCTTCGGGAGGGAGAGCGCTGTCGGCAAAGGCTGACGTTCGCATTCGAAGCGAAATCGAACAGATGGTTCAAAATACGATCCGAGAATTAGGTCGGGTCCAGGTTCTGATTAACAACGCAGGGGTCATCTTGAGGAAACCAGCCGAAGAGATATCCGAAGAAGAATGGGATAAAGTGATCGATATCAATCTCAAAGGAACTTTCCTCTGCGCGCAAGAGGTCGCCAAAGCCATGATTCGAGAGGGGAAGGGAGGGAAGATCATCAACCTAGCCTCCATTATGGGAGAAGTAGCCCTGCCGCCCAGAGCTGCCTATTGCGCCAGTAAAGGAGGAATCATCGCCCTCACCAAGGACTTGGCCGCCGAATGGGCGAAGCATGGAATTACGGTCAACACCCTTGCGCCGGGATGGACCGTTACCGAAATGACCGAATCCTATTTCTCCCAGGAGCCCGTTCGCCAGTTTCTACTGGAGCGGATCCCTTTGAACCGGCTGGGAAAACCCGAGGATATTGCCAACCTGGCGGTGTTTATGGCCTCGGAATACTCTGACTACATCACGGGCCAAGCGATCTACGTGGACGGAGGGTGGACCATCTTATAGGGCAACGAAGGTCCTTTCCGCACGAAAAAGTTCGTTTACGCAAGAATGTGGGATGCGTTCCTCGAACGCAATGTTCAAAGGCCGGCCAGGCAGGTCCAATAATCCTTCAGCACCTTTTTGGTTTCCTGGATCATCTCTTTGGTTTCATTCAATGAGGGGTCTCCTTTACGAGGAGCGGGGACATGAACGGGTTCTTCAACGGGAACGGAGAAATTGGCCAGCCCCGAAATCAGAGCGAACCAGGCGTAAGGCAGGACGTCTTGGTTGTATCCCGAACCGATCATATCCACCACTTTCCCCCCGCAGATTTGGGCCATTTCGCGCACCTTCTCGCCGATCATCCGAAACCCTTGGATGGTGAGCCCCAAATTGGTCAAGTTGTCGGAGTAATGCGGATCGGAACCGCCGTTTCGCAGAATGATCTGGGGTTTGAATTCTGAAGTGACCGGCAAGATGACTTTCTCGAAAGCCAGCCGGTAGCATTCATCCCCCGCATAGGGAGGCATGGGCAGGTTAATGGTGTACCCCTTCCCTTCCTTTTCCCCGATCTGGTGGGTGAACCCCGTGCCTGGATACAGGGTGTGAGGGTCCTGGTGGATGTCGATGAAGAGGACTCGGGGGTCCTCGTAGAAATATTCCGCCGTTCCGTTGCCGGTGTGGGCGTCGGTATCCAGAATGAGGATTCTCTGGAGGCCGTATTTTTTTAGAAGATATTTTCCTGCGAAGGCAACATCATTGTAGACGCAGAATCCTTCACCGCAGTTGGGTTTGGCGTGGTGCATGCCCCCGCCCAGGCAAACCGCTTTGGGGAACTTTCCCTTTTCCACCAGGTCGCAGGCTTTTTTCGCCTGTCCCACAATCAACCGGGCAGCTTCCTCCAATTTTCCCGGCCGGCCGTGGGGCCGGTTGTCGCCGCTGTGGTATTGAAGGAACAGGCTCCCGTATTCCTGTCCCAGATTCGCCGACCGGTAATACGTCGCGGAAAAATCGATGTATTCTCTCCGGCAGATGAGAAGCAGATCCTCATCCGAAGCCCATTCGGCTTTCAGGAACTGATAATGGTTTTTGGCCGGCAGTTTCTCCTGGAGGAATTTCGGAAAAATCTCGTACCGGTCTCCCCGGAAAGGGTGGCCGGGCCCGAAATCGTATTCCTTCAGCTCTTCCCTATATATAATGGCTAAGGTCATTTCTTCCCTCGAGGTTGTTTTTCTGGAGCGCCCATTCCATCATTCATGGCCTCTGTTATCATTATCCAATAGCTGGGATGCTTAAGGGAAGGGAATTTTAATCCGGCTGCAAGGAAGGGCGTACTCGACGCCCTTGAAATGGAAAGATCCTCGGGCAGGCGGGACACCTTAAGAGGCTTTATCGAAATCATGAAGACGGGGGCAAAAGCCAAAAAAAATGAAGCCTAAGGATTCTTTGCCGGAGAAGATTTTCAAGGCTGGCATGAAGGAAACGTGTAGGGTCAATACCAAAAGGGACCTGCTCGACCTCTTAAAGACCCCGCCGAAGAAAGATGATAATGTGGCCTCAGGACGCGGATTGGGGGGATTAATTCCGATGCGCGTTGAATGCTCCAACCCTTTCATGCTCCTTTGAAAACAGAAATCTCGGTATCACGTCATCCCTTCCACGCCTGCCCGTCGGAGTTGATTCTTTCACCTACAA
>DASPRR010000198.1:0-3619 GCA_035624375.1 Thermodesulfobacteriota bacterium | reverse complement strand
TGGGGTGGTCCTGGTACTCAAGGGGGCCCGCTCTCTGGTGGCGAGCCCCGAAGGGGACCTGTTCATCAACCCTACGGGGAATCCCGGGATGGCCTCTGGTGGAATGGGAGATATCCTCACCGGAATGATCGGAGGATTTCTCGCCCAAGGCATTCCTTCCCTGGAGGCGGCGAAGCTGGGTGTCTATTTGCACGGACTAGTGGGAGATTATGTAGCCCATCTGAAAGGGGAACGGGGCATGCTCGCTATGGATCTGGCGGAAGAGACGCCTAAGGTCCTGCGAGCTTTGGGCTCGGCTGAAGGTCAAGTCGGTGATTTTTCCTTTCCCCTGCGAACCGAAATCTGCTATTAAATGACAAAATCACCCCCCATCAAAAAAACCTAGATTCGACTATTTTTCAAGTTGCGATTGTAGAAGGGCCGGAAAGCGGAAAAGGATGGATAGGACCATGAAGATTCGGACTTTGGGCAATGGGGCCAGTTTTCGTTCCCCTTCAGCCTTTCCCTTGGAGATCAGAAATTCTTGAAATCATAACCGACAGCCCGGGTCAAACCCTGCGACTGGGTCGCAGGTTAGGCGAAATTCTCTTCGGGGGGGCCTTCATAGCCCTGGTTGGAAGCTTGGGGGCGGGCAAAACCCTCCTGACCAAGGGAATCGCCGGGGGGCTGGGAGTCGAGGACCCAGGGGAAGTGACCAGTCCGACCTTTGTGCTGGTGAACGAATACCGGGGCCGGGTCCCCGTTTACCACATCGATCTTTATCGTATGGAGAGTCTCGCCGAGGTGGAGGAAATCGGATGGGACGAATGGATCGGCGGCCCTGGAGTCACGCTGGTTGAATGGGCGGAAAAAATGGAAGATAACTTGCCCGAAGAACGGGTAGAGGTTCACCTCCAGTGGGCCGGCGAAGAAAAGAGAAGGCTGCTCTTCTACGGGCGGGGCAGGATGGGACTGCAAATCATCGAAGAACTGAGGCACCGATGGAAGAAGGAGGAATAAGGTGGCCCTGATTGTGCAGAAATATGGGGGAACCTCGGTGGGGGACCTCGCCCGGATTCGGAATGTGGCCCAGCGGGTGGCCAAAACCCGTCGCGAGGGAAATGATGTCGTGGTGGTGGTTTCGGCCATGGCTGGAGAGACGGACCGGCTCATCCGCCTGGCCCAGCAGGCTTCCGAAATGCCCGACTTGCGGGAATACGATAGTCTGATTTCCACAGGGGAGCAGGTGAGCGCGGCCATGCTGGCCATCACCCTCCAATCGATGGGGATTTCCGCCAGGTCCTTCCTGGGCCCTCAAATCCGGGTCCTCACCGACAGCGCTTTTTCGGTGGCCCGGATCCGGGAAGTGGAAACCGCCCGTTTGCGGCGCGAGTTAAAGGCGGAAAGAGTTCCTGTGGTGACCGGCTTTCAGGGAGTGGACCCAAAGGGAAACATCACCACCCTGGGCCGGGGTGGGTCGGACACCACGGGAGTGGCCGTGGCCGCCGCTTTGAAAGCCGACGTTTGTGAGATCTATACCGACGTGGATGGAGTCTATACTATGGACCCGAATATCTGCCCGGACGCTCGAAAAATCTCCCGAATTTCTTACAATGAAATGATGGAAATGGCCTCCCTGGGAGCCAAGGTGCTCCAGATTCGATCCGTCGAGTTTGCCAAGAAATATAACGTTCCCATTCATGTCCGTTCGTCCTTTAACGACAAGAGCGGCACTTGGGTGGTCAAGGAGGATGAAAAAATGGAAAAGGTGCTGGTCTCCGGCGTCACTCTGAGCAAGAATGAAGCCCGCATCACCATCACCCGCGTGCCCGACAAACCCGGCGTGGCTTCCAAGATTTTTAATCCTATTTCCGATGCCCACATCGTGGTGGATATGATCATCCAGAACACTAGTTCCGATGGGTCCACCGATCTCACCTTCACGATTCCCAAAGGGGACCTCAAAAAAGCTTTGAAGCTGGTGAAGAAAACGGCCGAAGAAATCAAAGCTCAGTCAGTCATGGCCGATGAAAACATTGTCAAGGTCTCCATTGTCGGGGCGGGGATGGTCAGCCACGCCGGCGTGGCTTCCAAGATGTTCACCGCCCTGGCCAAGGAGAACATCAACATCCTAATGATCAGCACCTCGGAGATCAAGATCTCTTGCGTGGTCGAGGCCAAGTATGGCGAGCTGGCTGCCCGAGTTCTCCATCAGGCCTTCGCCTTGGAAAAAGGGGATTTGAGGAAGGAAGGGTGAAGGCCAAGGGGCCGCCGGAAAAGGAGCCCTATTCGGAGACGTGATCCTGCTGAGACGGGGCCGGACCGAGGATTTCTCCATGGATGTAAATTCCTAAGAGACCGGAAGGGTAAAACATGAGTCGGGAGCAGCAGGGAGTAATCCTCTTTCTTATCCTATTCCTTTGCCTTCTCTTTTTCCTGACCGGGCCAGGGCCCGTGAAAGAGAGGGAGACGCTTCTTTCTCCCGGAAAGCAAGAGGCTCCCTGGATTCCATCCGGGGGAAAGGAATTCGTCCTGGAGCTGGAAGGAAGCGTGGAGCGACGGGGAATCATCCCGGCCCAACCGGGGGTGACGGTAAGAGAAGCTTTGGAAAAAGCAGGGGGAATCTATGGAGGACTTTCTCTGAATGAGGAGGATCTCGGGCAAAAAATTGAACGGAGCAGTCGTCTGACCGTCTTGCCCGGGAGAGAAGGGAAGGGGAGCGTCCTCGTAGAAGCCTTCCCCCCCGCCAAACTCAAAGTTCTATCCATCCCCGTCTCCGTCAATTCGGCCACGGCCGAAGAATTGGATGCCCTGCCGGGAATCGGACCCAAAACGGCCCGGGCCATCGTGGAATTCCGGGAGAAATATGGGAAATTTTCCTCTCCCGAGGACTTGCTCCAAGTCCCCGGAATCGGGCCGAAGAAGCTAGCCGCCCTCAACCCGCACATTACCATCCCCTAGGGGCGATCAGGCCACAAGTCGGAGGTCTTGGACCTAAATCCCGAAATCCAGGTCTACCGGCGTAAAGGGTGGCCGGAAACCAGTGCCCTGTGACGAGGAGACGAATGCCCGGGAGCGGCCATTCGTCTATTCCGAGTCAATCACCACATTCGTCAGGGTGCGCAGAACTCCGGGAATGGCCTGGATCTTCGTGACGATGAAATCACCCAGGACCGATATGGAATCCGCCTCCACAAAAGTAACCACATCATAGGGGCCAGTGACGGAATGGGCAGTTTTTACCCCCGGAATCCGGATGATCTCCCGGGTAATCCCCCGGGCCTTTCCTTGGGTAGTCTCGATGAAGATATAAGCGGCGATGGCCATGTTCCCCCCTCCTTTGAATTCGGAATGCGGAACGCGGAATAAAAAAGACTGTTTATTCCATTATCGCAACCCGTGCTCTTGTGGTAAATCCATTTTACCCCATTTAAAGAAAAAGCTGAAGTGCATCCATTTTGAATGCCCTTGCTAAAATCATCCGCTCTGATAGAATGATCACACCTCCCCCCGGTAGGGAAAGAAAAAAACGATATTTATTCCACATTCTCCATTCCGCATTGGAAAGGGGGGCTCTTGAAAGAAGACCTGATCGAAAAGACCGCCCGGGTCATCTCCCGGTCGAAGAAGGTGGTCGCCT
>DASPRR010000110.1:0-6534 GCA_035624375.1 Thermodesulfobacteriota bacterium | reverse complement strand
GCCCTTTACGGATTTCACCGCTACATCCATTACGCTCTTAGAAGGGCGCACCAACGCCGTGGTGACGACCAGGCCGGTCAGCTCGTCGATGGCGTACAAGGTTTTTTCCAGGATGGTTTGGGGCTCCTCGTTGCTGCAGATCCCCCAGCCGTGGGAGACGGCGGCGCGGATGTATTCTTCCGCCCAGCCTTCTCCTTCCAGGATCTCCCGGGTCTTTTTGCAGTGCTGGTCTGGGAATTTTTCGTAATCGAGGTCGTGGATCAAGCCAATGGTCCCCCATTTCTCTACATCCTCGCCGCGCTTGCGGGCGATATAGCGCATGACCCCTTCGACCGCATAGGCATGCTTGCGCAGACTGTCGGTCTCAAAATACTGGTGAAGAAGCTTTAAGGCCTCTTCGCGGGTGGGAATCTTGTCTCCCATGACCAAAGTCCTCCTGGAGTTTAAAGTCGATGTTCGTATCGGTGGAAAGAGAACTGGGTTCAAGGTATAGAAATTCTCCCTTTCTGTCAACGGAATTGTTGGCCTTTGTGGCGAGCAAGGTATGAATGAGTGGGTGCTCGAAGAATGCCTTTGGAATCAGGTCTACAAGGTGGGATGAAAGGATTAAGGTTTCTCCGCGACCGCCTGAAGGATAAGTGCCCTTTGGCCAAAAGCAGCACGGGCAGGTCGCGAACCGCCCCTACCGGCCTTGGGACCCGGATATTTCCTTTTTGCCAACATGCTAGCCTGAATGAGGCGCTGAGCACCCAAGGGGAAGCTATCGCCCGGAATCCGAATACTCTGCGGCAAAGACCAAGACGCACATGTTGCGAAATTTCGGGTGAGGCCCGAAGGCGACTCCAATGTACCGGAAGAGAGGTTCCATGATGATTTTTCGATGTCCCCGGGAAGGAACTCCATCATCGATCAGCAGGGACGATACGATTCGGGCTGCGGACGCATGCCCATATTGGATGTTTTCGCCGACTTTCCCTCCCCACTTCCCGTGACGATTCGCCCGCTCGGAAACATCACTCCGGTCCCCCCCCGTATGTCCGGTTTGGCCGGTTTTCCCCTGGTCCAGCGTATGATCCCGCGCCGCCTGGGTCAATCCGACTCTCGGAATCAAAGGGCTCGCCGATCTCGCCTTCAGCAGGAACTGGTAGCCCTCGTCAAAAGCTTTGACCCCTTCTTGGGTCAGGATTGGGGTTTCTCCAGGGTACGTCAGTCTTCGCCCTTCATAATAACCTCTCTGACTGAAGAGGAAGGCCTTGGCGTACCGGGGAGGATCGGACCGAACCTTATTCAATTCGAGGATGACCTGCTTTTCCAGCTCCTTCAGATAACCGGCGTTTTTCGCGGTGTCTAAAGCGGGGAGGTTCCAGCCCCCATCCACTTCTGGCCTGCCCGGGGGGAATTTTGGGCTCTCCGGAGACTGGCCCAGGGTTTCAGGGGAAGAAAAGTGCAGGAAGGCGAGACAGAGAAACACGAAGCCGGGAAACATGCAAGGCCCGCCTCACTTTAGGTCCCGAAGGAGCTTCTGAAATTCGGGGGAATGGATTAGGACCCGCCGCCCGGCTGCCCGCAATAGGTCCACCGCTTCGTAGCTCAGGTGGAAGGAGGTGGGCAAATCCTTGTAATAGGCGCGTTCAGCTTTATCCGGAAGGGCATCGAAATCGACTTCGATGAGGTAGAATTCAATATCGGCACATGGATTGAGTATCCCCGCGGATGGTTCAGCCGGCTTCTCCGATTTCCTGGCCCCGCACCTCTGGGAACGGATGTCTTCGACCCACTTCCGGGCATTTTCCTTGAATAGTTCAATCGTTTCGAAGTTGAAGCGGGTGATGGGAATGTTGGTTATGTACTTTAAGACCTCGCCGCTGGTCAGAGTGGTTTCCAATTGGTCGGACTCGGTTTTGGTTTCCTTCTCCGCATTCACCAGGATGAAGACCACCTTCCGGGTATTTTCCCAATGCATAAATTGGAGAGAGGGCCAGATATCCCCCATCGGATTCATCCGGTCAATGGCCCCCCTCAGGCCCAGGTTATCCGAAGGCCCTCCATCGATCAGATGAATGAAGGGCCGTTTTTTCGAATCGAGATAGGTATACAAATTCTGGGCCAGCTGGGTTCGCCTGCGGGAAGCGGCGGGGTCCTCCAATGCTTTTTTCATCCATTCGGCGGGCTCATAGTTGCAGGTACCGGCATAATTGTAGAGGGTTATGGGGGTCAAGAGCCCCGGCACGGCCGAAGAAGCGGCCACTGCACGGGATACGGGATAACGGCTCACGTCGGAACAGATCAGGTCAAACATATCCTGGGTGAAGGTAAAGTGGCTCCCCAAGACCAGGTCTGTGGCATTGATCAGGATGAGGGGACCCCCCCGGCCCATAATATCGCCGAAGGTCTTTCCTTCAAAAATATTCTTATCATAATATTCGGCCGCCAAATCACTGCGTCCGAATGTGCTGGAGAAAAGCCGGAACTGGTTCCCCAAGTCGATGGTTTCCAGGATGAGGTCCTTCTGGACATTCTTTTTAAGGAAGCGGGTTTCAAAGTCGTCAAAGATCTTCCAGCCGAAAAGCCCATAGTAAGCCGCCGTAAAACTGCCCCCGGAAACGGCCGATATGGCGTCCACTTCATCCAGTAAGGTTCTTTTTCGGCCTCCCAGGGTGATTTCTGTCTGGGCGAGTTGCTCCAGTACTCCGTACGCCAGGGCGGCGGCCCGGGTTCCTCCGCCCGAAAAAGTTAGGACCAGCAGCAATTCGTCTGACCGATCACCCCTCTCCGGGTTCTTCAGCCGATACCCACCCTCGGGGGAAACCTGGGTTAGAACATGGTTTGGGGGGTAGTGGGCACAGCTCAGACTTGAAAGAATAGCCAAGAAAAACCCGAGCCAAAACAGCCGGTAGATTTTCCGCTTTCCCATAGCCCGTTTAAACCCTCCGTCTTTAGTCAAGGTTTGGTTGGCTTAGAACTCTCCAGGGTGCCCCGATGACCCAGCTGTATCTGCCTTCAAAATGTATTCGGCACGTCTCCGGTCGTTCTTTAAAAGATAAAGCCAGGTTGTTGTGGGCTTTTTGCGTATTTCGGTCCCCGGAACAAGGCCCCTTTGAATTCCCCCGTTCATCTTCTTTTGTCCACAGCCCCATGACCGCCGGGCTCGTCTTTCAAATAAGGTGGCCCTCGATTGAGTGCCAGGCCCAGGGGCAAGGACCTTCTGGGCAAAAATCATGAGGCAGCTCCTATTTCGTGGACCGGGCGGGCCAACCATCCGACTCCCCAGTGGAAAGTGTTCTCTTCGGGTAGGGGCGACCGGCCGGTCGCCCGATGCGCCCGCCGCATCCTGCAGAAGCTGGTCGAAGCCTCTAAGGAGTGGGCCCACCCGGCCGATGCTTTTTGCCCAGAAGGTCCCCTTACCCCCGGGCCCCGCCCCAAGCTTCCAGGAACAGTCAAACTCGATGGGTCCCCCGGCAGAGCCGGAGGTTTACCGGGATGAAATTACAGGATACCTGGTTTTGATGGCGATTTGGCAATCAATTTTCCCCGGGGACATTCAAAAAAATAGGATTTGGGGAATTTATAAAAAGAAATCAAACCACTTCTGGGCCAAATAACGGAACAGCGTGCTGCGCTCATGTCCCATTCCGGGGGTCTCCAAGAGAGTCTTGATTCCAGGGATGTTCTGGAAGAGTTTTCTCACCGAGACCGCGGGAGCGATGGGGTCGCTTTCCCCCAGGGACATGAAAATCGGGCCTTTTACCCCGTCGGCGAAGGACAGGGTGTCGAAGTATCCGAGGGTTCGGGCGACCTCCTTCCGCTTTTCCGGATTCCTCCGTAAAAATTCTTTCAATTCGTTGTAGAGGCCTCCCACGTCATGGTTCAAGATGTAGTCGTAATCGGTCAACCAAGGAAGATCGCAGGCCGCGGCTTTGACCTGGGGATTCAAGGAGGCAGCGATGATCGCTAAGGCTCCTCCCTGGCTTGTTCCCATGACACCCAATCGGCAGGGGTCCACCTTCTCCGTCTTCGCCATGACCTTGATCGCCAGCAGACAATCGATGACGATCGATCGATATATGTAGCGATCCTTGTCTGCCACGTGCTGCACCAGGAGTGGGGTGGGATGGTACCGGTCGAATCCCTTGCTTCCCATGAGCATGCCCCGGTGGGAAAAATTGAATACCGCGTACCCGGCGGTCACAAAATCTGAATCGATTAGAATCTCTCCCCCGTATCCGGCATAATGAACGAGCATCGGGAAGCGGTCCATCCCGGAGAAGCGGGGAACCTGAAGGAGCCCCCCCACCTCCTGCCCGTCGTAGGACCGGAACAAGACCTTTTTTACCGTCAGACCGGCGAGGATGACATGACTGTCCCAGCGGAAGTCGAAGGGGTTCAGGCTCTCGGGCTGTTTCGCCTGTTTTTGGACCGGCCCGTCGAGGATGTATTCGCCCTCAAAATTCACATCCTCCTGCTCCCACTTCTCGACCGAGACCTCCGGGTCGGTATCATAAACGATTCGCCGAACCTTGTCCCAGTAGTCTCTGAAATCCTCCGGCTTGGTCACCCGAAGATCGTCTTCTCCCATTTTTCAGCCCTCGAAGGATGCTCGCCTGAGGGGTTGTTAGAGAACCTCTCTTATCGGCACCGCTTTTTCCTTTTTATGTTTACAAGCCTGGAATAATTATATATAAAAATTCATTAGAAAATGGAAAAAGAAATTACCCAGAAGCTTGATCATGACGGATCAGAAAGGGGCTTCCCATGTCCGACCTCCTGCAGGAGATGTTCGGGGTGCCAAAGCCGGTCATTGCCATGGCCCATTTCCCCGCCCTTCCCGGAACTCCGCGCTATGATGCCTCGCGCGGGGTGGAAGGCATCCTGGACCGGATGCGGCAGGATGTGATCCACCTCCTGAATGGAGGGGTGGACGGGATCCTTTTCTGCAACGAAGACGACCGTCCCTATTCTTTCAAAGCCGACCTGGAAGCGGTTGCCGTCATGGCCCGGGTCATTGCCGAACTCAAACCGAGGGACATTCCCTTCGGAGTCGATTTTCTCTGGGATGCCCGGGCGCCCCTGGCCGTGGCCAAGGCCACCGGAGCCGCCTTCATCCGGGAGGTGATAACCGGTGTTTACGAGAGTGACATGGGCATCTGGGCCCCGAACCCGGCAGCCATCTTCCGCTATCGGAAACAGATCGATGCGGAGAACGTGAAGGTTTTTGGCAACATCACTCCCGAATTCGCTTCTCCCCTGGGGAATCGGAGCGTAGGGCAAAGAGCCAAGAGCGCGGTGGTCTCCTCCCTTCTTGATGTGGTTCTCATTTCCGGTTCCATGGCCGGCTCCGAACCGGACCTTTCCTGGCTGAAAGAGGCAAAGGAGGCGGTGGGGCCGACCATACCCGTTCTTCTCAACACGGGTGCGCGGGCGGAAAACATCCAGAAATTCCTTACCGTGGCCGACGGGGTCATCGTGGGGTCCAGCTTAAAAGAGAAAGGATACACTTGGAATCCAGTGGACCCGGCCCGGGTGAGAGCGTTTATGGAAGCGGTGAGCGCGGTGAGAAAAGGAGGCAGAGCGTAGAGGGCGGAGAGCAGAGGCAAAGTCATCTCCTGATGCGATGATGGAAAAATATCTTCTAGGGATAGACATCGGAACTACGGCAACAAAGGGGATTTTGCTTCATCCCTCCCAGGGAATTGTGGCGAAGGCGGAGGCTCCGGCTCAGCTGATTTCGCGCAAGGCCGGCTGGGCCGAGGAGGACCCGGAGCAATGGTGGCAGAACGTGGCAGAGGTTACCCGAATTTGTCTGGAAAAGGCGGGCATAGCAAGAAAAGATGTGGGCGCGGTAGGGGTGAGCGGAATGGTCCCCACCCTCATCCTGCTCGATCGGTTTGGAAAAGTCCTTCGGCCGTCGATACAGCAGAACGATGCCCGATCTTTTGAAGAGATCATCGAATTCCGGCAGATAGTGGATGAGGAAAATGTTCTTCAAAGGACCGGAAGCGCCATCACCCAGCAAAGCATCGGGCCCAAGCTGCTCTGGCTGCGACGCCACGAACCGGATGCCATGGACCAGGCAGCTCACCTGATGGGCTCCTATGAATATATCGTCTACAGGCTTACGGGGTCCTTCTCTTGCGAAAGGAACTGGGCCCTGGAAAGCGGTCTCTTTGACCTTCACCGCGAGGATTGGGATGAATCCCTCCTGAAGCTGAGCACGATAAGCCACGATTGGCTGGGGAAAGTTTCCTGGTCGAGCGAAGTTGTTGGAGGATTAAATGGGAAAGCTGCCCTCCACACCGGGTTGGCTGAGGGAACGCCGGTCGTCACCGGCAGCGCGGACCATATCGCCTCGGCCTTTTCCGCAGGAGTCAAGTCTCCCGGCGACCTGCTGGTAAAGCTGGGCGGGGCCGGGGACATCCTCTATGGCCTGGACCGACTGGTGGTGGACCCTCGGCTCTTTCTCGATTACCACGTCATCCCCGGTAAATACCTGATTAACGGGTGCATGGCCGCAAGCGGCAGCATAATCAAATGGTT
>DASPRR010000097.1:0-4655 GCA_035624375.1 Thermodesulfobacteriota bacterium | reverse complement strand
AGCTCATTGCGGCTTATTATTCAGTCTATGTCTACGGGAGCAACGGGGCCCTGCTCTCTCAGGCGGACGCGGGCAGTGGCCGCGTATACGCCCCCCACGTGGTGGTCGATCTGGAGGGGGATGGCATTGTGGAAATCGTTTTCGGAAAAGGGTCCCAGGTCTTTGCCTACGAGTGGAGAAACAAAGCGCTGGTCCTGAAGCCGGGATGGCCGGTCGATACGACCACGGCAGGGGAATCGCCGGAAGTCCGGGGGCTGGCTGCCGCTGATCTCGATGGAGACGGCGTGATTGAAATCATCGCCACCACCACCCAAACCCAGAGCACCGCAAATGGCGGCGCGCAGGTATTCGTGTTTTCCAGCAATGGCCGCCTCTTCCAACCCGCTGGATTGAGCTACCCGGCTTGGCCGCGATACAATAACCGAAGCGGCGAAGGCGGCGATGCCGATCGCAACGGCCCGGGTCATTCCGGCTACGGCTGTTATGGACTTAATGTGGGTGTGGGAAATATCGACGACGACCCGAATCTTGAGATCATCGTCACCTACGACAACCATCTGATCCAGGCGTTCGACCTAAATGGCGTGGCCATCAACGCTTCCCCGTGGTTTACCAACCGCACAAGTCCGTATGTAGGCAACCGCATGACCTGGGGGCAGTTCATTCGCTGGGCCGATCCGCAAGTTGAGGAAAACCACTATCACTTGCACGTCGGCGACTGGCCCGACCCAACCCGGCAGGAATGGCTGCAGTGGACCGCCTCCCCTCCGAACATCGTCGACCTGGATGGCGACGGCAAGAACGAAGTGCTCGGGGTCCCGAACGTGGAGAAAAATGAGCCCTACCAGACTCAGGCTTATGCGATCATGGCACTGGAAGGTTCCCACGGGGATGGCAGCCGCTCCGCCATGCGCAAAACCGGCTGGGAGACCCTGCCCCGGGGGGCGGCCCCGATCCAGGTAAGCGGGGGGTACCCACCCATGGGCATTCCCGCAGCGACCACGGTCAATCTTCAAGGCGACAGCCGCCCGGAGATCATCGTCTCCCTGAACGACGGGTTTATCCGGGCCTACAGCGCCGATGCGAAGGAAATCTGGCGATTCAATTACACCCATGGAAAGGCAGTAATGTATGCTTCCGAGGCGACCGTCGCGGACCTCAACCAGGATGGCTCCCCGGAGGTCATCTTCACGACCTACGGGGACCCCAACGTTCTCGACTCCGGATATTTGGTGATATTGGGTGCGGACGGCAGGCTGCTGCATGACATCCCTCTTCCCAATCCTGGCCGAAACGGAAACGGCAACGGTGCTCCGGCCGCTCCAGCGATTTATGATCTTGACGGAGATGGCCAGCTGGAAATTTTTGTCCAAACCTTTGACCATGGCATGGATATCTTCACCGTCCCGGGATCAGCCTCCAACTGTGTGCTTTGGCCGACAGCCCGTGGCGGCCCTCTGCGAATGGGGCAGCCAAACAGCAACGGACTCTGAGCTTCGCCGGGCAATCCGTACTCCCTTCGAGATGTTTCGGTTGAAGATCTTTTAGGGAAGGGGTTGTTTTCATTGGATGATTTATTTTCCGATAGCGGTTTCATCCTCGCTATGGTTTCATCCATCTCCACGGAGCGGGGATTCCAAGGAGGTGGCGGCGGTTAGCTCTTAGAATATTTGTTTTCTTTGAAGAATGATCTTAGGTTCAAAAAAAAGCGTGCAAGAACTTCGGAGCAGTCTTTCCGCATGCCCTTCGCCTGCAATATCGAATTCTTACCTTAGTCCAACCCTGTCTAAAGCTGCAGGAGTGTTGAAACATTAATGATAGCTGATTTGCCCATCGTGAACCTTTCAGAAACATTTGCCTAAAAAAAGAAGATTCAAGCCAAAGCCAGCTTGCACTAAGATGCGCGTTCTTTCCCGCCCATAGCTCACCCTGGTGCAGCTCAGCCCAAGCTTCCACAAAGGGCTGCTGTTTTTTGGGCAAAACCCCTGAAATTATATCAATAGCGTCAATTCTGAAAACCGGAGAATCCTCCTGATAATAGGCACAGGAATGAGTGACGTGATGCGGCGCATTGAATTCCGCAAACATCCGAATAAGGATTCCCAAAAAGCGGCTCAGTTCCGGCAATTTCTTATTTTCCTTTGGAGGGAAGCGAAAAGGGATAGGCAAAGCGTCAAGAGAAGCGTATGGAATGCCCAGTGAAAATTGAAGGGGAATTTCTTCCTGTCTGTCGAATCCAATTTTACAGGTTTTATCAAAAATATTAGATTTCAATCTTCGAGGAAGATAGGCCGGAAAGAAGATCGGAGCGAAGGATGGGCATGTTAAAGCACGATTGACGATCCCCTCAAAAATTTAGTACATTAAATCTATGCGCTAGGGTGATTCAGGGAAAAAGACAAAAGGGCTACAGAAAATGAAAGTCCATTGCGAAAGGAGAAAGGGATCATGATGAAACCGGCGAAAGACTCTCTGGACCTGGGGATCCTGGTCAGCGACATCAAGGCCAGCCTCAATTTTTATCAGAATATTCTGGGGCTGGAGTTTGTGGGAATTACCCCCGTTTGGTTTGGGACCATGCATCGGCTGCGATTCGGAACCAGCGATTTCAAATTGGTCGACCCCAAGACCGTTCCTCCCAAGGGAGTCATCGGTTTGGAGAAACAGCTGGGTTTTCGCTACGTAACCTTTGTCATCAAGAACCTTACCGAGCTCTGCGCCGAGCTCAAGGGCAAGGGAATCGAGTTTTCGCTGCCGGAGACCGAGGTTCGCCCGGGAATACGGGTCGCCATGGTAAAAGACCCGGATGGAAACATCGTCGAGTTTGTGGAACGGCGCTAAGCGGATAGTAATAAAAAGATGGGGGGAAGGATTCTCTTCCCCCCGCAGGCCACAAAAGATTTAGCAACCTCCATTCAATACATTTTTTCCCCCTTATTTAACCCTTGAATTTCATTCTTAGAAAAAACCCGGGATCCGGACGAGTCTTGCCGGATTTGGTTGGTTATTAGCTCCCTTCAGGAAATCCTCAGGAGGATGGATCATGAAACGGTATGGCCCCTATATCAGAGTTCTGCTAGCTGGTTTTCTGGTCGTCTGCCTGAATGCTCAAGCCGGGCAACCGCTTCTTGCCCAGTCATCCCCCTCGCCTCCCGCCGGGGAAAAATCAGAAGACTTAACTTTATCGGCGGCGGTCGAATTGGCCTTGCAAAGCAACCCTCGGGTTAAGGCCGTTCTTTCAAGCAGGGAAATGACGGATGCTCAAGTCCGGGAGGCCCGGTCCGGGTGGTTACCGCTCCTGCAGTTCAGCGAAACCTTCACCCGGAGCAACAACCCGGTCTTCGTCTTCGGCTCCCTCTTGGAGCAGGGCCGGTTCGGGCCACAGAACTTTGCCGTCGATTCGCTGAATAACCCGGACTCGCTAAACAATTTCCGCACCGCCATCAATCTGAAATGGTCCGTTTTCGACCAGATGCAGTCCAGCGCGCAGGTGGCCCAGGCTCGCATCGGTCAGCAACAGGCAGACCATCAGAAGGAGATGGTGAAGCAGCAGGTCCGCTTGGAAGTCGTCCGGGCCTACTTTGGGGTCCTCCTGGCTCAGCAGCGGAAGGATGTGACCGAGGAGGCGGTAAAGATGGGCGAGGCGGATCGGAAACGGATTGCCGACCTTTTCCAATCCGGGCTGGTGGTCCAGTCGGACCTCCTTTCGGCAGAGGTTCAGCTGGCCGAATTCCGGCAGCAGCAGGTCCAAGCTTCAGGAGACCTGGTTACGGCCCATGCCTTTTTGAACACGGTCCTGGGGACTCCGGTCCAGACCCTTCAAAGGATCGCCGGTCAATTGCTCGACAAACAATTTTTTATGGCGGAAACCGATGAACTGATCCGCCAGGCGCTGCAGAGCAGGCCGGATTACGCCCGGGCCGGCTCTGCGGTCAAGTCGTCCGAGGAAGGAGTCCGGGGAGCCAAGGGGAATTATCTTCCAAGGATCGATGTCTTTTCAAGCTATGGACTCAGCGGAAGAGACCTGACCAGCGGCAGTTCGGATTACGCCGTCGGAGCCGGACTGACTCTTAACTTGTTCGATTTCGGTCGGGGCGCCCGCCTGGACAAGGCCCGGGCAGCTCAATCCACGGCGGCTGCGGAACAGGAACATCTGGCCAACCAGATCCGTCTGGAGGTGATCCAGGTCTACCAGGATTATAGGTCCGCCGGGGAGCGGTTGAAGGTGGCAGGGCAGACCGTAACCCAGGCCCAGGAAGCCTTGCGCATTGTCAAGGACCGTTACCAAGAAGGGTTGACGACCATCACCGAGGTCCTCCGGGCGCAGACGGCTTACCTTAGGACTCGATTGAATCTGATTTCGTCAAGGTATGATCATTATATTGGATATGCCCGAGTGCTGATGGCCACTGGAAAGCTGACCGACGTGACCCCCTTCAATTCATAAATTCCCAATGGGAGGCAGAGGAACGCGGGTTTCCGGGATATAGAATAAATGAAAGGACTTGGTTTTGGCTCTTATTTTTTCTCTGCGCTGGTCTGCGTTAATCTACCTCCCGATCATTTGAGGATGCAAATGAAAAAGAAAATTGTCCTCATCTGCATTGTTGCGCTTCTGGCCGGCTCTTCTTCCTGCGGCAAGAAGGAAGAGAAAG
>DASPRR010000094.1:0-16666 GCA_035624375.1 Thermodesulfobacteriota bacterium | reverse complement strand
CAGGAGGGTCCCGTCTTCCCGGAGAAGCATTTTGGCTCCCACCTCGCGGGGGGTCGATCCCTTGGTCCCTATGATCGTGGCCAAGGCCCCTTTTTTCCCTTCCGATTTGAGCTTTTGGACCTCATCGAATAAATCCCCCATGGTAACCCCCCAGAAAAAGTTTCGAGCCCAACCCCTGGCTGCCCGGAAACAGACTCGGGCCCTCATTTCCCGGCGAAATCCTTAAGTGCATTTTGGGCCTCTGTTCGCGGATTACGTGATCCGTCGCGCGGGGCGGTCAAAATAAAAATGCTTGAAATTTGCCAAGAAATCTTATTTGGTCAACCCTTCTCTGAAATCCCCCCCAATCCCCCCTTTGATAAAGGGGGGTAGGGGGGATTTCTGGCAGGGCCGTGATCCAAGGAAAATCCTGGCTGCTGGGTGCGGCTCTGCCAATTCGCAAAAAGCGCTTAGTCAGGTACTTTTCGAACAGAACCTTTTTTTAGCAGGGGTCTATATTTCAAATCGGTCATCCACTTCCGGTTATCGGGGATATCGTCTCAAAATGGCTTCGAGAACTCCCCCCCCGATGGCCCGGGCTTTGTCCGAAATCATAAAGCAATGTTCCCGGGTGGCCCGCGGGTCCACGTCGCCCACCTTCATGCCTTTTTCAACCCACCCTCGGTCGCGCAACAGGCCTCGCAGAACCCCGGAGATTTGTGAGAGGACCGGGAGTCTTTCTACTTCGGCAACGTTCTCCCCTTTTTCCACGCGGTCCCCGATCTTTTTCCTGCCCAGAAACCTTCCTCCGGACGGAGCGCGTAAGACCCGTTCCCAGGTGTACCCGCCAATATTTCCAGGAACCCCTGTGTCCGCTTCCGCTTCCCCGCGTTCGATAACCCTGCCCAGGTTGTGCCCTCGATTCGTTTCCACGACCAGATGCACATCTTCTCCTGCGCGAAATCCCGGGCCAAGGCCGATCACTAAAGGGGCATCATTGATTTGCGTGCCGGTATTCGTCTTGGCGAGAATGGCATCGATAATTACATCCGGGTTCAATTTCTGGCGGACCTGGCACTGGGGGTCCACAAGGATGGGAATCAAGCCTTCAGCCCAGGCCTGGTGGACCTTGGCTTCTCCTTCAACCTTTATGGCTTTGACCCCTTCCACCATTTTTTGACCCTCATAGATGGCTTCACAGAAAGAAACTTCTCGCCGCACAGCCAGAGGCTCGGGAATCTCCGTCAGGCAAATCAGGAAACCGGAATGGAAGAGGCGATGAGCGACTCCGGTGGCCATCTCTCCTCCTCCCTTGATCAGGATCACGAGCTTGGAAGGTCTTTCGATCTTCGCGGCCATGGGTTCACCCCATTTTTCCAAAAGGGCAGACCGGGTAGCGGCAAACGGGACATTTCAGGCACAGCCCCCCATGGCCCAGTCGAGCCATTTCTTGCCGGGTTGGAGAATCCCCGGCCAGAACCCTTGGAAGGAATAAATCCAAAGCAGTGGTGGGGTCATGAACGACACAGGCAGGGGCCCCCAGGATGACCGTTTTCCCCAGCCGGGCGTAAACCGACATGGAGCCGGGCAGGACGGGGACCCCATAGAAAATGACCTTGGCGCCCGACCTTCGGATTCCAGCCAAGGTCCGATCATCGGGGTCTACCGAAAGACCGCCGGTGGTCACAATGACCTGGCAACCCTGGGCTTTCATCTTTTGGATTTCGAGGGCAATCCTTTTGGGGTCATCCGGCACGATGACCGATTTCCCAACCCGGGAACCGAACCTCTCGATTCTTTTCTTTACTATCTCCGCCGAACGATCCTTGATTCTCTTTTCATAAATCTCACTGCCGGTGACCACGATGCCGACTTTTTTTCTGCCAAAGGGCAGAATTTCGATCACCGGTGCTCTTCTCTTTCCAATCGCCTCAACCCGCCTCACCTTCCCTTCGGGAATTGTAAGGGGGATGGTGCGCGTCCCGGCCACGATTTCTCCCGCCTGAACGCAGGAATCATTGTGTCGGGTGGCCAGGATCAGACCTCCGATGGAATTAATCCGGGCAATCGCTTCGGTATCGATTTTTAAAAGCCCCGAATGTCTGGCTATGAAATCTATCTTTCCTTCCCTCGGGCCCCGGAGCCGAAGACTCTTGCCGGCCACGGCCCGGGCCATCCGCCGAGCACCCTCATTTTCGTGCAACTCTCCGGGGCGCAAAGTCAAAACATAGACTTGCTTCTTCCCCATGTCGAGCAGCCTGGGGATATCTTTCTTTTGGATGCGATACCCTCGGCGAAAGGCCGCACCTTTGAATTGGCCCGGAACGATCTGGGTTAAATCGTGGGCCAGCTTCAATCCCACCGCATCTTCGATTTTGACTCTCTTGAGCATCCGAATTCCCTTGAATCGCGATTTTTTCCTTCCCCTTGGCCCGAGCAGGATGCGGAAAAACTCCGAAAAGCGGCCACTCTTGCGAAAGCGGGAGCCCAGAAGGCTTTGAAACGACTGGATTCCCGCTTTCGCGGGAATGACATCAAGGGCTGAAAAAAAGTTTTTCCGCATCCTGCTAGATTTTATATTATCTCATGTTTCCGCTCAAGTCCAGATTCGGGGATTGGGAGGGGGAGAGGAAGAAGGTTCAGGGGATTTGAAGGGGTTGAAGATACGGGAAAAGAATCAGGGGGCTGGCAAAGAAGCAGTGCCCACCCATACGATCGACATCAATTCAGCAATTTAGGCGAGAGGTTTCCCGAGCTTTCCTCCGCATGATAGGTTCAAATCACTTAAAGAATAAGCTATTTTTGACAGGATTCTTTCCATCAAATATAATAGGAACCCCTTCCCACGCCCAAATAGAGCCTTCTGACACCTTCATGGCTTGAATGTGGATATGGGGCTGGTCGGCCATTCCTGAACTACCCACTCTCCCGATGACCTCCCCCGTTTTTACAGAATCCCCCACCTTAACGGGAATGCTCCCCGGGTGCATATGCCCCAAGATGACGCAAACGTCCCCTTTTATAATCCCTACATGATTCCCGACATTATAGGGGTAATTACCGGACCAGGGCATCTCATCCCGCAGTCCATCGACGACTTCTATCACTTTACCATCGCAGGGAGAAAGAATTTCTTGCTGATATATCTCATAATTTTCCAATTCAAGCGGAAGAAAGCCTTTTGAAGACATCCCCAGGTTATTTAATTTTTCAATATCAACGGCATATTTCATCGACAGATTTGTCTTGGCCCCTTTGTGTATCGAGGACAGATAATGATAATTCATGAACGAACTTGCTTTCCCATTCCCACCCCAATAGGGTGAATACACGCCGTTCTTGAAGGGGAATGAAAGTTCCACGGGCTTGGTATCGTATTGATTTGCCCCAATAGCGCCGGTAATAAGATATATGAAGAAGATAGACAAACAGGATTCGAGTGAAGTCCAAATCCAATTTATCGCCTGCTCCTTCGTATAAAATGGTACCCCCCGGACTTTCAAGTAGGAGAAGATCCCCGCAAGGGCAAAAAACAAGAACCAGGAATATCTCAAGTAGAAACTGGCGAAGCCCCAAAAGCCAATGAAGTAGATAAGGATAAGATACGTGGCGACAAACAGGGTCTTTACGGACCAGATAAATTTCGATCTGCTTTTCCCTGCCCAAAGCCAAAGGATTAGGGCTAAGGGGATAATATAGTGAATCGATGCTACAATCATTAACGGCATAATACGATTCGGAAACATGTCAAACTCCAATGGGTGTTACCCTGCTAATGAACTGCAAACAATTTATGCTATGAATTTGGCGCCATTTTTTGCATGACAAGGGTCATAGTTTACACTCTATCGGCCGGCTAAGAGTCATAACGATTAACGCAATTCTTGGGAGGAGGATCGGGAGGGTTCTTGACTCTCCCATTCCAGAGCCATCATCACTGTATTTTTGATAATCTCCCCCAAAATCGACCACTTATTGACATTTTTGCTCTGTTCACTCTACCAGCAATCTATTTCGCCATGAAAAACTTTTGAAAAATCCATACATTTTCTTTTAGTTAGCTTCGTTACCCCTCTCTTACCTGTCCATAGTCCATGGCAGGGAAATTGCACCTGGTAAGGGCTCGGATCGAAGATAAAAAAAGGAAATAGAATGGAAAATACGAAAGAAAGAGCCTTATTCGCAGCCATTACTTTGTTGGCCTTCCTATTAGGTGGATGCGGGGGCGGGAGTTCCTCCGGAACTGGTGGGACTGGAAGTGGTGGAACGGGAGGAACTGGCGGGACGATCATTTTGGACTGGGACGCTCCGACCACGAGTGCCGACGGAACCGCCTTGACTGATCTGGTTGGTTATAAAATTCATTATGGAAAAGCCTCCGGAGCCTATGATCATTCCATTGATGTTGGGAATGTGACGACTTATGTTTTGACAGGCCTTACGAAAGGGCAGGTCTATTATGTCGCAGCGACTGCCTATGATACCTCCAACAATGAGAGTGTTTATTCGAAAGAATTCCAAGGGGTTGCGAAATGAATCGTAGATATTCGAAGATGGGAAGAGCATCCAGGTTGAAACTCATGTCTCTTCTCTTTTTGATGGCGGGGATGGGAACCGCTCTTTTGATCTCGCCGGTTAGGGCGGCCCTTGGAACGTGCGGGAATGGCGTGGTGGATAAATTTGAGCAGTGTGACGATGGCAATTTGAACGATGGAGATGGATGCTCAAGCCTCTGTCAAAAGGAAGGGGATGACTTTCCGGTGGCCGTCTACGCAGCGGACGATCCGCCCCCTACGCCAGCCCTTCAGGATTTGCCCCTTCTCACCAAGATTACTCAACACGGCATTTCCTGGACATTCGCCAGCCCGCAAAGGGTGGGCCGTTTTGTGAACGGAGATTACTATATAGTGGGAACGGCCACCATCATCGATATCCAGCCTTTGCCCACGACGACCAATGGATTGCATGGATCGATGCTGAATATTCGGCCCAATATCCAAAAGAGTGGATTTGATAGCCGCATCCAGTCTGGCCGGTACGATCCAAGTTTGCGCGTTTATCCTCCGATCACCTTGGCCCCTGGAAATAAATTGGTATCCTCCCGCAGCGCGGCAGGCTCCAACCCATCCTCGGTGATGCGCCCTTTTGACACCTCGGTCAGCCCCGTGGCCTCGATTTCCATTTTGACCAGCGTGGACGCTCCGCAACCCCTGGATGCTTTTCGCCCCTCTTATGCCCAAAATTCCAGCCCCATCTATTTGTCCCGAAATTTGCGGCGGCAGCTCCTCCCCCGACTTCCATCGGTGCAACATGTTCCTCCCCTGTCCGAGTTTGAAGGGTATTTGAAACGGCCATGGGTGGATTCTGTCTTTTTCAATTTTGATGTTCCGGCTGAATACATGGCAAGTTATGGACGAGAGAACGCCTACCTCATGTCTTTTGCCGGTCTTCTCCTCACTTTGGATTTTTCTCCGGGACAAAAAGAGCCTCTACTCGTGTATCTTACTCAATACGGAATCGATTTGTACGGCCTTGTCGAGCAAGGTCACACCGGGTGGCAGGCTCATGGGGGACATGGCAGTGGACGGAAGTTTCCCATTATTCTGGCCGGGGTGATGCTGAATGAAGAAAAAATGAAATCGGTTCGAGCCAACTTCGGGGAAGATATGCAGACCATTTGGGTGAGCGAAACGCCTCCCGCAGGCACCTACACAAAATCCTGGCACAGCAAGCCGGAAACCGTTGTTTACGGGGGGCATGTGGGAATCAACGGTGAGTCGGTGAACCCGGGCTGGGGACCCTACGAGCATTTAGCGCCTTCGGCCTGGAAGAATACGCTGGGAGAATCTTACCGTCGATGTTGCACCAGCGTGAGTTGGGTGGGAGAAGCGCTCGCCGTTCGACTCATTCCGGGAGTTCAATCGGCCTGGAATCATCCTCAATTTTTGGCCTATGTGGATCGGTGGATGAACACCCCCGATGATCCGCAGGACCTGGCAACCATTCAAAGCGCAACCGGCATGGCCATTGATCCTGACTTTATGCAGGGCCAGTCATGGAAGATTCTAAGCGGGGGAGGCTACTACCAGCCTCACCGCACCTTCGTCGATGAGATGTGGGCTGCTTATCGGAGCCTCTCCCTGGACTCCACTCCCCCTTCGCCTCCCCAAAATTTAAGGGGGCGGTGATCAGAAAGCAGCCTCCCTTCCCTGAGAAGCCAGCTCCGTCTGAAGGGGCACGATGCATCAAGCCCTACGGCGTCCTTCAGGCCGTCCCGCTCGTGCCAATAGGGCTTTATGGAGGGCGCGATAAGCGCCTAAGCGGACGTCACCTTTTCCTTCCCGATTTCGAAGGCCCGCCGGTTGACCTCCAGGAGTTTTTGGGGGCAGAAATCGCGGATGACACTCTTAAATTCGGCCATTCCTACGGGCAAGAGGTTAAGTCCGCTGACCGCTCCGATCATGATGATGTTGCTGAGGATGGGATTCCCCAATTTCATCGCTTCTTCCGTGGCATCCATCACCCAGACATGGGGGGTAAGCTCCTTCAGCCCCTTTTCAATGCCCTCCAGTGATGGGTACTCAAAATCCCCGGCAATGACCCCCACGGGGTGGATGGCTCTTGTATTCAGCAGCACCTTCACCCCGGTATTGCCGTAAGACCGCATGACCCGGACAGCCTCGATGGGCTCCAGGGCGATAAGAACATCGGCCCGGCCCTTGGGAATTTGAGGGCTCCATGCGGAGGTCTCCGACACCCGGAGGTGGCTCATGACCGACCCGCCCCGCTGGCTCATGCCGAAGGTTTCGCCGATCGTCACCTTATACCCTTTCAAAGACAACATGTTGGCCAGGACGCGGGAGGCCATGACGTTTCCCTGGCCCCCCACCCCGGCCATGATGACATTCAAGGGGTCTTTGGCTAAATGCTTCATGCGCGAACCACCTCCTCTCTCACGATGGCACCGCCCGGACAGATGGCCGCGCAGAACCCGCACCCCGCGCAAATCACGTCATCGATGCGGGCTTTCTTCTTTTCCTTGTCCCACACCAGGCCCGGGCAACGGAAAATCCGGGTGCACAGGCGGTTGCAGCTGCACTCTTCCCCGATGCATCGGGAGGAATCGACCCGCATCTGGAATTGCTTCTTGCCTTTTTTCTCCGGGCTCAAGGCGCAGCTCTGGCGAAGGATGAGGACCTTTACTCCTTCTTCCTCCATCAGGCGGTTGAGGGACTCCCGGGTCTCCTTCTGGTCAAAGGGATCGCCGGTTTCCACTTTGGCCCCCATGGATTCGCATATCCGGGCGATGTCCAGGGCGGGGGCTTCATTTCCCATAGCATCAATGGTTAAACCTGGATGAGGCTGGAAACCGGTCATGGCCGTCCCGCTGTTGTCCAGGACGACCAGCGTCGCCTTCGACTTATGGTGAATGGCATTGACCAGGGCGGGCAATATGGCATGGAAGAAAGTGGAATCCCCGCACACTGCCAAGGCCGGCTGATCCATCCCGAAGGAATCCAGCTTTCCGAACCCGCTGGCCAGGCCCAGCCCGGAGCCCATGGCATGGGCGATTTTGATGGTGTTATAGCCGCAGGGGAAGAACCCCATACCGTAGCAGCCGATATCCCCGCACACAAATCCCTGTCGGTTATCCATCTGCAGGGCCGCATGGATGCTCCAGAAGGAGGCGCGATGAGGGCATCCCGGGCAGAAGGTCAATTCCCGGTTGGGAGCCAGGGAGGCGGTGGCTGACTGGACCTTTTTCTCGAATTCTGGGGCCATGGCCTGGTAGGGAATATCCAGGATTTTCGATAGGGCCGTGATGACGATGTCCGGATTGAGCTCCCCGGTCATGGGAATCGTGCCGTCATTTTTCCCGTAGAAAGTCTTGATCCCGATTTCCTTGGCCTCTTCGGCGACGAGGATCTTTACGCTTTCCTCCAGGAAGGGGATCACCTCCTCCACGATCAGGATTTTATCGGTCTTGGAAAGGTGCTTCTTCATCAATTTGGGCGGCAGGGGCCAGGTGGTTCCCAGTTTCAGCACCCCCACCCGGTCTCGGGCCCCCAGGAGGTGGAGGGCCTCCCGGGTATAAAGGATGCAGGCGCTGCTGGTGATGAGGAGCAACTCGGGGTTTTTCGGGCCTTCATAGGTGTTGAACGGGCTCGCTTCGAAAATCTCCCTGGCCTTCTTGAGTTTATCGTGCTGAACACGGTGCCGGAAGTCCACGGGGAAGTTGATCACCGGGCCGGTCTGGATATCCGTGAGGGGCCCGGCGAACTTGAAGGAGGCCCTGGCCTTTTTCTGCGGCAGGTCTCCGTAAACCACATTCCCACTGGCGTGAGACATGCGGGTGACGCTGCGCAACATCACCACGGTCTTGAGCTCTTCGGAGAGTTCGAAGGCCCATTTGGTCATGTCCTTGGCTTCCTGGAAATCCCCGGGCTCCAGCAGGGGAATTTCCACCATCCGGGCGAAATGCCTCGACTCCCCCTCGTTGATGCTGGAAAGAGCCCCGGGGTCATCGCAGGAGACGAGGACGAGTCCCCCCCGCACACCCGTGCCGGCCAGGTGGAGGAGGAAATCGGAGGCCACGTTCACTCCGTTTTGTTTCATGGGACAGATGGCGCGCAGACCGGCAAAGGAAGCGGCTGCGGCCACCTCAAGGGAGATTTTCTCGTTGGTCGACCATTCCACGTACAGGTTTCTCTCCCCGGCGACCCGGGACAGGTTCTCCACGATTTCGGAAGACGGGGTGCCTGGATAACCCGCGGCCACATCGACCCCCGCTTCCAGGGCCCCCCGGACAATGGCTTCGTTACCCATGAGCACAGCAGGAAACCCTTCTTTATTTTCGATCAATCTCGACATGTTGTCCTCCTATTTCTGGTAAAACCAACCCGGCCAAGCCGGAACCAAACAGGATGTTGTAAGGGCGGCCCCATGTGGCAACCCGCAAGCTGGGCAACCACCCAGGGGTTCCCTCACAATTCGGGGTCATTTTGGCCTAGGAACCAGCGGCAATGGTCCTCAAAACAGGGTCCTCCGGGTCCAGATAGAACAGGTTCTTGGGGTCGCGGCTCCTGAGTTTCAGGTTCTTGACCGCCGTCCTCTTCTTTCCCAGGGAGGCGGTCTTCAGTTTGGGCAGATTCTCCTCGGGCACATCGCGAAACTCCAGAAGCCCCTTCTTCTTCGCCAGGTTCAAAAGCTTCTGCCCCAACTGGGTCCGCACGATTACCTGATTCCAGCCTTTGGCCTCTTCCCAACCTTCGGGCAAGCGGGCCGATCCCACCGAAAGATCGCTGAACTCGGCGGTCAGATCGGGGCAGTACCAGCAGGCTCCCCGCACGGAGGAGGTCACCTCATCAAGCGGAATATCAATCGTCCCCTTTTTGGTGTAAAGCTGCAGAAGGTGATACTTGCTCGGGGGGATATCCATGCCCTCGATTTCCGAGAGGTCAATCTTCTTCCGGAGCACTTCCACCAGGCTCCCCCAGGACAAGGCCCATCCGCAGAAGATCCCGATGACCAGTTTCAGCTGGTCGATCCGTTCCACGTAATTCTTGAGGGGCTTCATCCGCATCTTGGCCAGGGCCAGGGCCTGGCAAGGGGTGGCCACGATCCCAATTTTCCGCCCCCCCTCCTTGGCCAACCGGTTGAATTCGGCCACATTGGGGGAGACCACGAATTTGCTGCGGCCATGCTTCTTGATCTCCCCCGGGTCCTGCACCATCGCACCCTGAGGCAGAAGATTCCGGCCTTCCTCCGCGAGAATGGCCGAATCGATGATCCCTTCCTGAAGGGCCAGGGTGATCAGCGTCGTTACGGTCCCGCCGTGTTGCGCTCTCGCCCGGACCTTCCGGTCCGCAGCCCGGGTGATGTAAAAGCCTTTCACCGCCCCGAGTTCAAGGGTTATATCTCTCGGATCAAAAAGGCTCTTCTTGAGACCCTCCAGGTCGGTGGGCGTCCGTGGGCAGAAGGCGTAGCACCCCCCTTCCTTTAGGTCGCAGGGATGAAGCATGACTACCTGATCCCGGTAGCAAGCCTGGTAGGGGCACAGGTTGACGCAGGCCCCGCAACCCGTGCAGAAGTGAGCATCCTTTACCTCCTGGTTGAGCTCCTTTTGACCCAGGATTTTCATTTCCATTGCGCTTTCCTCCGCCGAAAATTGAAATGCCGGATTCAGGGTGGACAGGAAAACCAAAAAAAGAAGGTATCTTTTTCCCGTTGGTGATCCATAAGCCCGCTCTGGCAGTTGCCTTATTATATAGCAAACTTTGAGGACCCGTGGTGAAAAAATCACTTCCGGTCTTAACGGAGAGGGCAATTCTTTGTCAAAACATACCCCCCAAAACCAGCTCGGTCTTCGAATATTTTTTGTAGACTCCTATTGCATTTTTCCGAGATTTTATGTATACAAAACAAGGAAAGAAATTTTGGCCGGCGGAACCGGGCCTAAACAGAACTTACCGCTTACATCTTTATAGTCTAGAGAAGGGAGGCTGAATCCATGATCGGGATTACATCCTATGGGGCTTACATTCCTGCATTCCGATTGAGCCGGGATTTAATGGCCAAGGCTTGGCTGAGAGGTTCAATCGGGGGGGAAAGGAGTGTGGCCAACAACGATGAGGACAGCGCCACCATGGCCGTAGAGGCGGCCCTCGATTGTCTCCAGGGAAAGGACCGCAAAGACCTGGAGGGGCTCTATTTCGCCTCGACCACGGCCCCCTATCGCGAGAAGGAGATTTCCTCCTTGGTTGCTGCCACGGTCGATCTGCCCGGAGAGATCCTGACCGCGGACCTGGGCAACGGACTGAGAGCGGGAGCGGCGGCCTTGCGTTCGGCTTTGGATGCCGCAGGAAACGGCTCGGCCAAAAACCTTTTGGTCGTCTCCGCTGATTGCCGCCTCGGGTATCCCCAGTCGGAGCATGAGCAGTCCTTCGGCGACGGGGCCGCGGCCCTGCTGGTGGGAAATTCCGGGGTCATTGCGACCCTGGAAGGGCATTATGCCGTTTCCAATGAGATGATGGACGTTTGGAGGAACGCGGGGGATGACTTCGTGCGCACCTGGGAGAGCCGATGGGTCCTGGGGGAGGGATACTCCGCCATGACCGAGCAGGCCATCAAGGGATTAATGAAGAAGAAGGGGATCGATGCCAAAGGGATCAGGCTGGCCGCGGTCCCGGCGCCCGATGGCCGAACCCACCGGCGCATGGCCCAGGTCTTGGGGTTCGACAAAGCCCAGGTCGTCGATCCGTTGCTGGGGAGCGTGGGCGACTGCGGGGCCGCCCATCCGCTGATGCTTCTCGTTTCCGCGCTGGAAGCAGCTAAGCCGGGGGACACCATATTAATGGCTGCTTATGGCAATGGAGCGGAGGCGTTTCTCTTCAAGGTGACCGAGGAGATCAAGAACCTTAAAGATCGCAGGGGAATCAAGGGCTGGCTGAATTCCAAGCTTCCCCTGGCCACCTATGAAAAATACCTCAGCTACCGGGGCATCCTGGAAACCCAGCCGGGCGATCCTTTCCGGCTTCTTCCCTCGGCCACGGCCTATTGGAGAGACGTGAGCTCCATCCTCCGCTTCCACGGCAGCAAATGCCGCAGTTGCGGGACCCTGGCCTATCCAATCCAGAGGGTCTGTTACAATTGCCGGGCAAAGGATTCTTTCGATGAAGTCCGCCTCGCGGACCACAAAGCCAAGGTCTTCACCTTTTCCCTGGACAACCTGGCCGGGCGGAGCGACGACCCGGTAGTGGTCCAGAGCGTGGTTGAATCGGAGGTGGACCGAGCCCGGGTCTACTGCATGATGACTGACTGCCAGCCTAAAGAGGTGAAAATTGGAATGCCGGTGGAATTCACTTTCCGGCGGGTCTATGAAGGGGCGGGTTTCCAAAACTACTTCTGGAAATGCCGGCCGGTGAGATAAGGAGGAAAAGGCCATGGAAAGCATAAAGGATCGAGTCGCCATCATCGGTATGGGATGCACCCAATTTGGAGAAAGGTGGGATGCCGGGCTGAACGACCTGGCCATCGAGGCGGCCTACGAGGCCTACCAGGACGCCGGCGTCGGCCCGGAAGACATCCAGGCATGCTATATGGGAACGGTGACCGCGCCCATGATCGGGGTCGGTGGGACCGTGGTGGCGGATGCGCTGAAGCTGCGGGGAATTCCCATCATCCGGAATGAAAACTGGTGCGCCACCGGCCACATCGCCCTCATCGAAGCGGTAACGGCAGTGGCTAGCGGCGTCTATGATGTGGTCTTGGCTCTGGGAGTGGAGAAGCTGAAGGACACGGGATTTCCCGGCCTTGGGACGGGACGGGGCATGCATCCTGTCCATGAGGCCAGGAGGACCTCCCCAGGGTCCTTTTCCCTCATTGCCACGCGCTATTTCCACCAGTATGAAATCGACCCGGAAAAGGGCAAGGAGATGATCGGGAAGATTGCGGTGAAGAACCATTACAACGGAAGCCTATGCCCCAAGGCCCATTTTCACAACCGGATCACCCTGGAAGATGTGATGAAGGCACCCATCATTGCCTGGCCCCTGGGCCTTTATGACTGCTGCGGAAACAGCGATGGATCGGCTGCTGCCATTGTCACCCGGGCGGACCTGGCCAAGAAATTCCGGCCGGACCCCATCTACGTCAAGGGATTCGGCATTGCCATGGATTCCATGCTTCCCCATTTCCGGCCGGGATTCAGCTGGACCAGTTTCGATGCCCTGATCAAGTCGTCCCAGAAAGCCTACGAGATGGCCGGGGTCAAAAATCCCCGGGAGGACCTGGACATTGCCGAGGTGCACGACTGTTTCACCATCACCGAGCTGGCGATCTATGAAGACTTCGGATTCAGCCCGAGGGGAAGGGCTCGGGAAGACATCGATTCGGGCTTCTTTAACCTTCAGGGGGGCCTGCCGGTGAACGCCGACGGTGGGCTGAAATGCTTTGGCCATCCGGTGGGGGCGAGCGGGATTCGCATGACCTATGAAGTGTACAAACAGCTTCAGGGTAAGGCGGAGAAACCGGAACGGCAGATCAAAAATCCCCGCCGGGGCCTCTCCCACACCTTCGGAGGCCCGCCCCAGCTGAGCGCCGTGGCCATCTTCGGAAACGAGAAGGGATAAATCTCGGGCCAGCAGGGGAGATCGGCGATTAACGCCCTTGGTTCATACCAATTTTCTGGGCAGCCAGAGAATGATCTCGGGAAAAATGGAAACCAAGATCAGACAGAGCATTTGAAGAACGATGAAGGGAACCACGGACCTATAAATATCTGACATCTGGACCCCTTCGGGGGCGATGCTTCGAAGGTAAAAAAGGTTATAGCCAAAAGGCGGGGTCAGATAAGCCATCTCCATGTTGACGATAAAGGTCACCCCGAACCAGACGGGATCAAAACCCAATTTAGTAATGACCGGAACGAATATGGGAGTGCAGATCATAACGATTCCCGTTGGGTCCAGGAGCATCCCCAGGATGAAATAGATAAGCTGGAAGAAACAAAAGACAGCCCAACGGCCCCCGGGCAGGTTAGCCAAAAGATTGGTCACTAGGTCCTGTGACCCCGCGGCATTAAAGATGTGGGAAAAACAGCTGCTCCCGATGACGATCCACATCACCATGGCGGTCAAGCGGAAAGTGGAGTGGATGGCCGAAGCAAAAGTGTTCCAGGTAAATTTTCTGTTGAGGACGACGGCTAGAACACTGCCCAGGGCTCCTGCTCCCGCGGCTTCCGTGGGGGTACATGCGCCGCTATAAATAGTCCCCAATACCAGCACGATGAGAAGGATGGACCAGAAGACAGCCTTGAAAGATTTCAGCAAACTCTGCCCCCGGGTTCGTTCCTCCGGGGGGATCGCCGGGGCCATATGGGGCTTGATCCAGCAGAGGATCAGGATATAGGCGATCAAAATCCCCGAGAGTAAGAAACCTGGGAGAAACCCCCCCGCAAAAAGCTTCCCAACCGACTCCCTGGCGAGTAAGGCATAAAGGATCATGGGGACGCTAGGGGGGATGAGGATCCCCAGAGCCCCTCCCGCCGCGATGCAGCCCAAGGCCAGATGCTTATCGTAACCACGCTTGAGCATGGAGGGCAGGGCGATGATCCCCATGGTAATGGTGGCGACGGCGCTGATGCCGGCCATGGCCGCAAAGATGGTGCAGATGATCACCGTGCCCACCGCCAGCCCCCCCCGAACCCGGCCGATAGACCGGTACATGATATCATATAAATCCTCGGCGATCCCCGAGGCCTGGAGCATGGTACCCATGAAGACGAACAGGGGAACGGAAAGAAGAGTTTCATTCATGGCCGACGCCAGGGAGGTCGTGGCCGCCATATAAAGTCCCTTGGGCCCCCAGATGATGAGGGTGAAGAATATGGCCGTCCCGCCCAGGACGATGGAAAGCGGGTGGCCCAAATAGAGAGCGACCAATAAGGCCAGAAACATAATCACCGTTAACCATTCGATACTCATAAAAAACCCTCTCCGCCAACAAGCTCAGTCAAATGATCTCATCCCATTCAGAGTTTTGACGGTTTTTTAGGAATTTTTTTCCTTCGAAAAAGCCGTCCGCAGGTCAAGGATCAACATGACCACGCCCTGCAGAAAGAACAGGAATACCCCTGCAGTAAAGATGATTTTCAGGGGATAGAGCGGGGGGGCAAAAATGGTGGACATCACTTCGCGCTCGGCAATGGAGTCCAACGTCATCTCCCCGCCTTTCCACAGAAGGATGATAAAGAAAAGGAAGAACAGTGGCGAACTGATCACATCAGCCCTGGCCTTTCCCCGAGGAGACAATTTGCCGTACCACAGATCCACTCTTACGTGCCCGTTTTGCATGAGGGTGTACCCGCCCCCCAGGAAAACCATGACGGCGAGGAGTTGAATGTTCACATCCCAGGCCCAGATTGTGGGGGCATTGAAGAAATAACGCATGACCACTTCATAGGAGACAATGAGGATGATCACCGGCAAAAGGAAAGCCGTAATGTAGCCCACCCAATGATTAATTGAATTGACTGCTTTAATGAATCGATCGAGGATTCGTGACATGGATTCCCCCTCTATATTCATGGGGTTGCCTTTTTATCTTGCGCGGCCCCCGGCAGGGCCGCGCAAGATAAGCAGAGATCGGGGATTACTTACAGAAGGCCTTTGGCGGTCAGGTAACGCTTCAAGGTCTCGACGCCCTTCTTGGAATAGGTGTCCTTAGCGCCCACCATATCCCAAACCTCAACCGCAATGCGACGGCCCTCCTTGATTTCGCTGTCAGGCAGAGTAATGCTCTTAATCCCGATCTTATAAGCCTCCTTGAGAGCTTCATCATCCCTTGCCTGATATCCTTTCCCGTTCGCACGGTACACTTCGATGGTCTTCTGGTCGTCGGTCAAGGTCTTTTTCACTTCCTCGGGCAGTTTCTTCCAGGAATCCATATTAATGACCATGCAGGTATTGGGGGGCGCCACGAGGCCCGGGAAGATGATGTACTTGACCACTTCTTTCAGCTTGAGGGTTTCAAGGATCATGGGTGGGAAAGGGGTACCTTCAATGGTGCCGAGTTTGATGGCCATGTAGATCTCGCTCCCGGGCAGTGGGGTTGGAGCGGCGCCGGCTCTTTTCAGCCATTCTCCCGTGGCGCCCATGGCCCTGATTTTATGACCTTTAAAGTCGGCAATCTTGTTGACCGGGTAAGTCAGCAGGAAGGGATAGGTTCCGCACGAATTGGGATACAAGTAAAAAATGTTCTTCTTGGCCCAGCCTTCCCGGATCGTGTCGATCATCCGGTAATTGGAGCCCCAGAACAGGTCGATCACTTGATCCGGACTCATCCAACTGAAAGGGAGCCCCGCTTCCACGTCCCCCACTGGGACGGACCCTGCATAGGCCGGGCCGTAAATAGCCCCCATATCGATCATTCCCTTGGAAATGGCGTTAACCACTTCCCCTACGCTGCATAACGCACCCGGAGCGAATAGGTCAATTTTGATCTTTCCACCGGATGCGTTCTCGATTAACTTGACCGTCTCCTTGGAATGGACGTCATAGGTTGCATCCCCCGGAGGATAGGCCACCTGCATTTTCCATTTGATTGCCTCGGCGGAAAAGGCAAGACCGCTGGCAAGAAAAACTGCAACCAGAATTCCCAAAAGGATTGCGGATAACTTTTTCTTCATTTTCCCCTCCCTTTTGAAAAAAAATGGGGCGGACCGTTCCTTCTCCCGGGCGCCCCCCGGGGGGAGGAATTCCGCCGATTTGCAGGCCAACCTTTGATGGGCAAATTTCCTTTGAAATTATTTGGTCAAAGGGCTGAAATATTGTATTCGGAAATCAAATTAATCTTCGGCAGAATGTATACAGAAAGCTGGCTTTTGTCAACATAAATTTTCCTAAAATCTACCAGGCAGCCGCCTTCCGTAACGAACAGAGATTTTCCTGGAACCCAAAGCTTTCGCCGGGGGACCCAGATTGCCTATGGCCCCGATGCCAAAAGTCGTGTCGGGATGAAAGTAGATTAGCACAAAATCGGGATGCGTTTTGGCTTTAAGGTTTAGGGACTTCTTAGCAAGGCGGATTCGTTTTTCCTACTTAAATAAAGGTTCCCGTTTTTCCCTAAAGGCCCGGAGGCCCTGTGCGAAATCTGAAGTCTCGATTTTGTATTTTTAGCCGGCTACAGT
>DASPRR010000073.1:0-4305 GCA_035624375.1 Thermodesulfobacteriota bacterium | reverse complement strand
AACGACCTGCCGCAGCTGAGCGTTTTCTTTCCTCAGGGTCTCCCGTTCCTCCGCTTTGCGCAGAGCCAGCAGGATTTCATCGGGTTTAAAGGGCTTGGTAATATAGTCATAGGCGCCCCTCTTCATGGCTTCCACGGCGGTGTCCAGGCTTCCATAAGCAGACATCATGATGATCGTAGACTCCACCTTTCGATCCTTCATGGCCTCGAGCAGCTCCAGCCCGCTCATTTCGGGCATGACCACGTCCATCAGGATAAAATCAAAGAGATCGGATTCCAGTTTGGAGAGGGCCTCTTTCCCATCCGCCGCGGTCAGGACCTCATAGCCCTCCCGCTTTAGGACCAGGGAGAGCATGTGACGCATGGCTTCTTCGTCATCGACCACCAGGGCCTTTTTGTTTTCCATGTCTTTCCCCTAAAAGGTTTCACTGCAGAGCGCCGAGCGAGGCAGGGCCGCCCTTTTCTTTCTCTGTCGTCGGGGGTCCAAGAGGCTACTCAAAAATGGGTAAAAGAATGGTAAATCGGGCCCCCTTCCCCGATTCGCTTTGAACCGAGATTTTTCCACCGTACGATTCTAGGATCCCCAGGCAGATGGCCAAACCCAAGCCAGTTCCCTCGCCGGGCGGTTTGGTGGAATAGAAGGGATCGAAGATTCTTCCCAGCCTTTCTGCGGGAATTCCCGGGCCGCTATCCTCCACATCCACTTGCAGGATGGAACTCACCTCCTGCAGGGATGGCGGGTGAACATCTCGATCGATACCAAAAAGAGAGGAATCCGCCCCCGGGCTGACTTCTTTCCTCCGGGCGGCCGGACCCAAAGAATCACCCAGTTCCTCTGGGGGCAGGGCCTGGGTGGTGATTCGGATTTTTTTCTCCCCCCCGGTTTGTCCCGAGTCATTAGCGACCAAGGCATCGGCCGCGTTCAGCAAGAGGTTGATCATCACCTGCTGCAGGTGATGAGGATTTCCTCTCCACCGGGGGAGATCCTTCTGAAGTTCACGGATCACATGAATCTGCTCCCACACCTTTTTCTGATGGGAAAGGAGGGAAAGGGCTCGGTCGATAACCGTATTCACTTCCACCTCTTCTTCCCTCCGAGCAGAGGGCCTGGAAAATTCTAGAAGCTCCCGCACGATCCGTCGGATTCTCTCGGCCTCTAGCTCCGCCCTTTTCAGGACCTCTGCCTTCTCCGCTTCAGCCAATCCTCCTTTGGAAAGGAGGTCCAGGTAACCCAGGATGGCGCCCGTGGGATTGCCCACCTCATGGGCCACGCCTGCGGCCAGCCGCCCGATGGAAGCCAGCTTTTCGGAACGGATGATCTCTTCTTGGGCCAGCCGCAGTTCCCGGTTGACCTTTTTCAGGGAGGCGATATATTCCTCCATCTTGGACCGGTCTTCTCGCAGCCGGGAAATCATATGGTTAAAAGAGGCCAACACCCTCCCCACCTCATTCCCGCCCGAAGGCCCGCTCATCAATTCCAGGTTCCCTTCGGCGATCTTATCCGACATTTGCATAAGCTTCTTCAGGGGCTTTAGGATCACCCGGGATAGGAGAAAGCTTCCCACCACGATCAGAAGAAAGGCAGTTAGAAAGAAATACAGGAAGAGGATGCTTTGGGAGCGGAAGAGCGTTTCCTTCAGGTCCTCCAGGGGAATTTCCGCCCGGATTCCGCCCACCGTTTGATCCCCGAGGAGCCAGGCACTGGAGATCAGAAGGGGGGTTCTCTTCATAAGGGAAAAGGATTCTTCCGACTCGGCTCCGTGGGCAAAAATTTTTCCGGAAGCCATGGCCTTCTCCAGGCCCATATCCCGCAGGACCTTTCCTACCTGGTCCGGCCGTGAGTCTGCCAGAATGTTAAAATCCCGGTTGACCACCGTGAAATGCAAATCGGGGTGGCCCTGGGCAAAAAGGAAGACAACTCGGTCAAGATTCTCCGAAAGGGTCTTCCCAGGGCTTTCCGGGGCCCAATCCTGGAGAAACCTTTGCAGGGCCCCCACGATCTGCTTTCCTTCCCGGATTTTCTGATCCATAAGATTCCTTTCCTCCACTTTCAGGAAAAGGAATCCCACAAAGGCCACTGCCCCGGCCATCAAAATGGTGAGAGTAAATACGATTTGCGTCCGGATCCCGGGTCGAAAACTCCAGGTCATAAAGAAATTTCACCACAGAGAGCCCAGAGAACAGAGAGATAAATTATTCTAAAACCTTGTTTATGAATCGACGGATTCCATTTTTGATAAGCCTAACATTAAAGTTAATCAGAAGTCCCACCTCGCATTTGGATAGCTTGAGATAGGATAATATCTGCGCTTCATGGATGGGCTCCAGCTTTTCAACTGCCTTCAGTTCAAGGATCACCCGGTCTTCTATAAGAAAATCTATGCGATATCCACAATCCAATTTGATTCCACGATAAGTGACCGACAATCCCTTTTGTCTCTCAATCTTCAAATTCAGTCGAGCCAATTCATAGGCCATGCAGGCTTCATAAGAAGACTCCAGCAAGCCAGGGCCCAACTCTTTGTGAACCGTTATCGCTGATCCTATAATTCTTTGAGTTATTGAATGGGCTTTTCCACTTGACTCATGTTCATTCGGCTCACTTTTCAAAAATCCGGCGGATACGGTTGGCTGATACAAAGAACGATTTTCCGCTTGACCCTTGAGGTTCTTCAGCGTTGATTCTCCCTCCCCCTCGATGGGGGAGGGAAGAGTGGGGGTGAAAAGTCTTCGGAATCTCGTGCTTCTCTGCTTCAATCCCCCTCACCCTGACCCTCTCCCACGAAGGGGAGAGGGGGGGTTCGGGCTGGAAATGTCAGCATGAGTTAAATGGAAAAGCCCATTATTGAATTTACATTTTGATTCATCTCTAGGGTCTCTGCGATCTCTGTGGTTAAGATTTCTTTACGGTTTTCCCAAATTCAGGTACCAGTCGATGAGCTGCGGCCCGAAGAAGAGATAAGCCAGCGCCCCGAAAGCCAAGAAGGGGCCGAAGGGGATGGCGGAGTGCCTTCCCTGTTTCTGCGCCAGCATAGCCCCTCCTCCGATAATCGTACCCGAAAGGGATGCAAAAAAGATGGTGAAGAGGACCGCTTTCCAGCCCAGCCACGCCCCGATCATGGCCAGCAGCTTTACGTCTCCGCCTCCCATGCCCTCCCTTTTGGTAAGGGCTTCGTAGGCCACCGCCACCAAGTAGAGCGAGCCCCCTCCGGCCACTAGCCCGATCAGGGAATCCCTCACCGAGAGTGAGGGTTCGAAGACGGAAAGGAGGAAGCCGATCCCGATCCCCGGAAGGGAAATCAAATCGGGGATGATGCGATGGTCCAGGTCGATAAAGGTGATCACCAGGAGCGCCGCGGTGAATGCCGAGTAGGAGAAGAAGCCAAAGCCGTACTTCACAAAGAGAGCTACGGCGAAACCACCAGACAGCGCTTCGACCAAAGGATATCGCCAAGAGATCTTGGCCCCGCAATTCCGGCATTTTCCCCGGAGGAGAAGATAACTCACCAGAGGGATATTATCATACCCATGAATGGGGGCCCGGCATTGGGGGCAGTAGGAGCGGGGTGCGATAATGGAAAGGTCCTGGGGCAAGCGGTAGATGCATACATTGAGAAAGCTCCCTACACAGCATCCCAGGAGAAAAACAAAAAGAAGGGTGAATCCCTCAACCATGGTCCTCCGGTTTCCCTCTCGGAATCTTTATTTCAGTCCAGTTCGGGGTGATTCTATTAGGGAACGGATGTTCCTTCACTTTTAAACCCTCCCTTCTGAATATAGTATGGGACCTTAGAAGGTGTCAATTCTTAACCGGAATTCGATTACCTTTCCCCCCCGGGACATCTGCCTCCGGGGAAAATGGGTTTTATTTTCTGAACCTGGCATCTCCCCCTTTACCTCACGGGTTTAGGAAGGAAGGACCCCTGCCGATGAGATTCTCAGACATATCTTTTCTATTGCTTCAATCCATATCCCGGGGTGCTGGCCAAAACCTTCCCCAAAGAACCCTTCATCGGTTAAAATGAAGTAATTGGCCCCCTGGAAGGGTATCTGAACCCAAATCTGCGATCCTATGAAGAACCGATCCACTCTTCTGCTTGCCCTTTTTCTCTCCTCCCTGATGCTGAAAATTCTGATTTTTTTGGTGGTTACCGAGCCCATCCTCTTCAGCAAGTATCCCATTTTCGCCGAACGGATAAGCCAAGGCGTCGATCTCGGGGAACGCATCCTCGACCTGAGCCCCCTCTATCTCTATCTCAACCTGCTTTTTCAGAAGGTCTACGGAAGAAGCTGGGAAGGTCTGGCC
>DASPRR010000069.1:0-8382 GCA_035624375.1 Thermodesulfobacteriota bacterium | reverse complement strand
CCGCCCGCAGATGCGCCCTTCCTTGGATCATCTCTTGCGCCAGTTTTACCCTTTCAAGGTCCCTATCCACATCGAAACCAACCTTGATCTTTATGGTGTCATAACCACGGGAGATGAAATCTTCGATTTCCGCGCGAATCCCTTCGGGGTCCGTCGCCTGGAGGATCCCCAGCATGGGCACAGATATAAGCTGGGAAGGAGGGGCAAGAAGGGATTTCGGGTTCAGCATTTCCAGGGCGGTCAAAAAAGGGGTCACCGAGCAGGGCATTTCCTTCGCATGCCGGGAAATCGAATCCCGGGCTTTTTCCACCTGGAGGCCGAGGATCTTTGGGCCTTGTTCTTTGGCAAACCGCCAGACCTGATCGGCGGTCTCCCAAAAATAGCCCTGAATATCTGCCATGGCCTCTCCCAGTCCCTCACGCCTCTGGGAATGAAGACATACGATTGTGCAATCGAAAGTCTTCATCTCCGCCGTGGCGATCTTGTAGGGCTGTTTCAGAGGAATTTTAAGCCGGCAGAGGTCAATTCTTTCGATTTTCATTGAGGCAATTCTATGAGGGGCGGTCCGCGAACCGCCCCCACGAGCTTTAGTAACCAAGTTCCTCTCCGACCAGGATGACCGAGAAATCTTTGATTCCCCAAGGCCTTCTTTCAATGATGGTCGTCACCCGGCAGAGCCTGGCCGGAGTGTTGCAGTTACGGCAGATCAAATCCTGGGCGCAGGGGGTGGGATCCTTTCGCCTCTGACAGTTCCTCGGGGCAGCGACCTTTTTGATCCGGGCAAGACCTTCGCTCAGATTCCTGACGATCTTATTGACCCCGGAGATCACCACGACCTTTTCTGGGCCGAAGATCATGGAGGAAACCCGGTTCCCGGTGGCATCCACGTTAATCAATTTCCCGTCCAGAGTAAGGGCGTTCGTGCTGGTCAGGAAAACATCGGCCCGCTGATGTTTTTTGCCGACCTCCTGTCTCTTCTCCTTGGAGAGTCCCTCCCTCCAGTGGTCGTAAACCTCGTGCCCTTTTTTTTCTAGGACCTCCGGAATCCCCATTTCCCTTAGGGTAATCGATCCCCCGATTCCCACCTTGGCTCCTAGAGGGATCCTACGCAAGACCTCGTTCTTAGCTTCCGCCACGGTGGAGAAATACACAGCCTCCATTTCGTTCTTCTTCAGACTCTCGACGACTCTGGCGATGATTTCCGGGGATGCGAATTTCATAGAATAATTTTCCCTCATTTCAATTCAATATTGCCTGTTTGTCCTTTTCTGCCGTATGGACCGACCCCCGCTCTTTTTTCTTTGTCCTCAAACTTTGCTCCTCACGTCTCACTCGTTCTCCAGCATCCTGCTTACTTCCGTAATATCGAAGATCGCCTCTTCATAATTGATCTTTTTGCCCGCCTTATGCTCCCTTTCGCGGACCTTCTCCAGGTTATATTCCAATATCTCCCGTTCGAAAGGAAGGTTGGCATGTTCCAGGTACCGGATCGCTCCCGAAGCATCCCGCACCGGAATGACCCTGCCTGCCACAAACTGATTGGGGGCCCAAGGAATGTCCAAGACCCCGGCCTGTAGACTCCGGAGGGACGCCAAGGCGGGGTCACCGTCTCCCATTTCCAGGGCTTTATCCAGGATGGAGCGGGCCTCCTTTATGATCATTTCCTTCTCTTGGGAAACCTCCGGGCTTTCCGGCAGCCGGCAGGCTCGTAGGAGTTGAATGGCCATCCTCGTGGCTTTGACGCCCTCGGCATTTGCTTCCTGGGTAGGAATCCCTTCAGCCTCGTGGGTGGACTTGGTGATGACCTGGGTAGCTCCAGCCAGAGCAGCGATGATTCCGCCCAGCACAATGACCGCGAAGGCCCGGGGCTCGTCCGGCGGGAACGCCTGCATCCACTGGTGGGTAGCTACGGAGAAGAAAAGGTCTTCATGGTTGAAACGCCGCAAGTATTCCCTTCCGACCTCCTTCAAAGCCCATAGGCCAGCCACGTCCTGGGAAATATTGAGGCTCTGGCAAAGACCCATGCTGTAGTGCCTGACTCCCTGGCCCGCCGCCAGGAGCATCTCCAGCACAGCCACCGCGATTCCGATCCCTGGGGGGATAAGAGTGCCGGTGAGGAATCCAGGCTGTTCCCGGTGAAGGCGAATCCCCCTTTGCTCATAATAAGAAGTCAGGCGGTCAAGATACTGGTAGTTGCGGATTCCCTGTTCGAAGGGGAGGTCTTTGGTGTAGGAAGCAGTGTAGGAAATGGCCGCGCCAAGAAAGGCGGTCATGCCCCCGGCAAACCCCATTTCCGCGGTGAGCTGGGGAAAGGCGGTTCCAGAGAGGACGATGATCGGACGTTGAACCGATTCTGATATTCGGCGAATGGCTCGAAAACCGTGGTTGACGATTGGACAGCCGTTGAGCATGGAGCGGCCCAGTCTCCGGCTTTCTTCCATGCCCCGCTGGGCGTCCTGAAATTTCAAGTTGCGCGTGTAGGTATCCGTCGTCGTGGGAAGGAGGTCGGCCCCTCCCTTATCCTGCAAACATCGGAGTAGGGCGATATGGTTGTCAATCAAAGCAACCCCTCCCCGGGGTTGGACTAGGGTGCGGCCTTCTTTTTCTGCCTCGACGATCACCCTGGCGTACAGCTTCGCCGGGGGGAGGCTTTTCAAATAATCTACCGTTTCCTCCAGATCGATCTCTCTCCCGGTCGGCCAGAGGGTAAGGACCTTCTCCCGTTCGGCAAAGAATTCTTCATCGGACCATCGTTGATTACTCAGTTTCATTTTTTCCCTTAACCGCAGAGAACCCAGAGAACACAAGGAATTGGTTAAATCCGAAAAATTTTTTTATGGGGATACCCTCTTTCGTTCTTCTCTTCTTCTTTTTAAATCTAATTCTTTCTCTGCGGCCTCTGTGCGCTCTGTGGTAAAAATTTTAATCCCATTTTTTTAGGTATTTTCTGGCAATTCGGGAGGCCGTTTCCGGATAGCGGTCCGCAAGCAGACCCACCGCATAAAGGCAATACCGGGCATCGCTGTAAATATTTGGATTCTTGGGGCGCAGGGAAAAGGGCTCTTGGGGAGAAAAAAGTGTCATCCTCAGGATCTCGCCGGCTTGAGGATGGTGGATGAAAATTCCTCCCGTCCCGATGAGGTGTTCCACGCCGGTCAAGTCTTTTCCATACTGAAGGTAGTATTGTCCTTGGGGACCCCAGAGAGCCTCGATTGACCCGGCATGCCTTTCCATTGCCGCCTGGGCCGCACAGGCGGCCAGGGCAAAATCCAAATCTTGTTCTTCCGCCGTTTGGGGAAGGACTTCCACGCACTGAGAAAGCACCTCAAGCCTCGAGGAAAGGTCTTTTTGGAAGAGGCTGGTATGCTGGAGAATTCGTCCCTCCCCGCACAGCTTAAGAATCGTGGCGGCATTGTAACGGAGGCCCAGGTCGCCTTCGACCGTCCGTTTGGCCAAAGGCTCCGGCAGGCCTTTACGCACCACTCCGGCCTGGACCGGACTCCCCATACCGATGGAATGCACGTCGGTCGTAGCCCCCCCGATATCCACCACGACCAGGTCTCCCATCCCTTTCTCGGAACCCGTCCCCTGGGAAAGAAGCTGAGCGGCACGCAAAACGGCGGTGGGCGTGGGCATGAGGATGCCTTCGACAAATTCCTCCGCCTTCTTCAAACCCTTGGCGGCGATGATCCGCTCGATGAACACTTTGCGGATCATGTCCCGGGCCGGTTCCACATTCAGCACATTCACTTCCGGCATGACGTTGTTGGCCAGAAGGGTGATTTTCCCCCCGGCGCGCAGGATGGATTGGACCTCGTCCGCCGCGGCTTTGTTCCCGGCAATCAGAATGGGGCACTCGATCCTGCTGCCCGCAAGCAGACGGGCGTTGTCTAGGATGACCTCTCGGTTTCCTCCATCCGTTCCCCCGGCAAGGAGAAGGATGTCCGGCTTCAAACCCTCCAGTTCCTCCAGTTCCCGGGTTGAAAGACGAAAAGAATAAACTTTGACGACTTTGGCCCCGGCTCCCAGGGCCGCCCGACGGGCGGCCTCCGCCGAAAGCTCCGGGATCAGGCCAATGGTGATCATTCCCAAGCCACCCGCCGCACTGCTGCAAGCTAGCTTGCATTCATAAGGAGAGTTCTTCAGAAGAGGGGGGAGGAGCTCCAGGGCCCGCCGCAGCCCCACCATGATATCCGTGTCCACCGTTGTGCAGCTCTGGGCGTAAGCGAGAATTTCTTCGGCAGTCAAATCGACCGCCAGGATTTTGGTGAAAGTGCTCCCGAAATCTATCAAAAGGGCTAAGGACATACAGAATGCATAACGCATATCGCGTGGAGCATAGCGAAAAGAAAAATTCCTCTGCACTATGCTCGATGCTCTACTCGTCTTTTCAATTCCCCAGGTCTTTCTTCAAGTCCTCGATGACCTTCCGGGGGGAAACTCCGGGGGGGTAGGCGCGGTTGAAACCCATCTGAAGAAAGCGCTTCTCCACTTCTTCCCATTTCTGCTTACCCACCACCAGGTTTCCGCCGACGACCAGGTAGACCTCACCGATTCCCGCCTCGATGCAATTTTCCCGGAACCCGCGGCACTCCATTTCCCCATGGCCGCAGAGGGAACCCACCAGGATAGCGTGAGCCGCGGTTTCGATGGCCGCACGGATAAAATCCTGCTGGGAAGAGAAAGTTCCGATATTGACGACCTTGAACCCGCCGGCCTCCAGGGCATGGGCCATGATCTTGTTTCCCACCACATGGGCGTCCACTCCCAGGACTCCCAGGACGACGGTCTTGGTTTCCTTCCGATCACTCATGATTGAGCCTAGGTTTTCTTGCCTTTCTTTCCCAAGCCTCTCAGGAAAGGCATGAGGAGCAGCCCCACGGAGATGACCATTAGACACCCACTTACCGGCCGGGTGAAGAAGATGGTGAAATCGTTGCCCGCGCCGATCATGGTCGTCAGAAAGTACTTCTCCGCTAGGGGCCCGAGAATGATGCCCAGGATCATGGGGGGAATGGGGAGTTCATACCGGCGCATGAAGTATCCCACGATTCCAAAAATGGCCATGAACCACACATCGGCCATATCATTGCGCAGGGCAAAAGCCCCGAGGAGGCAGAAGGTGATGATAAAAGCGCAGAGGATATTTTCCGGAACCCGCATCAGTTCGGAAAAGAATTTGGCGGTGATCAACCCGGCCAGGATCATGATTAGGTTGCAGACCAACATTCCCACAAAAATGGTGTAAACCGCCTCGGGCGACTTGTTGAAGAGAAGCGGTCCGGGCTGGATGCCATGAAGGAGAAAGGCCCCCATCATCACCGCGGTGGCCCCGCTGCCGGGGATGCCGAGGGTGAGGAGGGGGATCATGGCGCCTCCGGTGGAAGCATTGATGGAGGTTTCCGAGGCAACCAACCCTTCCCAGACGCCGGTGCCGAATTTCTCCGGGGTCTTGGAGACCTGTTTTTCCACGCCGTAGCTGACAAAGGAAGCGACCGTTGCCCCAGTGCCGGGGATCGCCCCGATGACCGTGCCAATGCCCAACCCTCTTAAAACAGTATTCCGTAGCCCCCAGATTTCTCCAAGGCGGGGGAGGGTCGTTTTGGGGCGGGTGCGAATGATTTCTCCTTCCCCTTTTTTCTTTATGGAAAGCTGATCGAGCACTTCCCCGATGGCAAAAAGACCGATGAGGACGGTGGTGAAGTTGATCCCAGTCTCCATAATTCGAGATCCGAAAGTGAAGCGCACCGCACCGAAGATATCGTCCATGCCCACGGTGCCCAAAAACATACCGATGAAGAGGGATATGAAAGCCGAACCGATCGACCGGGTGCCGATGACCACCACGCTCACCAAGCCAAGGAAGACCACCGAAAAGTACTCGCAGGAGGAAAAAGAGAGAGCCACCTTGGCAAAAGGGGGAGAGACAAAGGTCATGATCAAGGCGCTCAGGAATCCGCCGATGGCCGAGCACATGATGGCCATTCCTAAAGCTTTGGACACGAAGCCTTTCTTATTCAGCTGGTAGCCTTCCCAGGTCGTGGGGACATTCATGGGGTCGCCGGGGATGTTGAAGAGAATTCCGGTAATGGACCCCCCGAAGACTCCTCCGCAATATACGGAGGTCATGAGGAGAAGGGAAGGAACGATTCCCATCAAATAAGTGAAGGGCAGAACCAGGACAATCGCGTTGAGCATGGTGATGCCCGGGAGAGCCCCGGCCAGGACTCCGATGACCAACCCCACGAGAATCATGGAGAAGTTCAAAGGATCAAAAGTGTTTACCAACCCGGTGCCCAGAAGTGCCAATTGATCGAACATGGAGCGGTCTCCTTGCCAGATTCGCTATACGAACCGCCGTGCGGTTGAATTCCGCACTTTTCCGTGGGGGCGATTCATGAATCGTCCCTAACGATCTCAAATGATATGCAAAAGCCGGTAGAGAAAAATGGTCATGTCGTCGAAAACCCACTGCCCCTTGGGCAGGGGAAGATAAACGATCTTCACGAAAAGGTAAAGGAGAAAGATGGTCCCCAGGACGGAGGTCAGGAACAAAGGTATTTTTTTGCGCAGCCCGGCGATGCGCATGAAAAGGATGAGGAAAATGAAATTGCACAGAGGAAATCCGATGATATCCATGAAATAAACCGCGGCGATGACCATCGCGATCATCGCCGCCAGTTTGGGAATATCCACTTCGGGACGAGGTCCTGCCGGGGTCCCTTCCGCCCCCCCTTTCCGACGGGCCATGAGAATTTCACCGGCTTTGATCCCGCAGCTGATCATAAGAAAAATGAGAATCATCTTGGGCCAAAAGGCTGCGCCCAACTGCTCCGGACTGGGGGGTTCATCAATCTTCCCGGCGAGAAAGTAAAAATAAACCGCCAGAAGAAAGATCAAGAGAGGTCCGATCAGGGATTTCAAGATAGGCTCCAACCTCGCATGCTGTGCTTGCCCGGCATCGATTTTGGACATGGCTATCCTCTTTTCAATAACTCAGTAGGGTCGGATTCCTCGCCCTACTTAGCCATACCGAAGGTCTTCATGAAATTCCGCAGGGTCTCCACTTCGGAAGCGATCCAGGCCGGGAACTTGTCCGGACCCAGGTAGCTCTCTGGGTCGAGGTATTGGTCCTGGGCGAATTTCTTCCATTCGGGAGTCTCCATGGCCTTCTGGAAGGCCTCCGCCAGGATTTTCACCCGGTCACCCGGGACCCCCTTCTTGGCCACGATGGACCGGAACTGGGGAAGGGTAATCTCATAGCCCAATTCCAAGGAGCAGGGGAGGTCGGGGAAGGCTGGAAAGCGCTTTTGAGAGAAGACGATCAAGGGGCGAAGCTGGTTGGCCTCCAGGTATTGCTTGATGTCCCCGGCCTGCTCATAGAGCACTTCCGAATGCCCCCCCAGGGTTGAAGCGTAGCGTTCTCCTGGCTGGGGGATGGGAATGGTGGTCATCTTGTACCCCTTGGAGGCCAGGTAACGGACCGTAATGTCGTCGACGGTCCCAAAACCAGTGGCCGCCACTTTCACTTTTCCCGGGTTTTCTTTGGCATAATTCAGAAGGTCCTGGATGGTTTTAAAGGGACTGTCCATTTTTACAAACAGATAAGATTGGGCCACCTGCGTTCGGACAATCCATTCAAAGTCGGTGATCTTGTGCCGGGCGGTCCCGGCAGGGATCGTGCCCAGCGTGTCGGCGATGTAAGTGGCAACCGTATATCCGTCAGCCTTGGCGGCCAGAACGTTGGCCATGCCGGAGTTTCCCGAAGAACCGGGGATGTTCGAGACAGGCAGGGCCACGCCCAGGAACTTCTCGGCCAACTTCCCGATCGTCCGGGCCATCTGGTCGGCCCCCCCGCCCACCCCCCAGGTACAAATGAAGTCGATGGGCCGGTCGGGATACTTTTCGGCGGCCCAACCCAAGGAAAGGCAAAATGAAAGGGCGAATAAAAGAGTGAAGATTTTGGCGGATTGTTTTCCCATGGTTTGCTCCTTTCCGGGCGGAAAAATTTTACATCGAAACTCAGGGTGATAAGAATCCCAAAACAATGTAGATCGCTATGCTGGCTGTAAAAAGAATGTATCCCAGGTAGATCGGGTAAGCGGCAAGTCGCCTGACCGGATTCCGGATGATAAACCGGAGAAGGCTTCCCAAGGTGACACAGATCGCAGCGCCAATTGCCAGGAAGATCACCGCCTCCCGCGATAAAAAAAGGGACAAGATCAATGAGGTTCTTTCCCCTTTTCCTCGGGTTTCTTCCCCATCTCGGCGTATGCCTCCAGAAAATCGGCCACCGCTAACCGGCTGCCGGTGGCGAACGCCCTCATGGCCTCTTCGTGGAGGATTTCCAGAGCTTGCTTCTTATAGTCCAGGTATTCGTCA